>NZ_JBLBVL010000012.1:0-100994 GCF_047250365.1 Thaumasiovibrio clandestinus
TCAGAGTTTCAGCTCTTAAAAACTGAGACAATAGGGGTGTAGCTCCAATTGGCAGAGCAGCGGATTCCAAATCCGCGTGTTGGGAGTTCGAATCTCTCCACCCCTGCCATCTTTAAGAAGGCCTCAGCAGAAATGCTGAGGCCTTTTTCTATATCTATTGCTCATACTACCATTACGAATGGTAGCGGAGAGTGATTTATCCCATCAGCTCAAAGAGTGCGTTGATAATCGGCTCTTGATAGCGATTTTTCTTACAGCACAGACCTAGTTCAAATGGTCTTACGCTACCAATATTTAGCCTCTCAACTTTATCTTTGACTGGGCTGTTATCGATCACCACATCAGGTGCGATACCGACGCCAAACCCTAATGCAACCATGCTAACGATAGCCTCATGCCCTGCTACTTGCGCATAGATGTTGGGCTTTAATTTGTGGTACCGAAACCACTGCTCAACTCTTTCTCGTGCTGTCCCGGAATCAGGAACAATAAATGGCACCTCATCCCATTCTGCTACGGGTGCACTCAAACTTTTACTAAAACTGGTTGCTAATGTCGGTGTAATGATTGACAGAGGGACCTCTCCTATCCGTGTAAATGCCAGCTTATTCGGTAGCAAATCTGGTTTTGCAGCAATGGCTACATCCACTTCATCATTTAAAACTTTCTGGACTGCTTGTGCAGGGTCACCCGTTGAGAGTTTTATTTCAATTTGAGGGTAGTTGAGCCGAAATTGGCTAAGTACTGTTGGTAGGTGGCTATAACTGGCTGTCACCGAGCAAAACAAACTCACTTCACCCACCAGTAAGGCGTCATCATTATCGGACAGTGATTTTAGGTGCTGCCAATCTGACACCATGTTGACAGCAACGGGGTACATTTTTTTTGCTGCATTGGTCAGTTCGACACTGCGATTGTCTCGTATGAAAAGGGTTTGACCTATATCGGCTTCTAAGCGCTGAATAATTCGGCTTAAAGTCGAAGGGCTAACGTGATTCATTTGCGCTGTTTGATGGAAGCTTTTCGAGTCGCAGAGGTGAACAAAAAGCTGGAGATTTTTTATATTCATTATTGTCTTTTGCGTCATGTTGCATTTTTTGCAAGGTGTTGTTGATAATATATCACTTTAAGCAACAACTGACCTGATTTAGACTGTTTTTATCGGGTTAACACCTACATGGATTAAAAATCACGGAGAATGTCGAGATGGCAAATTACTTTAATACTTTGAATTTACGTGAGCAGCTTGCTCAGTTGGGTGTATGTCGCTTCATGGACAAAGCCGAATTTGCAAACGAAGCAGATTACCTGAAAGGAAAAAGTGTTGTCATTGTTGGCTGCGGCGCGCAAGGGCTAAACCAAGGCTTGAATATGCGTGACTCTGGCTTGACTATCTCTTATGCATTGCGTCAGGTGGCAATTGATGAAAAACGTCAATCATATCAAAACGCAGTAGATAATGGCTTTGCTGTCGGTAGCTATGAAGAGCTTATCCCTAGCGCTGACTTGGTGATCAACCTTACCCCTGACAAGCAGCACTCAAATGTTGTTGAAACCGTTATGCCGTTAATGAAAGAAGGGGCGGCGTTGGGGTACTCACACGGTTTTAATATCGTTGAAGTGGGTCAGCAGATCCGTAGTGATATTACCGTTGTCATGGTTGCGCCTAAGTGTCCTGGTACTGAAGTACGAGAAGAGTACAAGCGTGGTTTTGGCGTACCGACGTTACTAGCGGTTCACCCTGAAAATGATCCTCAAGAAGAAGGTTGGGATATCGCCAAGGCTTGGGCTGCAGGCACAGGTGGTCACCGTGCAGGTTGCTTAGAGTCTTCATTTGTAGCTGAAGTTAAATCCGATCTAATGGGTGAACAAACCATTTTATGCGGCATGTTACAGGCAGGCTCTATCGTTTGTTATGAGAAGATGATTGCTGAGGGCATTGATGCGGGTTATGCCGGAAAATTGCTGCAATACGGTTGGGAAACAATCACCGAAGCACTGAAGTTTGGTGGCATCACCCACATGATGGATCGCCTTACAAACCCTGCCAAAGTGAAAGCATTTGAGCTGGCTGAAGAGCTAAAAGATCTTCTACGCCCACTGTATAACAAACACATGGACGATATTATTGTTGGCGATTTCTCGGCAGGAATGATGGCAGACTGGGATAACGACGATGCTAACTTGCTGCGCTGGCGTGCAGAAACTGGTGATACGGCGTTTGAAAATTACCCAGATAGCGACATTGAAATCACGGAACAAGAGTATTTCGATAACGGTATTTTAATGGTTGCGATGGTAAAAGCGGGCGTAGAGCTGGCGTTTGAAGCCATGACTGACTCGGGCATCATTGAAGAGTCAGCGTACTACGAATCACTACATGAGCTGCCATTGATTGCTAACACCATTGCGCGTAAGCGTCTGTATGAGATGAACGTGGTTATCTCTGACACCGCTGAATATGGCAACTACCTATTTGCCAATGTCGCGACGCCATTACTGCGTGAAAAATTCATGCAAGATGTGGGTAGTGATGTGATTGGACAAGGGTTAGGTGAGCGCAGTAATCAGGTTGATAACAGCACACTGATTAATATCAATGACGCGATTCGTAATCACCCTGTTGAGTGGATTGGTGCTGAGTTGCGTGGTTATATGACTGACATGAAAGACATTGCGGTTGGCGGTTAAGTCCCGCTAAAGAATAAAAAACCGGCATGAAGCCGGTTTTTTTTGTCGTTCTACTGCTGGTCATCAGAATCAGTAGGGGCAAATCTCGACTCTAACGCCGATAGTTTACTCTCAAGCTCAGTCAATTTCTGCCTTGTGCGCAATAACACCTGAGTTTGCACATCAAATTCCTCACGGCTGACTACGTCAAGCTTGCCTAGTTGTGCCTGAATGACCTGCTTCACCTTGTTTTCAACATCATTGCCGAGCTCTTTTACTGGTTGCGGCATCGCGTCCTGGATTTGCTTGGCAAGAGATTCTAGTTTTTTTGGGTCGATCATTTTCTCACTCCTTGAATTTCGTTTCCCCATTGTAAGCAATGGTTCTCGGGATGTCCTGAGTAGACCGTACTTTGTGTAAAAAAGGCGACCAGCGCCGCCTTTCTCTTTTCATCAGCTCACGTTAGATTGAATCTTTAGCCTCTTCAAATACAGGTAAAGGTCTATGTTCCGAGGCGAGGAAGGTGTATATCACGGGCAAGACAAACAAGGTAAAGACAGTACCGATTGCCAAGCCAGAAACAATCACAATCCCAATACTAAATCGTTGTGCCGCTCCAGCACCAGTCGCGTGCATGAGTGGTATTAATCCGGCAATCATAGAGACGGTGGTCATCAAAATTGGCCGCAGACGTACCTTGGCAGCCTCTTTAACGGCAGCAAAGCGATCCATTTGATGGTGCAGTTGTTGCTCCTTGGCGACCTCACAGATAAGAATGCCGTGTTTGGTTATCAGTCCAATCAGCGTAATTAGGCCAATCTGAGAGTAGATGTTCATTGATGCCGCCCCCCAAGCAAGCGCAATCAGTGCCCCACTAACTGCTAAGGGAACCGAAACCAAGATAACTAAGGGATCGCGTAAGGATTCAAACTGAATCGCAAGGACGAGAAAAATGACGGCAAGCGCCAGCAAAAAGGTGGCATAGAGAGCATTACCTTCACTGACAAACTGTCGCGCTTCGCCCATAAAATCATATTGATAGCCAATGGGAAGAGTCTGAGCGCCTTCACGAGTAAACCAGTCAATCGCATCGCCCATCGCCACGCCTGGTGCTGGTACTGCGCCAATGCTGGCAGAGTTAAGTTGGTTGAAATGGGGCAGAGTTTTTGGTGCTGCAATAACATCGATAGTGATGAGGCTTCCTAATGGCACGACTTGCCCATCCGCGGCCCGTACATAGTAACCGTTAAGCTCCTCTGGGTTGAGACGAAATTGGCGCGCGACTTGTGGAATAACTTCATAAGATCGGCCAGCGATATCGATGCGGTTAACATAACCATCAGCCATCATGGTGCTAAGAGTGGTTCCAATCTCCTGCATTGTGATGCCGTACGCACCAGCTTTGTCCTTGTCGATATTGAGCTGCATCGTCGCCGAGTCATAGTTTAAATCGAGGGTTGAATAGACAAAATAAGGGCTACTTTGCACTTTGGTTAGCACTTCGCTGGCCACTTGAAATAAGCTTTCAAACGGGTTGGGCGTTGTGATGACAAATTGGATGGGCAATCCAGACCCCGCTCCGGGCAATTCAGCCATTTGGAAGGTGGTAACATTCATGGCCGGAACATCTCTGATTAAGCCCGACACACGATTGACCACATCAGATTGACTCGCTTCTCGTTCACTCCAAGGTACCATTGAAGCAATGCCAAAGGCCTGATTAGATACAGGCACGCCAGAAAAAACCTGTGCAAACTTCACTTCCGGCTGATCGCTTAGGACCTGATT
Organism: Thaumasiovibrio clandestinus; assembly: GCF_047250365.1. Lineage (NCBI taxonomy): Bacteria > Pseudomonadati > Pseudomonadota > Gammaproteobacteria > Vibrionales > Vibrionaceae > Thaumasiovibrio > Thaumasiovibrio clandestinus. The sequence goes on from NZ_JBLBVL010000012.1 coordinate 4,459, forward strand.
GACATCATTCATACTGTTTTCAATGAAATCAAGGTTGGCATTTGCCGGCGCGGTTCCTATTAACATCATCACGCCTTTGTCTTCTGAAGGGGCCAGCTCGGTTGGAATAAAGCGAAACAGTATTGGTAGGCATGTAAATACAATCAGTGCAAAGAGGACGATTGCAGGGCGGCGTGCTAAGACACGATCTAACAGTCGAGCATAACCGTTGGTGATACTCTCCAGTAGGCGATGAACAAGGCTTTCAAAGCGGCTCGGCTGCTGATGGGCTTTTAGCAACTTAGAGCACATCATTGGCGAAAGGGTTAGCGCGATGATCCCAGAGACAAATACAGCGCCAGCTAATGTAAGAGCGAACTCTTTAAACAGTGATCCGGTGATGCCGCCCATGAGTGCAATGGGTGCATAAACCGCGGCTAGGGTAAGGGTCATTGAGATAACTGGTACGGCAATTTCGCGTGTACCAATAATCGCGGCCCGAAACGGAGTTTCGCCGAGTTTAATGTGTCGATCCACATTCTCCAGTACGACAATCGCATCATCGACCACCATGCCAATGGCCAATACCATGGCCAGCAGTGTCATCAAGTTCCATGAAAAGCCAAACATCTGCATTAAAACCGCGATACCAATCAGAGATAATGGAATCGTGACGATAGGAATGATAACGGCGCGGAAAGAACCTAAAAACAAGGTGATAGCGATCAAAACGATCAATGCGGCTTCAACAATCGTCTTAATGACCTCTTGAATTGACTCATTGATGGCCACCGTAGAGTCGTATAACACCGCCATCTTGATATTATCGGGCATATTCTCCGTTAATGCGGGCAGTAACGCATTAATGTCTTTTGCAATATTGATGGGATTGGCGCTTGGGGCGGCATTGATGGCTGCGACTACAGCCTCTTGACCGTTAGCAGACGCACGATACGTATCGTGGCTCTTCTCCAAAGATACTGTTGCAATATCGCCGATGCGGATGACTTGCCCGTCTCTCTCTGCGACAACCAATTGCGCAAGCTCTTCAGCGGTGCTGACTTGGGTATTGGCAGAACCGTTATAAAGCACAAACTCACCAATTGCTTGCCCTGTCGCCGATTGGTAATTATTGGCACTCAGGACATTAATCGTATCACTCGCAGTAAGGTTGTAAGCGGCCATTTTTGCTGGGTCTAACCAGATACGTAGGGCGTAGGCGATACCACCATAGAGGTCGATCTTGGATACCCCGTTGACCGTAAAGAGTTGCGGTTTGGTGACCCGCTCGAGGTAATCGGTGATTTGGCTTGCATCGAGCGCTGGGCTGGTAAAACCAATATACATCACTGCCGTGGTTGAACCGGTCGACATAGAGACAGAGGGATCTTGGGCCTCGCGTGGCAGTTGCGAACGCACTGAATTGGTTTTAGCTAAAATATCTGACAACGCGGCATTTGGGTCGGTGTTTAACGCCATTGTGACCGTAATAGTGGATAGCCCCATCACACTGGATGAGGTCATGAAGTCAATATTGTCAGCCTGTGCAATCGCCTGCTCTAAGGGTTGAGTAATAAAGCCCTGAATCAAATCGGCACTGGCGCCATAGTAACTGGTGGTAACGGTGACCACGGTATTGGTCATTTCAGGGTATTCGCGCACCTGCAGCTTAAAAATAGCTTGTAACCCAAGCAGAGCGATCAGAAAGCTGATTGCCATCGCCAGCACAGGACGACGAATAAAGGTGTCAGTAAATCGCATCATCTTATCCTGTTATAACTGTGGGGTTTGGGTTGGCGGTGTAAGGGCATTGTTTTCAACAATGCGTACCTTGGCACCATTGCTTAAGCGCACCTGCCCTGATGTGACAATTTTATCTCCCGACGCAACGCCAGCTAAAATATGTGCGACTGCGCCTTTTCGTTCACCGACACTGATCACTGATTGCGTTACTCGCTGTGTACCATCATCATCTTGCGCTACGATGTATACGTTACTGCCATAGAGATTGAAGCTAATTGCGGTTTGCGGCAATACGATCTGCTCCGCTAATGCAGGTAGAATGATGTGTGCACGGGCAAACATACCAGAGCGAAGCTGCCCATTACTGTTAGGGATGTCGGCTTGGACTTGAATCAAGCCGCTCTGATAATTGACCGCCGGTTCAATGGCGCTGATGGTGCCTTCAAAGGTCTGCTCGGGGTAGGCATCAACAAAAATCGCCATTTTTTGCTGCAGCGAAATGTCAGCCAATTGGGTTTGTGGGATAGTGAAACGCAGGCGCATAATGCTGATATCTTCTAAGCGCACAATGTCATCACCAGGCTGAAGGTATTGACCTAAAAAAACATTGCGTAAGCCGACAATCCCCGCAAAGGGCGCTTGAATAGAGCGGTGTTGAATGGTCTCTTGCAGTGATTTTATGTCAGCACGCAGGGCCAGAAAGTCAGCTTGAGCTTCATCAAGGGCCTCTTTGGCGACCGAGCCTTTTTTAAATAACCCTTGGTAACGCACATACTTAGCCTCAGCAGCGGGCAGACGTGCCGTGACGCTTTCTAAGTTGGCCTTTTGTACATCAGCATTGAGTGAGATCAGTGGCTGGCTCTTGATAACGTTTGCACCTGAGTCAAAGTCGATATTCTCGATAATGCCAGCCACTTCCGTCGTTAAGGTGACGCCTTGATTCGGTTCAATAAAACCAATAACTTCAATGATCGGCACCCAATCAGATAATGTTGCTTCTAGGGCGGTTACTGGAAACTCCGGCTCAGGCATACTCGCCATGTGATTGGCAATCATTTTCTGTTTATAGAGATTAAAGCCAATCACGCTACCAAATAGCAATACAGCTAGGCATAGCATGCCAAAAATCCATTTTTTCATTGTATCGAGTGCTCCAAAATAGAGGTAGAAATGGCGTCCCAACACGCTGCCGTGCAAAGGGAGATCGCATCATCATCGAGTTGGATTTGATGCGAATGATGTTTTTTTCCTAAACTGATGGCGGGTTCAAACCCCAGCATGAATAGTGCTGCGTTGGGGAGCGGTTTTAGGCTCTTGACCTGTTTGCCATGTTCAAAGAAAGCGGCAAGTAGCGGAAATATTAGCTCTTGCTCGTCACATTTAAAGGGACGAGGGAGGTGAGAAAATTGGCCATGATTGATGATCGGGGCTTGCGCGCTTTGGCTCATCTTCCATAGGTTTTGCCACATCGCTTGATGCTGTTGCTGCAAGGGAGTAGTGGTATCGATGTTTTTCTGCATATGTTCTGCAACACGCTGTAAAACATACTTATACAACTGGCTTAGCAGATCTTCTTTGTCGGCGAAGTAGGTGTAAATACTGCCTGCTGCGATATTGGCCTCTTTGGCGATCATTGCCATGGATAGACCAGCAAAGCCATATTGTGCTAGGAGCATTTCTGTGGCGATAAGAATCCGTTCTTTTTTGGTTGGCATGGCGTTGCCTAGATGTTGAATGAATGTTCATTTAGATTACATGGGCTAATGTTCAGCATGCAAGCATTAATTGTAGTGATTTTGTTGACCCGCGGAATTCGCTTCGAGATAGACATTGCAGCTCAGCCAACTACAATGCTGTTCACAACAACTGAAAGGTGTAATAACGATGAAACTAAATCCTGCCCAAAATGAAGCCGTGAAGTTTGTTTCCGGCCCATGCCTTGTTTTAGCGGGGGCGGGATCGGGGAAAACACGTGTTATTACCAATAAAATTGCTTATTTGGTGCAGCAGTGTGGATATAAACCGCGCCAGATAGCTGCTGTTACGTTTACCAATAAAGCCGCCCGAGAGATGAAAGAGCGGGTGGCGCAAACCCTTGGAAAGAAAGAGTCAAAAGGCTTGATGGTCTCGACCTTTCACACCATGGGGCTGGAGATCATTAAGCGCGAGTATAAGTTGTTGGGCTTAAAAAGCAGTTTTTCTCTGTTTGACGATCAAGATCAGATGGCGCTGTTAAAAGAGCTAACGGAAAAGCAGCTTGATAACGATAAAGATTTACTTAAGCAGTTGGTACATACCATCTCCAACTGGAAAAATGCCATGTTATTGCCTGAGCAGGCGAAGGCGCACGCAAAGGGTGAGCAAGAGCAGCTCTTTGCGTTTTGTTATGACATGTACCAAAAGCAGATGAAGGCGTACAACGCGCTAGATTTTGACGACCTCATTTTAATGCCCGTGTTGTTGATGCAACTTCATCCAGAGGTAAAAGAGCGTTGGCAGAGTCGCATTCGTTACTTATTGGTCGATGAATATCAAGATACCAACACCAGCCAGTACTTATTAGTGAAATTGCTCGTTGGTGAGCGGGCGCGCTTTACCGTGGTTGGCGATGATGACCAATCAATATATAGCTGGCGTGGTGCGCAGCCTGAAAACTTAGGCTTGCTGCAAACAGACTTTCCGGCCCTAAAAGTGATTAAGCTCGAGCAAAATTACCGTTCAACAAAACGTATTTTGAAAAGTGCCAATATCTTAATTGCGAATAACCCACACTTATTTGATAAGCGCCTGTTCTCGGAGTTGGCAGAAGGTGATGCATTAAAAGTACTCACAGCCAACAATGAAGAGCATGAAGCTGAGCGCGTTGTTGGTGAATTGATTGCGCACCGCTTTATGAATAACAATGATTATAAGGATTACTCTGTTCTGTATCGTGGTAATCACCAGTCTCGCTTAATTGAAAAAGCGATGATACAGAACCGTATCCCATACAAAATATCTGGCGGTACTTCCTTTTTCGCCCGCGCTGAAATCAAAGATATTATGGCGTATTTGCGCTTACTCACTAACCATGATGATGACAATGCATTTTTGCGCATTGTTAATACGCCGCGCCGTGAAATTGGCCCTGTCACTCTGGAGAAGCTTGGTACTTATGCCAATATGCGTGGTAAGAGCTTATTTGAGGCCAGCTTTGAACTCGGCTTAGAGCACCACCTGTCGGGGCGTGGACTGGATGCGCTGCGTAAGTTCACTGACTGGATTGTTCGTCTTGGTGATAATGCTGAGCGCGGTGATACGGTTGCTGCGGTACGTGCGCTGGTGCGCGATATTAATTACGAGGATTGGTTGTACGAAACATCGCCGAGCCCTAAAGCCGCTGAGATGCGGATGAAGAACGTCTCTGATCTCTATAGCTGGATTGTGGCTGATCTGGAAGGCGATAACTATGACCAACAAGAGCGCAGCCTAAAAGAGGTGGTACAACGTTTGACGCTACGTGACATGATGGAGCGAGGTGAGGATGACGATGATGCTGATCAGGTCCAGCTGATGACCCTGCATGCCTCCAAAGGTCTTGAGTTTCCATATGTTTACTTGATTGGGATGGAGGAGGGTATCTTGCCGCACCAAACAAGTATTGATGAAGATAATGTTGAGGAAGAGCGTCGCTTAGCTTACGTCGGGATCACCCGGGCACAGCGCGAGTTGACCTTTACCCTATGTAAAGAGCGACGTCAGTATGGTGAGTTACTCAAACCGGAACCCAGCCGTTTTCTTGATGAGTTGCCGCAAGATGATTTGCAATGGGAGCGCGATAAGCCGAAAGTAACGGCAGAAGAGCGCATGGAAAAAGGCCAAACGACCATTGCCAACCTAAGGGCGAGCCTGTTTAAAAAATAGTGGCAGTCAGTGTGTACTGACTGCCACTCAAGATAAGACAAGGCAAGAGATAACGTGTTTCGATGTTATCTAGTGAGAGGGCTGGTGGCTTGTGCCAACCATGCCTTATCTTCCTCGTTGAGTCGAGGCGATACGTCATCCCACACCCTTTGGTGGTAATCGTTTAACCAAGCCAGTTCGCGGCTGGTCATTAGTGAAACATCGATAAGACGTTGATCAATAGGAGCACGGGTCAGTGAGGCAAAACCAAGCACTGTCATATCACCCTCGGTTGGGATCTCGATAACCTGTTCAAGGTTTTCGATGCGGATACCAAAGGCATCAGCGCGGTAATACCCTGGTTCATTTGAAAACACCATCCCAGGTTGCAGTGCGATAGGGTTCGGTACTTTCGAGATCCGTCCTGGCCCTTCATGCACATTCAGGTAATGCCCTACACCGTGACCTGTGCCGTGATCATATTCATACCCCTGTGCCCATAGATGTTGTCGAGCTAGCGTATCAAGCTGGTTGCCTGTCGTGCCGTAAGGGAAGCGAGCTGAAGCCAGACTGATGTGTCCTTTTAGTACCAATGTGAAAGTACGTTTGATCTCATCGCTTGGGTTACCAATGGCCACCGTACGGGTGATGTCCGTCGTTCCATCAAGGTATTGTCCACCAGAATCAACCAGATAGACATTGTCCTCAACCAATTCTCCGGGCGCTGACGGGTCGTGTCGGTAGTGACACATTGCTGCATTACCGCCAGCCGCAGAGATAGTATGAAAGCTCATCTCTTTGCAGGTTTCATCTTCTTGACGCAAGGCCCATAACTTTTCAGCGAGTTGATGCTCATTTGGACGTTGTCCCGCTGTTAGCTCACGATCTATCCAAGCGAGAAAGCGCGAAACAGCGACGCCATCGCGCACATGGCTCGCCTGCATTCCTGCCAACTCAGTGCTGTTTTTACACGCTTTAGGGAGCAGGCAAGGATCGGCTTGTTCAACCACCGTCGCGCCAGCATCCACTAAGGTCACCTTAGTCCATGCATTTGCCGTGGCGGGGTCAACCAGCACGTGTTGGCCAGTCAAAGCGATGAGGCCAGCTTTTAGCTCAGCCGGTGCTCTTACTGTTACACCTTGGCCTACATGGTCAGCAAAGGCTGCTGGCAGGCGTGTTGCATCGATATAGAAGTCGAGGTGACCGTTGGCATGCAGGATGGCATGGCAGAGAAGGACGGGCAGACACTCGATATCGGTACCGCGGATATTCAATAACCAAGCAATGCTGTCGAGGCTGGTTATCACTGCGGCATCGGCATCTTGAGCGGTCAACGTTGCCGCGAGCTCAGTGCGCTTCTCAGCACAGGATTTGCCAACGCTTTCCATCGGCATTAACAGCGCATCAGAGAGAGTTGCTGCTGGTCTGTCGGCCCATAGAGTATCAATAGGGTTATTATCAATGGCGACCAAGGTTAGTTTGTCTGCATGCGTCGCGCATTGCGCTTCCCACCATGCGCCATTGTGCATGCGAATATCGACGGCGATTTTACTGCCAGCAGGCAAGGTATTTGCCGCCCAAGTCATTGGCGGCTCTTCAATTAAATGGCAGTAATCAAACAGCGTCTCAGGTGTTTGCTTGCGGACTTGAACGGTGTAGCGGCCATCGACAAAAATCGCCGCGCGCTCGCGCGTGATCACGGCTGCACCCGCCGAGCCAGTAAAGTCTGTTGCCCATAACAGGCGCTCGTTGTGAGCAGGGATATACTCGCCGAGAAACTCGTCCTCGTGAGGAATAATAATCGCATCCAGATCGTGTTGGATTAACCAGTCACGCAAAAGGCTGACTCGTTCTGTGAGAGGTGTATGCATCAGTTGTTCCTTCAATCGTTTTATGTCTTCACGACAGCGTTAAAGCTAGCGCGTTTGTTCTGTGGGTGCAAACGTTTAGCTTGAGATGCGCCGATCGCTTGTGATGTTTATAGCTGTGTCTTGGTCATTGTCATTAAAGATGCTTGCATCGCTCTATAATCAGAGAGCGCAACCAGCAGTGAGCCGGGTCAGATTCTTGGTCTTGGCCCCAAAACAGCGTATAGGCCATTGGTGGCAGTGGGTAAGGCAATGGCAATATCACCAAGTTGAGTTGTTTGGCGATCAAGGCACCAAAGTGGCTGGGTGAGGTAAAGACCAGATCAGTGTGTGTGGCGATGGAGGCGGCACTATTAAAATCCGCGACACAAATGGCGATATCACGATACTTGTCTTGCTCAGCCAGCTTAAAGTCGAGCAACCAACGATCATTGCCATCGACACCGCAACGCGCCTGAACATGGCGTTGATCAAGGTAAGCTTCTAAGTCCCAGTGCTTTTTTAACGCCGGGTGGTCGGGGCGAACTAAACAACACTGGTGATCTCGATACAGTTCATGTGAAGCAATGCCTTGTGGTGGAAGCATGGTTAATTTTGCATCGCTTGGGTGAATGTCCTTACCCGTAATCCCAAAATCAACCTCTCCATTCAGGATCTTTTGAAATGACTGTTTACCCCATTGCTCAGTATCGAGAGTCAATTGTGGGCCTAAGCTGAACATGTCACTAATAAAGTGCGGTAGCGCCAGAGGGTAGATACTTTCGACCAGTGCCATTTTGTAGTGCCGCGAGCTTAATTTGGGATCAAACTGTGGTGGTTGAGTTAACTTGTCGATATCCCCCAATATGCCCTGTAATGCCCCTTGCATGTGGCGAGCCCGAAAGGTGGGCTGTAGGCCGTGAGAGGTTCGAGAGAACAGGGGATCGTCGAACCACTCGCGCAGCTTAGCGAGGTTCTTACTGACAGCGGATTGACTGAGATGAAGTCGACTGGCTGTACGAGTAACACTTTGCTCTTCTAAAAGGACATGCAAGCAGATTAAAAGATTGAGGTCGACGCGCAGAAGTGTCTTTAAGGGCATAGTGATATTCCTATGGGTAAAAACATTTGTGACTATAAACCATTTTCAATCATAACGCCTCATCTCTACACTAGCGATAAATTTACAAGGAAGGGGGATTTATGGTCCATCACTCACCACAACGTACGATGTTGTTTCTGTTTTTCTTGGTGCTATTTAGTCCATTAGCCATTGATATCTACCTGCCAGCATTGCCCGCGATGGCGAACGAGTTTCAAGTGTCTGAGGTTCGTGTTCAAGATACGGTAACCTGGTTTATGCTCAGTTTTGGTTTGGGGCAGCTAGTGGCTGGCCCATTGGCCGATCGTTTCGGACGTCGCCCGATAGCGTTATTTGGTATTGCGCTTTATGGAGTGAGTTCATTGATGGCGTATCAAGCTGAGCAGCTCGATGGTTTATTGATTGCGCGCTTATTGCAAGGCATTGCTGCTTGTGCCACCTCGGTCGCGGCCTTTGCGTGTGTACGAGACAGCTTTGGTCCCGAAAAAAGCGGTAAGATGATTAGTTACCTTAATGGAGCCATCTGCTTTATTCCAGCCCTTGCTCCAATTCTAGGTAGTTATCTCACCATACAATATGGCTGGCGCAGCAACTTTACGTTTATGGCAGGATTTGCAGTGCTAGGCCTATTCATTACTGGCTTTGGCTTTCCTGAAACTCGGCCACCGTCGTCATCTCCGTCGGTGCTGTTTAGCTGGTCGCGATACCGTAGCGTTTTGAGTCATGGTCAGTTTTTGTTTAACGCGACCTTGTGCTTATTAGCCATGGCAGTGATTCTGGCCTATGTGACCACGGCGCCAATGTGGTTAATGAATGAATTAGGCATCAGTATGGAAGCCTTCACCGGTTGGTTTGGTATTAATGCGGCGTTGAATATCTTAGGAGGGTTCATTGTTGCGCCTGTTTTAATGGACCGCTTCGGAACACGAAAGGCACTCTACATTGGGCTTATGCTCATAATCTCTGGCGGATTTTTAATGTTGAACGGGGGCGTGACACCATGGTGGTTTATGTTGCCTATTTTCATCAACTCGGTAGGCTTTGCCATTGTACTGGGCGCAAGTGCAGGTAAAGCGTTAGCGCCATTTGGTGATAAAGCGGGAACGGCCGCGGCACTGTTAGGGCTGCTTCAAATGACAGGGGCTGGTGTCTTGGTGGGGGGCTTGCAGCGTTTAGATCTCAATGCGCCGCAGCTTTTGGTTATCCACATGTTTCTTATGGTCCCAGCGTTGTTGTTGCTGATGCTACCTGCAGGTCAGCGTTGGCATCCAGCGAGTCAAAATTAAATCATACACTCAGATTTGTGCTGCTCGATGAGGCATGACCCGCTTTTAGCGGGTCATTTTTTTATCTATTACTCAGCGCAATGCATTAAGAGGCGTGCTTTTTCATCGTGCTCTTGCGAGGTCGCCATTGTTGAATGAGCAGACCAGCCACAATTAGGATTAACCCAACCAGCGTAGAAGGGTGAATGGCTTCACCAATTATCGTCGCCAGCAGTAACAGTGAGATAAAAGGGGAGACAAAAATGAGATTGCTGATCCGGGCGGTATTGGCAGTGTACTTTAAGGCATTGAGCCATAAGACAAAGGTGATGCCCATTTCAAACAAGCCCACATAGCTAACTGCGGCCCAGCCTTGCCATGGCACCGCAGGTAATCCGCCTTGCCATATGCAAAGTGAGATTGAGAAAGGCAGCGAGAGTAAAAAGCTCAACAACACCCCCAACACTGGGTCGGCATCGTTTTTGGCATTTAAGATCCAATATGTTGCCCACAACAGGGTTGAGAGGATTGCCAATGCGACGCCGCTGGGGCTATCAAAGGCCATGCTAAAGAGGTTGCCTTGTGTTGCTATCACCAATACACCGATGTAGCCCAGCGCACAAGCCATCCAATCCTGGCGGCGAATTTTTTGCCCTAAAAAGAGTGCCGCCATTAACGTGAGGGTGATCGCCCAGCTGTAATTGATGGGTTGCGCTTGCGAAGCGGGTAATCGTTCGTATGCTTCAAACAAAACAATGTAGTAGATAAACGGATTCACTAAGCCTAACAGTAGGTAGTAACCCGGCTTGCTTGAGAAGGTAGAACGAAGTTGATTGAGCTTGCCTTGTACTTTCGCAATCAGCAAAAGGGCTAGCGTCGAGACCACGCTGGCGACGGCCAACATCGCAATGGGGGTGAAATAACTCAAGGTTATTTTGAACGCCGTGGCCACGGTTGACCATAACAGCACCGCACTAAGGCCATATATCAGCGCCAGCTTTTCATTTTTCACAATATGTCGTTCCATCGGGGCAATAAAGTTAGTTGATGATTATGCCGATAAAGCAACGTTGTGCCAAAAGAAAGGCAACGCATTGACAAGTAAAAGGTTTATGACTGGACATTCATCCAGTGCTCACTTAGCCTTATCAGATTGGTTGTATCAGAGAGATAGAGATGATCCCGTTCACGCTAGAGACTTGGGTAGCAATGGCTGCCAGCAGTGCATTTACAGGGGCTGTCGCGGCATGGATTGTAAATAATCGTGCCCGTCAGCGCGAGGCGTTATTAAAGCAAGAGCGAAATGCTGCCCAGGCGCTGGGTGATGAGCGTCGCAGTCAATTGCAGGCTCAGTTGCTGGCACGTCAAACCGAGCTGGATGAGATGGATGTGGTTGCCGATCGGCTCAATGGCGAATTACGCCAAATGCACGCTCGCTTGGCCAGTGCTGCAGAAAAGTTACGCCAACTGGAGAGCATTAAACAAGAGCGCCAGCACTATCACGATCAGTTGGATAATGCGCGCTCCGCGAATGCCGGATTGGAAGCGGATTTGCGTGAACAAGAAGCGCGGCACAGTGAAGAGCATAAAGCGATGCAGGAAAAACTGCACTTGCTCGAAAATGCCGAGCAACGCATGCGCGAGCAATTTGAGGCATTGGCCAATCAACTCTTTGAGCAAAAATCGCGCAGTGTCGATGAACAGAATAAACTTAGCCTCGAAGGGCTGCTTGGGCCACTGAAGAGTCAACTGGAAGGGTTCCGTAAGCAGGTAGACGATAGCTTTGGTCGTGAAGCGCAAGAGCGTCATACCTTAGTGCATGAAATCAATAACCTCAAGAAACTGAATGAGCAGATGGCGCAAGAAGCCATTAACCTGACCCAAGCGTTAAAAGGGGATAACAAAGCACAGGGTAATTGGGGGGAAGTGGTGTTAGCCAAGGTGCTGGAGAGCTGTGGCCTGCGTGAAGGCTACGAGTTTACCACCCAAACCAGCTTGACCAGTGTTGACGGCAAGCGCTATCAACCGGATGTAATTGTCAATTTACCCCAAGAGAAACAAGTAGTCGTGGATGCCAAAATGTCACTGGTGGCGTATGAACGTTATTACAATGCCGATACGTTCGCTGAACAAGAGTTGGCGTTGAGTGAACATGTTGCTTCATTGCGTGGCCACATGCGTGGACTCAGTAAAAAAGACTATCAGCAACTGCAAGGCATTCGCTCGCTCGATTACGTCTTGATGTTTGTGCCTGTTGAACCGGCCTTTCAAGTGGCAGTGGCGGCCGAGCCTGCATTGGTTAGCGAGGCGATGGAGCATAATATTATGTTGGTTAGCCCAACCACCTTGATGGTGGCACTGCGAACCATCGCCAACCTATGGCGCTACGAAAATCAGAACCAAAACGCCAAACAGATCGCCGATCGGGCTGCCAAGCTGTACGACAAACTCCGTCTTTTTGTTGATGATATGGAGCAGGTAGGGCAGAGCCTAGATCGTGCGACGCAAGGTTATCGAGGCGCAATGAACAAGCTGGTGGTTGGGCGTGGTAACTTGATTCGCCAGGCGGAAGGCTTTAAGGCCCTTGGCGTTGAAGTTAAACGCAACATTAGTCCTCAGTTGGTTGCTGAAAGTGAAGACAGTGAGTCGATCTAGACGCTTAGTACAGAGATGGAAAAACCGACCTAATTGAATAGAGCTCTGTAACACAATCGAGTAAGATGGCTCTATTGTTAAGAGGAGTTAACATGGTTGATACATCTCATCGGACAGAGCAGGAAACGACGCACTTTGGTTTCAAAACCATAGCCAAGGAAGAGAAAGCGAACAAGGTCGCTGAAGTTTTTCATTCAGTCGCTGCGAAATATGACATTATGAATGATCTGATGTCAGGCGGCATTCATCGCGCTTGGAAGCGCTTCACCATTGATTGTAGCGGTGTTAGGCCTGGGCAACGCATTCTCGATCTCGGTGGTGGTACGGGGGATCTGACTGCCAAATTTTCACGCATAGTGGGGGAGCGGGGTCAGGTCGTTTTGGCCGATATTAACGACTCCATGCTTCAAGTGGGGCGCAGTAAGTTGCGTGATACGGGCATTGTAGGCAACGTTGAATACGTACAGGCCAATGCAGAATCTCTTCCCTTCCCAGATGATTATTTCGATTGCATTACGATTAGCTTTTGTCTGCGCAATGTGACGGACAAAGACAAAGCATTGCGCTCGATGTTTCGAGTGCTTAAGCCTGGTGGACGCTTATTAGTGTTGGAGTTCTCTAAGCCGCTACTGGAGCCCTTATCCAAGGTTTATGATGCTTACTCTTTTCACCTCTTACCCAAAATGGGTCAACTGATTGCCAACGATAGCGAGAGCTACCGGTATTTGGCTGAATCGATACGCATGCACCCTGATCAAGCGACGCTTGAGCGGATGATGCAAAACGCAGGCTTTGAGCATACCAATTACTATAACTTGACGGGCGGTATTGTCGCTCTGCATCGTGGTTATAAATTTTGAGGTGGCGATGAAGACACTGTCGTTACCTACCCCAATAAAAGTGTTGTTGTGTGCGAGTCTAGAGAGTGCACTGAATCACCTTGCTACCGAAGCGAGCGACCCTGTGTTGCGCCGCTTGCGGGGACGTGTTCTGCAGATCACCTTGAATGAGTTATCCCTGACGCTGACCTTCGTCTTTAGTCAGCAAATTGATGTGCTCGGTGAGTATGAAGGCGAACCAGACTGCCACTTATTGCTTGATCTCGCTGTGTTACCACAATTGCAGCAGCAAGCGCGTATTACTCAATTGATTAAGCAAGGGCAGTTGGATGTACATGGCGATCTTGCCCTTGCTCAACAATTTGCCGAGCTACTTCAATTGCTGAAGCCTGACTGGGAAGAGTGGTTATCACAATATAGCGGGGACGTGCTAGCGCACTTACTGGTTTCAGGTGGTCAGCGTCGTGTGCAAGCGTTAAAGCGCTGGCATGGGGAGCAGCAGCGACACATCGCTGAAGTTATCACTGAGGAGTGGCGTTTAGCCCCTGGCCCACTTGAGGTTATGCATTTTTGCGATCAAGTCGATGACTTACGCAGCGCCCTCGCCCAGCTTGAAGTGCGTCTAGAAAGGCTCTGCGTCCAGAAAGGAGAGTCGTGATGACTGCAAAGGAATTACAACGGCTCTACCATATTCAACAGGTGTTACTGAGCTATGGGTTAGACGATCTACTGGCGGATATTCCTCAAGCCGAGAGGGCGCGCTGGTGGCGGCGAGGGCTGTTTTGGGTGCGAAACCAGCATGCTAACTTGCCGCTCGGCGAACGCTTACGCTTAGCACTGCAAACATTGGGGCCAGTTTGGATTAAGTTTGGGCAGATGATGTCAACCCGGCGAGATCTGTTTCCACCGCATATCGCCGACCCTCTAGCGTTACTGCAAGATCAGGTGGCGCCGTTTGATGGTGGCTTGGCCAAAGCGCGCATAGAGGCCGCTCTCGGTGGGCCGGTTGAGACGTGGTTTGATGATTTCGACCTAACACCATTGGCCTCAGCATCTGTGGCCCAAGTACATACCGCGACGCTGAAGCAGACAGGCCGAGAGGTGGTACTAAAAATCATTCGTCCGGATATTTTGCCGGTGATTCAGGTCGACATAAAATTGATGTATCGAATGGCACGTATGGTGGCGCGTTGGTTGCCCGACGCGCGCCGATTACGTCCTGTTGAAGTTGTCGCGGAATATGAAAAGACCCTGCTCGACGAACTGAACCTTATGCGTGAGGCAGCAAATGCCATTCAGTTGCGGCGCAACTTTGACGGCGAGCGCATCTTGTATGTTCCTGAAGTGATCACAGAGTATTGCTCTGAGCACTTGCTGGTCTCGGAACGCATTTATGGTATTCAGGTCTCTGATATCGAAGCGCTCAAAGCCAACGGCACCGACATGAAGCTACTGGCTGAGCGTGGCGTTGAAGTTTTCTTTACGCAAGTTTTTCGTGACAGCTTTTTCCATGCCGATATGCACCCTGGCAATGTCTTTGTCTCGTATGACAATCCACAGGACCCGCAATGGATAGGGTTAGATTGCGGTATCGTTGGGGTGTTGAATCGTGAAGATAAACGTTATCTAGCCGAAAATTTCTTGGCGTTCTTTAACCGCGATTACCGCAAAGTGGCTGAATTGCATGTCGATTCTGGCTGGGTACCCGTCGATACCAATGTGGATGAGTTTGAATTTGCGATCCGTACCGTGTGCGAACCCATTTTTGCTAAGCCACTGTGTGAAATCTCATTTGGGCATGTGCTACTCAATCTGTTTAATACGGCGCGACGCTTTAATATGGAAGTGCAACCGCAACTCGTGCTATTACAAAAAACGCTACTGTATGTTGAAGGTTTAGGTCGCCAGCTTTATCCGCAGTTGGATTTATGGGATACGGCTAAGCCCTATTTAGAGTCATGGATGGCACGACAAGTCGGGCCATTAGCGGTGATTGAAGCGCTAAAAGAGAAAGCGCCATTTTGGGCTGAAAAGTTGCCAGAATTGCCGGAGTTACTGTATGAAAACTTACAGCAAGCTAAGGTAATGAACAAAAAGATAGAGCGGTTATATCAAGATTTTGCTGAGAAAAAGCAGCAGGTTAGTCGTGCAAGGTATCAATTTGGTATGGGAACGACATTCTTGCTGTGTGCAGCATGGTTTTATAGCCATAATATAGATAATATGTCAGGAGCGGCAGCAGGACTTGGTATTTTGCTGTGGTGGCTTGGATGGCGAACACTACGCCGCAATGAATTGAATTAAATTAGAGGGATATTCCATGGGTGGAATCAGTATTTGGCAGCTTCTTATTATTGCACTAATTATTGTGTTGTTATTTGGTACTAAGAAGTTACGTGGCTTGGGTGGTGATTTAGGATCGGCCATCAAAGGGTTCAAAAATGCCATGGAGGACGATAAAACTAAAGATGCCGACTTTAATGACAACGCTGAACAACAAGCGATAGATGAGAAGCCAACCCAGCAGGCTGAGTCGGTGAAGAAGAACGATAAAGAGCAGGTTTAATCGTGTTTGATATCGGGTTTTGGGAACTAATCCTGATCTCGCTGGTTGGCCTGGTTGTGTTAGGGCCTGAGCGTCTGCCCGTGGCCATACGCAATGTTTCGCGTTGGGTACAGGCAGCACGTTCAATGGCGACGTCAGTACGCACGGAGCTAGAGCAGGAGCTAAAAATTCAGGAGTTACAGGAAAACCTGAAAAAGGCCGAGAAAATGAGCATGCAAAACTTGTCACCTGAGTTGCAGGAGTCGGTGGATGAGCTCAAACAAGCTGCAAAAGATGTGCAGCGCCCGTTTCAGGATGCGTCTGAACAGATAAAGCACAGTAATCAGGAAAAAAAATAGATGTCAGTGGATGATTCTCAGCCATTAATCCAGCACTTGGTCGAGTTGCGTGGACGTTTGCTGCGTGCACTCAGTGCCGTGATGGTGTTTTTTTTAGGTTTGGTATGGTTTGCGAACGATATTTATGCCTTTCTATCGGCCCCGCTGATCGCTCGCTTGCCTGAAGGGGCAACCATGATCGCGACGGATGTCGCTTCCCCCTTTTTTACGCCATTAAAGTTAACCTTGGTTGTCTCGGTGTTCCTCGCTGTTCCCGTTATTTTGTATCAAGTGTGGGCATTTGTGGCTCCCGGCTTGTATCAGCACGAGAAAAAATTGGTTAATCCGTTGCTGATATCGAGCTCATTGCTCTTTTATGCTGGGGTTGCGTTTGCCTACTATGTTGTCTTTCCGTTGGTGTTCAGTTTTTTTACTGCGACGACACCGGAAGGGGTGCAAATGGCCACCGATATCGCCAGTTATCTCGATTTTGTTCTGGCTATCTTTTTTGCCTTTGGTGTGGCGTTTGAAGTACCGATTGCGATTATTTTACTGTGTTGGACGGGAGCAACTGATCCGCAAACCCTAGCGAGCAAGCGGCCTTATATTATTGTTGCCAGCTTTGTCGTCGGAATGTTGTTAACGCCGCCAGATATGATATCGCAAACATTATTGGCCATTCCGATATGTATACTATTTGAGTTAGGGCTGTTTGTTTCTCGATTCTATTTGCCAAAGGACGACGAGCAGCCATCATAGAGGCGAGTAGGGCATGATTGATATAGGTGTGAACTTAACGAACTCCCGGTTTGATAAAGATCGCTCGGAGGTTATTTCTCGTGCACTGCAAGCGGGTGTTGAGCACTTGGTGATTACCGGGACCAATATCGTAGAGAGTTTGGATGCAGCACAGCTCTCTACATTGTGGCCGGATATTTGCGTGAGTACGGCGGGTGTGCATCCGCATGACGCAAAATCGGTGTCTGATTTGGCGTTGCCGCAAATCCGTGACTTAGCCCAGCTACCGCAGGTGAAGGCGATTGGCGAGTGCGGATTGGATTTTAATCGCGATTTTTCACCACGACCACAACAAGAAGCCGTCTTTGATGCTCAACTTGCGTTAGCGGCTGAAATGAGCATGCCGGTTTTTATGCACTGTCGTGATGCTTTTGAGCGATTTACTGCCTTGTTGTCGCCATGGCGAAAACAGCTTCCTGCTGCGGTATTGCATTGCTTTACCGGAAACCGAGCAGAACTTGAAGCTTGCCTTGCTCTGGACCTGTATATCGGGGTAACGGGCTGGGTATGTGACGAGCGTCGAGGTACTGAGTTGCGAGAACTCGTGCAGCATATTCCAGCTAATCGCTTGATGATCGAAACAGACAGCCCCTATTTGCTTCCTCGAGATATTCGCCCGAAACCAAAATCCAGCCGTAATGAACCGTGTTATCTACCGCATATTTTAAACACCGTGGCCCAGTGCCGTGGTGATGACCCCGATGTGTTGCAAGCACAGGTAACTCTGAACAGCCGAGCGTTTTTTAATTTGTAATGGTGAGCCCTGCTTATCACGCGCGTTGTTGCGTTATTCGTATTAATCAAGGAAGTGAATTGTGACTACCTCTATCAACCCGAGCTTTCCTGCTCATCGTCCGCGTCGCATACGAAAGTTCGAATTTAGCCGTCGCTTAATCGCGGAGAGTGCGCTGCAAAGCAGTGATCTTATTTACCCTATGTTTATTGTAATGGGTAAAAATCGCCGTGAAACCATTGAGTCGATGCCCGGCATTGAGCGTTTGTCGATTGACCTTATGCTACAAGAAGCGGATTACCTTGCTGCATTAGGTGTGCCTGCTATCGCACTGTTTCCCGTTATTAGCCAAGAGGTTAAATCAAATTGTGCCTCTGAGGCGTTTAATCCAGAAGGTTTAGTGCAACGTGCCGTACGTTTATTAAAAGAGCATGTTCCGCAGCTCGGGGTGATCACCGATATCGCACTGGACCCATTCACCGTCCATGGTCAAGATGGAATCATCGATGAGCAGGGGTATGTGCTAAATGAGGAAACAACCCGACTCTTAGTGAAACAAGCGTTGTCCCATGCTGAGGCGGGCGCTGACATTGTCGCGCCATCTGACATGATGGATGGACGAGTGGGGGCGATTCGCCAAGCGCTAGAGGCAGCCGGGTTTATAAATACCCAGATTATGGCGTACTCCGCTAAATATGCGTCGAACTATTATGGCCCATTCCGCGATGCCGTCGGCTCTGCCGCTAACTTGAAGGGCGCGGATAAAAAGACTTATCAGATGGATCCGGCCAATAGTGATGAAGCGTTGCGGGAGGTCGCGATGGACATCAATGAAGGGGCGGATATGGTGATGGTTAAGCCCGGCATGCCTTATCTCGATATTGTGCGCCGCGTGAAGAGCGAGTTACACGTACCGACATTTGCTTATCAAGTGAGTGGTGAGTATGCGATGCATAAAGCGGCGATTGCTAACGGTTGGCTAAAAGAGCGCGAGTGCGTGCTGGAGTCGCTGCTGTGCTTTAAGCGAGCCGGTGCCGACGGTATTTTGACCTACTTTGCCAAAGATGTGGCGGAGTGGTTAGCTGAGGAGCAGGCAGAAGCTGCCACCCACTTACGTCGCGAGTAAGTGTGGTTACCTAACGGAAAAGAAAAAGGCTTGCCCATGGCAAGCCTTTTTGCGGTTGATGCCGCAGATATATCTATTCGCCTTCAAGGGTCAAACACATTCCGGCATCACTTTGGCGGTGCGCCTCTTCATGCAGAAGTGAGGCGAGCAACGGATGTTGTACTTGCCACTGAGATGGTAGGATTAACTGCCATGACTCCGCTGCTTGGTGTAGTTTTGTCACCAGCAAGGCGCTAGGTTGGCGGCGATGGCATAGTACAATCGCCAGACGAATAATGCGCAATAACACTTGCGCAGCTTCATCATTGATGGCCTGTTGCTGTAACTGGTGCGGTAGCGGGCCCATGCTGTACTTGACGATATCGGCTAACAACTGTGACTGGGCACGTGTATAGCCCGGCAGCTCGATATTGTGGAGCAAATAGGCACTGTGTTCGCAAGCTTGCTTAAAGCCAAGGCTAATACCGATTTCATGCAGTGCACACGCGGCGTGCAATAATGGCGAGATCTCCCTGGCGTGCGAAGTCTGCAGTTGTGCGAGGAGCTCATTGGCGACTTGATTAACCAGCTGTGCTTGTGTTTTATCCAGCTGAAAGCGTGTCTGGATACTGCTCAGTGTGCGTTGGGAGATATTTTCTTGGCGTAAGCCGTCGATCATATCGTAAGCCAACCCTTCCCTTAATGCGCCGCCAGCCAGTGTCATTGCGTCGATCTCAAAGCTCTCAAAAATCGCGATTAGGATCGATAGACCACTGGGGAACACCAATGCACGTTCTAGTGTTAAGCCGGCAATATCGAGGTCTTCAAGCTGCTCATAGTTCATGGCTTGCTTTTGCAGGCGTTTGAGTTTTTTCAAGGTGATGACTTCACTCATTCCCTGCGCGAGCATGATCTCTTGCAGGGCTTGTACTGTGCCGCTGGCTCCGACACAGACATCCCAGCCTAATTGTGCATATTGTTCACGCATAGGGGCTAGAACAGCTTTCGCAGCCTGAATTGCTTGCGCGAAGTTATCAGCAGACAGGCAGCGATCAGAGAAGTACTGCTCAAGCCAAGTTACGCAGCCCATATGGAGACTCTGTAGTGCGATGGCATCGAATTGGCTACCGATAATTAACTCGGTGCTAGCGCCGCCAATATCAACCACTAAGCGACGACCACAGCCACCAGATGTATGCGCTACACCTTGGTAGATAATTCGAGCTTCTTCTTCACCCGGAATGATTTCAACCGCATGCCCCAAAATCTTCTCTGCTTGAACGAGAAAGTCATCTCGATTCACTGCTCGGCGGAGGGCTGCTGTACCCACGATACGAATATGGGCAGGTTTAATATCTTGCAGACGTTCAGCAAATAGCGCTAAACAGTCCCAGCCGCGTTGCATCGCTTCGTGACTTAAGCGTAATTGGTTATCTAATCCTGCGGCTAAACGAACTTTGCGTTTAACTTTTGCTAGCGTTTGGACACTGCCAGCATTATTGCGGATTAACCACATGTGAAAACTGTTTGAGCCTAAGTCAATAGCAGCATAAATGGGAGATACGGTTGTCGTCATAGGTTAACCCTGCTTAGTCGTAGGTCGACGGCGAGGGCGTGAACGGTGTGGTTGTCCCTGACGTTGCTGGGAACCCGTTCTGCGCTTAGTACTACTGTTAAAACGTTCTTTACGCTCTAGACGCAGTGGCGCTGGTAGATCTGTCAGCAGAGCGGCAGAGTTGTAGTTGGTCAGTGGAATGCTGTGTTCAATGTAGCTTTCAATCGCGGGTAGATTGATAGCATACTCTTCACAAGCAAAACTGATGGAATGACCGCTAGCGCCGGCACGACCGGTACGGCCAATGCGGTGAACATAGTCTTCTGCGTCATCAGGCAAGTCGTAGTTAAAGACGTGCGTTACCTGAGGAATATGCAGACCACGAGCAGCAACATCGGTAGCGACCAAGATATCAACACGCCCTTCAGTAAACTCTTTAAGGATGCGTTCACGCTTTTTCTGCGGTACATCGCCAGTTAAAAGACCAACGCGGTGTTCATCGGCAGCAAGGTGACCCCAAATATCTTCACAACGGTATTTGGTATTGGCAAAAATAATCGCACGCTCAGGCCAATCTTGTTCGATCAACGTTTGTAACAAGGCCATTTTTTCATCATTAGAAGGCTGGAATAGTTCTTCTTGGATGCGATGTCCGGTTTTTTGCGTAGGTTCAACCACAACGCTTTCTGGGCTATTCATGTGCTCAAAAGCGAGTTCTTTGACACGGTAAGACAGCGTGGCAGAGAACAACATGTTGCGGCGTTTTTCCGGTGCTGGCATGCGACGGAATAAAAAGCGAATGTCTTTAATAAAGCCCAAATCGAACATACGATCGGCTTCATCGAGCACAACAGCTTGAATATTTCGTAGATCGATCACACCGCGCTTATAAAAATCGATGATGCGACCACAGGTGCCGATCAGAATATCGACGCCGTCTTTTAGACGTTGCTCTTGTTTCTCATACGCCTCACCACCATATGCAAGACCTGCGGTTAAGCCAGTGCTTTCTATGAGAGGTTTAGCATCATTGTAGATCTGAATAGCCAGTTCTCGGGTTGGAGCTAGGATAATTGCCCGAGGTTGATTTTGACGGTGATCCTCTGGTTTCTCCGTTATTATCAAATGGTTAAAAGTAGCAGCGAGGAACGCAATGGTCTTTCCTGTACCGGTTTGCGCTTGTCCTGCAATGTCTTGGCCAGCGAGCACGACTGGCAATGCCAAGGCTTGAATTGGAGTGCAATGGGTGAACCCTTTGGACTCTAAACCTTGTATAACTTTCGGCTCTAAACCGAAGTCGGCAAATTTTTGCTCTGTGATGTGGGTCGTTTTCATGCGTATAGAATATCAGCTTAGGGTTGCAATACGAAACTGAATCAATTCAAATAGAGTATCGTTTTTGCTGGTTTGTTAAAATCAGCACTCTTATGTCAACCTCATGGAGTGGAAGATGAGCGACAAGATAGTGCAGTTAAGTGACGATAGCTTTGATAGTGATGTTATAAATGCTGCTGGCCCTGTCCTTGTAGATTTTTGGGCTGAATGGTGTGGTCCTTGCAAAATGATTGCCCCGATTCTTGATGAAATTGCTGAAGAATACGATGGCAAACTGACCATCGGTAAACTTAATATTGATAATAATTCAGCAACACCACCTAAGTTCGGTATTCGTGGTATCCCAACACTACTACTGTTCAAGGATGGTGCAGTTGCGGCAACCAAAGTGGGTGCATTATCAAAGACTCAGCTAAAAGAGTTCCTTGACGCTAATTTGTAACCACCTGGGCGGCAAACCGTGTATTAAGTCTTGAAAAAAGTCCTTATTCCACGGTTTGTTACTCTTTCTTTGCTAGACGCGCATTAACTTTAGTGCTAAGTTATTGCACGTAAATTATACTATTGTTCATACCTTGACCAGTTCCAACGGTCACCAATCCATTTTAGATTGCACAGAACCCCGATTTTGACAAACAAGAAACCCACCAATATGAATCTTACAGAACTAAAGAGCCGTCCTGTCTCTGAGCTAGTAACGCTTGGCGAAGGCATGGGATTAGAAAATCTGGCACGTCTTCGCAAGCAAGACATTATTTTCGCTATCCTCAAACAACATGCAAAAAGCGGTGAAGACATTTTTGGCGACGGGGTTCTCGAAATCCTCCAAGACGGATTTGGTTTCCTTCGTAGCGCAGATAGCTCATATCTAGCTGGCCCAGACGATATTTACGTTTCGCCAAGCCAGATTCGCCGTTTCAACTTGCGTACGGGTGATACTATCTCAGGTAAAATTCGTCCACCGAAAGATGGCGAGCGCTACTTTGCCCTGCTAAAAGTTAACCAAGTTAACCATGACCGCCCAGATAACGCGCGTAACAAAATCTTGTTTGAGAACCTAACCCCATTGCATGCCAATGAGCGCATGATCATGGAACGCGGTAACGGTTCAACAGAAGACATTACGGCTCGTATTTTGGATTTGGCTTCGCCGATTGGTAAAGGCCAGCGTGGCTTGATCGTGGCGCCGCCGAAAGCGGGTAAAACCATGTTGCTGCAAAACATCGCACAGAGCATCTCGTTTAATCACCCTGATTGTGAACTGATGGTCTTGTTGATCGATGAGCGTCCAGAAGAAGTCACCGAAATGCAACGCCTTGTTAAAGGCGAAGTTATTGCCTCGACTTTTGATGAGCCAGCAAACCGTCACGTACAAGTGGCAGAAATGGTGATTGAGAAAGCCAAGCGCTTGGTTGAACATAAGAAAGATGTGGTTATTCTTCTCGACTCAATCACGCGCCTAGCACGTGCTTATAACACCGTTGTACCTTCTTCTGGTAAGGTACTAACCGGTGGTGTCGATGCCCACGCACTACACCGTCCAAAGCGCTTCTTTGGTGCAGCCCGTAACGTAGAAGAAGGTGGTAGCCTGACTATCATCGCAACTGCACTGGTTGATACTGGCTCTAAAATGGACGAAGTGATCTATGAAGAGTTCAAAGGTACCGGTAACATGGAACTGCACTTATCGCGTAAGATTGCAGAAAAACGTGTTTTCCCTGCCATTGACTTTAACCGTTCTGGCACACGTCGCGAAGAGTTGCTAACGGCCAAAGATGAACTGCAGAAAATGTGGATTTTGCGTAAGATTGTTCACCCAATGGGTGAAATCGATGCGATGGAATTCTTGATTGGTAAGCTCGGAATGAGCAAAACCAACAATGAATTCTTCGATGCGATGCGTCGTCAATAATTGCGTCGAGAGTAGGCATGTTGTGCGACACCCGACATGAATGAATGGGTGTCGTCGAATGGGCTACTATTCGTCATCAGCGTAAAAATCGCTATACTAAAAGCGTCGGTTATCCGGCGCTTTTTGTTTTTTCCGTTCAGGGCCTCACTATGCAGCAAAGGATTTTGCGACAAAGATTGTGTGTGCTGCTTGTCAGCTTGCTGCTGTGTAGCGTATCACAAGCACGTATGCTGTCGGTGCAACAAGTGGATGCTGTGCTCGATAATGAGCAATTGGCAGATACTGAAATTGCATTGAGCTTTATCTTTAATCAGTCTGATACCTCACGTATTACCACAGAGCTTGCGACATATTCACCGCTCGTCCAAGAAGCGTTAAAACTGCGCTTGGTAGAATACGCTGCCACCTTACCCACACTGAGTGAACCGCAACTGACGTGGCTTCACACGTTAGCTGCAGAGCGCCCTCAATACCAAGTTAAACAGCGTGGACAAGGTTATTTGATGGCAATGCCCGCATTTAATTACAGTATGTTGGCGCATGGCGTGGTGATGGGAAATCATCGCCAGCAAGAGGCATTAGAGGCAATGGCAGCTTTCAATCAGGGTGAACTAACCTTGACCGATTGGCTCAACGTGCCGCTGCAGGAGTATTATCCGCGCCGTGATATTTTTATCAGTCACGCCCATGAACTGAACGAAGAAGCCTTGGCACGGCTTGTCGACGAGTTCGGCCCTAAGCGGGATCGCTTGCTTTGGTTGGCAGATAATGCAGTGATAGCCACGCTGGCAGCGCACAGCGCTAATGATGCGCTGTATGATCTGTTGTGGCGACGCCGTACCGATGCGTTTTCTGTTGCAGAGTTAGAACGTTTGGCGAATATCAGTGATGACACTACCGTATTGCAGTTGATCGCAGCGACAGGCAACCCTAGCTTGAAGCATCGCGCGTTTCAACATTTGGCTCGCCTGCAGCCGATGCCACTGGAAGTTCAGTACTTTTTGCTTGCCAAGCTCGATGAAGTCGAAGATGGCTCTTTGGTGGCGAGCCAGCTTGTCTTGCATGGTTATCGAGACTGGGTACAAGAGTTGGCATCGGGCGATAATGGCGCGGTGCGTGCACGTCATTTGCAACAAGCCTTATCAGCAGCAACACGATGATGTGAGTTAACGCAATGATTTGTTGTTCGTTGCGAGGGACAACAGCGTATAATGCAGGTTCAATGAGTGAAATTGGACGGCTATGAAATTTAAGGACTTGCGAGAGTTTATCGCGTACCTCGAGTCGCGCGGTGAATTGAAACGGATATCTCACCCGATAGATCCCCACTATGAAATGACCGAAATTGCCGATCGTACCTTACGAGCGAAAGGCCCCGCTTTACTGTTCGAAAACCCGAAAGGCTATGATATGCCAGTGTTGGCGAACCTGTTTGGTACCCCTGAACGTGTTGCTATGGGTATGGGACGCCAAACGGTGCATGACTTGCGTGAAGTGGGCGAATTGTTAGCCTATCTTAAAGAGCCTGAGCCACCGAAAGGGTTCCGTGAAGCGGTCGATAAATTGCCGCTGTTCAAGCAAGTGATGAACATGCCGGTTAAACGGCGACGCAAAGCGCCTTGCCAAGAGATCGTATGGCAGAATGACGAGGTTGATCTCGATCGTATTCCAGTGATGTCTTGTTGGCCTGGTGATGTTGCTCCTCTGCTCACGTGGGGATTGACGATTACCAAAGGGCCCAATAAAAAGCGGCAGAATCTTGGTATTTATCGCCAACAAAAGATTGCAAAGAATAAGATCATCATGCGCTGGTTGGCACATCGTGGTGGGGCGCTGGATCTGCGCGATTGGATGGAGACTCATCCTGGTGAGCCGTTCCCCGTTAGTGTGGCTTTTGGTGCCGATCCAGCGACCATTCTCGGCGCCGTTACCCCCGTACCAGACACCCTGTCTGAATATGCTTTTGCTGGCTTGCTACGCGGCAGTAAAACCGAGGTGGTGAAAAGTCTCTCCAATGATCTTGATGTGCCCGCCAGTGCGGAAATTGTCATGGAAGGCTATATTGACCCGACGGAATTTGCTGACGAAGGGCCGTATGGCGATCACACCGGTTATTACAATGAGGTTGAACGCCACCATGTCATGACAATTACCCATATCACCATGCGGCGTGAGCCTATCTATCACAGCACCTATACAGGGCGTCCGCCAGATGAGCCTGCTGTACTGGGTGTCGCACTAAATGAAGTGTTTGTCCCTATTCTACGTAAGCAGTTTCCTGAAATTGTCGATTTTTACCTGCCACCTGAAGGGTGCTCGTATCGTATGGCAGTGGTGACGATGAAGAAGCAGTACCCAGGGCATGCGAAGCGGGTGATGATGGGAGTGTGGTCGTTTTTGCGTCAATTTATGTACACCAAGTATGTCATTGTGTGTGATGATGATGTCAACGCAAGGGATTGGCAGGATGTGATATGGGCCATTACAACCCGTATGGATCCGGCTCGTGATACTTTACTGGTTGAAAATACCCCGATAGACTCATTGGACTTTGCTTCACCCGTTGCTGGGCTAGGCTCTAAAATGGGTATGGACGCGACAAATAAGTGGCCAGGAGAGACCGCGCGTGAATGGGGCACCCCCATTGAGCAAGACCCTAATGTGGTTGCGCGTGTTGATGCCTTATGGGATGAGCTCGCTATCCTTGAGCCAAAGGAGTGACGTAATGTACAAAATTCAGCTCTTGCCACAACAGCAGGCCTTTTATGCCGAGGGGCAGCAAACGGTGTTGGATGCCGCATTCAATGCTGAGGTCGCATTTCCTCATCGCTGCCAAGTGGGCGCGTGTGGCGCTTGCTTGTGTCGGATGGTAAAGGGAGAGGTTCGCTATACATTACCGCCGCTGTTGACCGAGCAAGAACAAGCCGAAGGCTGGATTTTTAGTTGCCTTGCGATACCGCAAAGCGATCTGATATTGGCGTTAGATTAGAGGTTAAAATGACCATCGAGTGTAAAGTAAAAGCCGTTGTTCCGTTAGCGCCACATACTTACAAAGTCGTGCTGCAGCCACCCAAGCCAATGGCATTCAAAGCAGGGCAATACATACAAGTTTGCCTATCAGAGCAGGATCAGCGTCCTTTTTCGATTGCGAACCGTCCTGGAGATCCCGACATTGAGTTGCATATCGGTGCAGCAGACGCCAACCCTTGGGCCTTGCAGGTGGTCGAGTATGCGACCACTCAAAAAGCCAATGATGGCGGCGTGGCCATTAGTTTGCCACAGGGAGAGGCCTACCTGCGGGAGTCGAGTGTCAGACCGATAGTGCTGGTGGCTGGGGGGACTGGATTTACTTATGTTCGCAGCATATTACTGCAGTTGTTACAACGACCACGAACAGAGCCAATTTTTGTCTATTGGGGGGCGCGTGATTTCGCGCAGCTGTATGCTGATGCTGAAATGCAAGCATTGGCGCAGCAGCATTCGCACCTCAGTTATGTGCCGATTGTTGAACAAGCAACAGCGGCGTGGAGCGGCAAAGTGGGTAATGTGTTGGACGTTGTGAGCGATGACTTTATTAGCCTGGAAGCCTATGATATTTATCTTTGCGGACGCTTTGAGATGGCAGGCGCTGCCAGAGAGCGGTTTAGCGCCGAAAAAGGGGCCCAGATAGCGCATATGTATGCAGACGCGTTTAGTTTTATCTAGCGAGCGATTGGATTTAGACACGCGCCTATTCATTTACGAGCCATCGCATGCTGGGCATTATTGCTGATGTTCTGACGATAGTGGTGAGGATTAGCTTTTAAGCTCCTCAACAGTGTGCCTATTGCTCGTCATTTTCTGGATTAGCTGATCGATTGAAATTAACCCTGCGCCCCAAAAGACATTAATCAGTAGCATCATTCCCCACAGCTGATGATCATAGAAACCTCTTTCCCACAGTAAGGGGTAGGAGATCACTGCGATGGCATTAAATGCAAAGAGTGCCAATGCCATTGGGCGAGTTAACAACCCTAATACTAAAAAGACCGGCAAAATAAGTTCAGCTGCAGTGCCGAGGTAGGCGGCGAGTTGCCAAGGTAGCAGCGGCACTTGATACTCATACTCAAACAGATATAACGTACTGTCCCATGAAGAATACTTCACCATCCCTGACTTGAAAAACACGATAGAGACCCAGATACGTGTGAAGAGCAGTAGCAGTGGGGTCAGTGGGGTGGTCAGTGTTTTCGTTAGTTGATTTGCTTTATTCAGTAAGGTGATCATGCGACTCCTCCATTAGAGAATAAGTTGAGAAAATCTGCTTTTGTATGAGCTCAGGCAATACCGCCAACATGGCATCGCTGGCTTGCGCGAGTGGTTTTCTTGCTAGCGCTAGCATTATTAATCCATGGCTAGGTTCATCAAGTGTTAATACTTCAATACCTTGTTGGCGTGATTGGACCCAACACACCTCATCTTGAGCTAATTCAAATGGCTCGACGGCATCTTGCTTGGCCATTTGCCACAGCGTCCCCACTGCATAGGAACTGGTAAACAGTTGACCATGCGGGATCAGAATAATGCGGGCTAAGCCCGCTTCTTGGTGAGATTCGACCCACTGGCTGAGGGCTTCAATGGGAAACGGTGCTTGCGTTGCCCCTGCTGCACTGACGCGATCAACGTGCCATTCCAGTGCGGCAAGATCAGGTAGATAAGGGACGGTGTCGATGATCGAAGGGTATTGCTTTAAGGTGTCGGCAAAGCCCGCGCCGTAGTCACTTACGTCACCACAACATAATGGGTGGGTGAGAACATGTTGTCGCGCCAATGGCTGAAAGCACTCAGTGCCGACAACAGCATCGCAAACGGGATAGGTGGCCGACATCACTTCAGTTAAGCTAATGATGAAGTTATTGCGATAGACCTGCAGGCGCTGCTCCACAGAGAAGGTGCCAGCCTGAATGTCCTCGTCAAGCTGGTGGTCTTGATAATGCTGCGCTAGCGCGAAAGATTGTTGCAGTTGTCGAAGTGATTTAGCCATTATGGACCTCGGCGATGATCGCTTGTGCCTTTTGGGCTTCACCCAACAGTGTTGCCAAGGGTGGAATATCCAAATCCCATTCAATTAAAGTTAACGGTATGCCGTGCTTGGCACTGTGCTGTTGCAGCCAGCGCCGATATAACGCCCAAACGGGATCAGACACGGGTTGGCTATGGGTATCAATCCACAGCTCGCCTTCTGGCAACTCCTTTACCGTAAAGCCGGCTAAATGAATCTCTTTCACCACGGCAGGATCAATCGCATCCATGTAATGGTGCGCATCAAAGCCATGATTAAAGGCACTGACATAGATATTGTTTAAATCCAGCAATAGGTGACAGTCTGTACGGCGTTGAACTTCGTTAAGAAACTCCCATTCGGTGTAATCGCCTTGCGCAAAGCTGAGGTAACTAGATGGGTTCTCGATCAATAGGCGCCGCTGCAATGTCTCTTGGGTTTGAGAGACATTGGCGCAAAAATTCAACAGCGCCTCATGGGTATATGGCAGCGGAAGCAAGTCGTTAAAGTGCTGCCCATTAATTGAACTCCAGCTGAGGTGCTCAGAGACAGCGATGGGGTTTACCCGTTCAACGAGCCGTTTTAGCTGCGCAAGATGTGTGGCACTGAGCTTATCCACTGAGCCGAGAGAGAGTCCCACACCATGACAGCTCACAGGATAATGCTCAGCTAACAGAGCAAGGTGCATGCTTGCGTCGCTGCGTGGGTTAAAGAAATTCTCGCTATGGATTTCAAGCCACCCAATGCTGGGCAATTGCTGCTGGAGGTCAAAAAAATGGGGGTGACGTAAGCCAACCCCCACTCTGTGATTAGAATGGCCTACTCGCATTATTCAGACTCAGTGCTGCCGCCTGCGAGACGATCACATAGCCCTTTCGGCACCATAATGAATGCATCGCCTTGACCATCTTCTGTTGAGGTTCCGGCACATGAACTGGTTTTGGTCGCGCAATCATTTTTTCCAGCTTTTGCTACCCCGTAGCATTTCTCTTTTTCTGCCGCCAGCGCTGAGGCGGAGAAGGTTGATGCCCCTAGAGCAATAAGACCAGTAACAGCAGTAGCTAGAGCAATGTTAGATTTTTTCATAACGTTTCCTTTTGGTTTAGCTGATTATTTTCGGCGCTTTTGCGCTCTCGGTATAAAAGAAAGGGTTGTGCAGAGAAATATTTCACAAACCAATAACTTTTTTTTAATCATAGCTCAGCTGATTGAAATGCAGTCAGTTTCTTATGGTCGGTTTTTATTTCAGGTAGGGCGACGTGGTGGGTTGAGGCTGGTATACTTTCGTTTATGTATAAATAACCAGTAATGAGCGATGGACGTTTCTTATCTTTTGGATGGTCTTAACGACAAGCAGCGCGAAGCCGTAGCGGCACCGCTTGGTAATCATTTAGTGCTTGCCGGGGCTGGCAGTGGCAAAACGCGGGTGCTGGTTCATCGTATTGCATGGTTAATGCTGATGGAGCAGGCGACACCGTTTCAGATCATGACGGTGACCTTCACCAACAAAGCAGCAGCAGAGATGCGAGGGCGGATTAACCAGTTGATTGATCACGGCACCGGCGGTATGTGGAATGGTACCTTCCATGGAATATGTCACCGTATATTACGTGCCCATTATCTCGATGCTCAACTTAATGAAGAGTTTCAGATTATTGATAGTGATGATCAACAACGTTTATTGCGTCGACTGATCAAAGCACAGAATTTGGACGAAAAGAACTGGCCGCCTCGTCAGGCTGCTTGGTATATCAATGGCAAGAAGGATGAAGGGCTCCGCCCGCGGCATATTCAAGCCTATAACGACCCGATAGAGCAACAGTGGTTGCAGATCTATACCGCTTACCAAGAAGCCTGCGATCGTGCTGGATTGGTCGATTTTGCTGAAATACTGTTGCGCTGCCATGAGCTATTACGCGACAAAGAACATATTCGTCATCACTATCAAGCGCGTTTCCGTCACATTCTTGTCGACGAGTTTCAAGATACCAACAGCATTCAGTATGCATGGTTGCGTATGATGGCGGGCCCAGAGTGCCATGTGATGATTGTCGGTGATGATGATCAGTCTATTTATGGCTGGCGTGGTGCCAAGGTAGAAAACATTCAGCGCTTTTTGCAGGATTTTTCTGGTGCAGAAACCATTCGCTTGGAGCAGAACTACCGTTCGACCGGCAATATTCTTAATGCCGCAAACCAGTTGATTGCTAACAATGCTGAGCGGATGGGCAAAAACTTGTGGACTGATGGTGCAGAAGGCGATCCCATCTCCATCTATTCAGCGTTTAATGAGTTAGACGAAGCACGCTTTGTGGTCGGTAAGATTAAAACCTGGCAAGAGCAAGGTGGGGCACTGCAAGAGAGTGCGATTTTATATCGTAGTAACGCACAGTCACGTGTATTGGAAGAGGCCTTGATTCAGCAAGGAATGCCATACCGTATTTATGGTGGCATGCGTTTCTTCGAGCGCCAAGAGATCAGAGATGCACTGAGCTATTTGCGTTTGATTGCCAACCGCAACGATGATGCAGCATTTGAGCGTATCGTCAATACGCCAACACGTGGCATTGGTGACCGTACGCTAGAAACCGTGCGCATGGCAGCCCGTGATCGTAATCAAACCATGTGGACAACTTGCCGTCAGTTAATTGATGAACAAGCCTTAGCGGGACGAGCAAAAGGGGCGTTGGCCCGTTTTCTGGAACTGATTGATGCGTTGGAAGATGATACGCGTGAAGATGGCCTGCATGAGCAGACCGATAAAGTGATTCGTCACTCTGGCTTACGCGCGATGTATGAGCAAGAGCGTGGTGAAAAAGCCCAAGCGCGGGTTGAAAACTTAGAAGAGCTGGTGACTGCGGCACGGCAATTTGAGCCACCGGAAGAAGCGGAAGAGATGCCAATTCTAACCGCTTTTCTTACTCATGCCGCGCTGGAGGCGGGGGAAGGGCAAGCGGATGAATTTAGCGATGCTGTACAGCTAATGACGTTGCACAGTGCCAAAGGTCTCGAATATCCGTTGGTCTTTATGGTTGGCGTTGAGGAGGGCATGTTCCCGAGTCAGCGTACGGTTGAAGAAGCTGGGCGATTAGAAGAAGAGCGCCGTCTCTGTTATGTTGGTATGACACGAGCGAAGCAGAAGCTCTATTTGACCTACGCAGAAATGCGCCGTTTATACGGGAAAGATCAATTTCACCGACCTTCGCGCTTTATCCGTGAAATCCCTGAAGAGTACGTTGAAGAAGTACGTATGAAGGCGAAAGTGACTCGTCCTGCTGCACAGGGGCGTTTTAGTGCGACCACCAGTAATGATAATTTTAACCAAACAGGCTTTACTTTAGGGCAGCGAGTCAAACACCCTAAATTTGGTGAAGGGACGATTATTAATTACGAAGGTAGTGGGGCGCAAAGCCGCGTGCAGGTTGCGTTTAATGGCGAAGGGATAAAATGGCTGGTGACGCAGTACGCGAAACTAGAAGCCATGTAATGACTAGCGACTAATCGCTTAAATAAAACAGAAAAGGAGGGGCACCATGCTCCTCCTTTTTTATGGGCTTGTTGCTGATTATAAGGCATCAATCATGTGATTGATGGCGGCGACGATCTCATCGTCGCTACAGTTCATGCACGTTCCCATCGCAGGCATGGCGTTAAAGCCATTAATGGCATGTTCGGTCATCGTGTCGATACCTTGGGCAATGCGCGGCTCCCAAGCGGCGGCATCCCCGGTCGCAGGAGCGCCTGCGATGCCAGCACCATGGCAAGCGACACAGAATGTGGCATAGACTTGATCACCACTACGTGGTTCAGCGGCGACAGCTTCTACCGGTGCATCACCTTCCAGATAGACGGAGCCAACCGGTTTGATGCGTTTTGCAATGGCAGAATCTGACATATCAGCAGCATGAGCTGCACTGAAAAAAAGCAGCACTGTTATGATAGAAAAGAAAATTTGGCGTATTGTTAGTTCCATTAGCTCACCTGTACGTCCGAGTCATTGATTCTATGTCACAAAGCAAAGGATTAATTTGCGAACAAGAAGAAAGTAAAAGGTTGATTTTTTGTAAAGATAAGGTAAGTATATCGCTTAAAATGCGATCGTGAAATATAAGAAAATTATTTGTATGAAGCGTATCATGGCCAATTTGCTCACAATTGCAGCGAAAGAATAAAATTTTGAAAAAAATGCTAGACGCGAGGCATGCTGATCCGTATTATTCAGCCTCGCCGATGGGGCATTGAGCGCCCGTAGCTCAGCTGGATAGAGCGTTGGCCTCCGGAGCCAAAGGTCTCAGGTTCGAATCCTGTCGGGCGCGCCATTTCCAATGGCACGGAAGTAAAGAAATAATGGTGGCTATAGCTCAGTTGGTAGAGCCCTGGATTGTGATTCCGGTTGTCGCGAGTTCGAGTCTCGTTAGCCACCCCATTTTTTAGGTTAATGATGTAGTTCATTACCCTTACGCATAGGAAACACCCTTTCGCGTAGAATACAGTCGGTGAATAGCGCAGCTTGGTAGCGCATCTGGTTTGGGACCAGAGGGTCGGGGGTTCGAATCCCTCTTCACCGACCACTATTTAAGTAAACGCAAATGCGCTTACAGAAAAAATCAGTGGTGGCTATAGCTCAGTTGGTAGAGCCCTGGATTGTGATTCCGGTTGTCGCGAGTTCAAGTCTCGTTAGCCACCCCATTATTTAGGTTGATGATATCTATCATCCCCTTACACCGAGAAGCTTATGCTTTGGTGTTAAACAGTTTTCGGTGAATAGCGCAGCTTGGTAGCGCATCTGGTTTGGGACCAGAGGGTCGGGGGTTCGAATCCCTCTTCACCGACCACTTAAGAAAGCCTCGTCAGAAATGACGAGGCTTTTTTGCATCTATTCCTTTCTATTCCATTTGCGATCTGTTCTTTGCCTGGCGCACAACACATTGCTTTCTACCCGCCGAAAATTGCCCTTACCATTGCAGCGCTTTTTAATTCCATTATGTTGAATGGTGAATTTTTGTACTGTTCATGTCTGTGTTCCTCTCTTACTACTATTTGGTTAAAAACGTCGCATAAGAACCTGTTTTCAGAGTTTCTCCCTGTTGCTTATCTTCTTTATACGCATGTTAATGAAATGTATCTGCGGTTTTATTGATAATCCTATTGCCACGGTATTTATATTTTATGGCTGTTTTCATGCATAATTTAGTGATTAATTTTGATGATGTGTATTATTTATGTGATCTGCATAGGTGCGGAATGAATATTATCTGCTATTTTGTGATGTGTATTAGTACTATCTTAGTGTTTCATATAATTAGACTGGCTGCGCAAATGATTCATAGTTAGTCACTCAAAGTGTGTATTTATTCGACTTTACAGTGTCTAAGTGGTTTTTTATCGCGTCATTGTTGATTTTCTGTGAATTTTTTGCCATTTTAAATACCACTTCTCTGACCAGCATAATTGCAGTTAGTGAATGGATTCAGTATTTCAGACTGGCACAGGAGTGCCTAGCAGTTAGGATCGGGATAATGGCTTTACTTGAAGTGAAGAACTTGCGGATTGAATATCCGTCTCGTCATGGTGTACATGCTGCCGTTAAGGCATTGAGTTTTGATATTCAGCGCGGAGAGATTGTTGGAGTTGTTGGCGAGTCTGGGGCTGGAAAATCAACAGTCGGTAATGCAGTAATTGATTTGCTAAGTCCCCCAGGACGTATCGCAAGTGGTGATGTTTATCTAGATGGTGAGTTGATTTCTAGCTTGTCACCTGCCGCTATGCGCAAGGTGCGCGGTTCAAAGATTGGCTTTATTTTCCAAGACCCAATGACCTCATTAAACCCTTTGTTCACTGTTGAACGCCAACTGACAGAAACCATACTGACAAATTTAGAGGTCACGCCCCAAGAAGCACTGCAGCGTGCTATCAGTCTCATGGAGCAGGTCGGTATTCCTGAGCCAGAACTTCGCATTAAACAGTACCCTCATCAATTTTCTGGTGGTATGCGCCAGCGCGTGGTGATTGCTATCGCGTTGGCAGGGGAACCGGATCTGATTATTGCCGATGAGCCGACAACGGCGTTGGACGTCTCGATTCAAGATCAAATTCTCACGCTGATCCGTGACCTTTGTATCCAGAGAAACGTCGGCTGTATGTTGGTGACCCATGATATGGGTGTGGTATCGAACGTCACCGATCGCATTGCCGTTATGTACCGTGGTGATT
The DNA here is from genome assembly GCF_047250365.1 of Thaumasiovibrio clandestinus. NCBI lineage: Bacteria > Pseudomonadati > Pseudomonadota > Gammaproteobacteria > Vibrionales > Vibrionaceae > Thaumasiovibrio > Thaumasiovibrio clandestinus. Next base: position 39,346 of record NZ_JBLBVL010000012.1, read on the forward strand.
TGGTCGAATTTGGACCAACCAAAAAAGTGCTTGGCGAGCCAGAGCACCCCTATACGCATAGTTTAATCTCAGCCGTGCCTCGCTCAGACATCAAACTGGATCGCTTTCCGTTGGTGAACTACATCGAAGAAGCGGGGGAAATGAAGCAGTTGGATATCAAGCAGCATTGGCTGGGTCAAAGCCAGGATCAAAAGGCTTATACCGGTGCGCTATTACAGGTGAAAGAGATTAACTTGCGCTTTATTACCAAAGACTCGCTGTTTAAAAGTCGTCGCCAATATGTACAGGCATCAAATAACGTCAGTTTTGAGGTGATGGAAGGCGAGACATTTGGCTTGGTGGGAGAGTCGGGGTCAGGTAAATCGACCATTGCTCGCGTGATCGCTGGCTTATACCCACCAGATGACGGAACGGTGATTTTTGAAGGGGTTGATCTAACGCAACTTAAAGATGAAAAGGCTCGTCGTCCGATGCGTCGACAGATGCAGATGGTGTTCCAGAACCCTTACACCTCCATGAACCCTCGTATGAAAGTGCAAGACATTATTGCCGAGCCGATCCGCTTTCATCAGCTCACCGACAACGATCGTCAGACGCGACAGATTGTCGCAGATTTGCTCGATCATGTTGGTTTGGGCAGTGCTAGCGGGATTAAGTACCCACATGAGTTTTCTGGTGGTCAGCGTCAACGTATTTCGATTGCGCGGGCCTTGGCGACTCGCCCCCGTTTGCTCATTTGTGATGAGCCAACGTCGGCATTGGATGTGTCGGTACAAGCACAAATATTAAACCTGCTCAAAGATCTGCAGGATGAGCTTAACTTGACCATGCTGTTTATCAGTCATGACTTACCGGTGATTCGCCAAATGTGTGATCGCATTGGCGTGATGCAGAGTGGCACCTTGTTGGAAGTGGCTCCTACAGAGCAGCTATTTACTGCCCCACAGCACGAATATAGTCAGCACTTGATCTCGCTAATGCCTGAGTTTACTGGCATGCGAAATGACGCAGCGGCAGTTTCAGGCAACTAAGAATTAAATAAGACCCAACCACAACATGTAAAAATAAAAGGGAGTTTACTCCCAGCATAAAGGAGTTATGCAATGAAAACACTGAAGAGCAAACTGGCGGTTGCCGTAATGGCCGCTGGGCTATGTTTTGGCGCTGCGGCTGCCGAAATTAAGGTGGCTTATGATGCCGATCCGGTGTCTATGGATCCACATGAGCAGTTATCTGGCGGTACACTGCAGCTATCACATATGGTTTTTGACCCATTAGTGCGTTTTACTCAAGATTTGGATTTTGAGCCACGTTTGGCGACCAAGTGGGAGCGATTGGATGAGAACACGTTCCGTTTTCATTTGCGTGAAGGGGTGAAATTTCACTCAGGCAATGTGATGACGGCAGATGATGTGGTTTGGACATTTGAGCGCTTGAAAGACTCGCCAGATTTTAAAGCCATCTTTGACCCGTTCACCGGCATTGAAAAAGTGGATGCGCACACGGTTGATTTGAAGTCATCAGGCCCTTACCCATTGGTGCTGCAAACCGCGACCTACATTTTCCCAATGGACAGTGCTTTTTATAGCGGCATGACTGAGGACGGTAAAGACAAAGCAGCGATCATTAAACACGGCAGCTCATTTGCATCGACCAATATCTCAGGTACCGGTCCGTTTATCGTCACAGACCGTGAGCAAGGGGTAAAAGTTGAGTTTGAGCGTTTCGCGGACTACTGGGACGTAGAGTCTCCAGGTAACGTGGATAAAATCACCTTACAACCGATTAAAGAGAATGCGACCCGTGTTGCCGCACTGCTCTCTGGTGGCGTGGATATGATTGCACCGGTTGCACCGAACGACCATCGTCGTGTCGAGCAGACGGCAGGTGTTGAGCTGGTCACCATGGCAGGTACACGTCTTATCTCATTCCAGATGAACCAAAATGGTAACGAAGCACTGAAAGATGCACGTGTGCGTCAGGCGATTGTACATGCGGTTAACAATGAAGGCATCGTGAAGCGCATTATGCGTGACTTTGCTACCGCGACTGGACAGCAGAGCCCGAAAGGTTATGCCGGTTACAACGACGCGTTAGTACCACGTTTTGACCTAGATAAAGCAAAAGCACTGATGAAAGAAGCGGGTTATGAAGAGGGCTTTACCCTAACCATGATCGCGCCAAACAACCGTTATGTGAATGACGATAAGATCGCGCAAGCGGTCGCATCTATGCTGTCTCGTATCGGCATCAAAGTTGAACTGAAAACCATGCCGAAAGCACAATACTGGCCTGAGTTTGACCTTTGTGCGGCGGACATGCTGATGATTGGTTGGCACGCTGATACTGAAGATTCAGCTAACTTGACTGAATTCCTAACCATGACGCGTGATGAAGAGACAGGCCGTGGTCAGTACAACTGTGGTGGTTACTCGAATGCAGAAGTTGATCAGCTAATTGTTGATTCAAATGTTGAAACAGACCCTGCGACGCGTGCAGCACAACTACAGAAAGTAGAAGAGCTACTGTATGAAGATGCGGCATATGTTCCATTGCACTTCCAAAACCTAGCATGGGCGGCGAAGTCAAATGTGAAGATTGCACCGATTGTGAATGCAATGAACTTCCCATACTTTGGTGATTTGGTGGTGGAAGAGTAATCTCCATACCCTAAGTGTCAGGCCTGGAATGGCCTGACATATTTAGTTTAAAAGGGACTTTACAATGTTTACGTTTCTGATCAAACGCCTGTATCAGGCACTGATAGTGATGTTTGTGATCAGTCTTGTCGCGTTTGCGATTCAGGACAACCTTGGCGATCCTTTACGTGAGCTGGTAGGCCAATCGGTGTCTGAAGCTCAGCGTCAAGCATTGCGCGATGAGCTTGGCCTTAACGACCCGTTTATGGTCAAGTACGGTCGCTTTGTTACCAATGCGCTACAAGGGGATTTGGGTACTTCATATTTCTTTAAGCGTCCTGCCCTGGACGTGATCTTAGATAAGCTTGTAGCGACATTAGAGCTGGTGTTTGGCGCCGCATTAATTATTGTTGTGGTATCTATCCCCTTGGGGGTCTATTCCGCCATTAAGCCGAAAAGCTGGTTTACTAAAGTGATTATGGCCTTTAGTAGTATTGGTATTTCGGTTCCGGTCTTCTTGACCGCCATTGTCTTAATGTACGTCTTTTCCATTGAACTCGGTTGGCTGCCTTCTTTTGGGCGCGGGACGACGACCAGTCCGTTCGGCTGGCAATCGGGCTTATTCAATCTCGATGGCCTTGCTCATTTGGTTTTACCGTCAGTGGCGTTGGCATCGATTATGTTGCCGCTGTTTATCCGCTTAGTGCGCTCAGAAATGCTGGAAGTGCTGAGTTCGGAATACATTAAATTTGCCAAAGCCAAAGGCTTACCCATGAACAAAATTTACTATCAACATGCGTTAAAAAACACCATGTTGCCAGTGATTACCGTGGGTGGGGTACAGATAGGTACTATGGTGGCGTATACCATTCTTACCGAGACCGTTTTCCAATGGCCGGGTACTGGTTTTCTGTTTTTAGAGGCGATTAACCGCGTTGATACGCCGTTGATTACCGCCTATGTCATTTTCGTTGGCTTGATCTTTGTGGTCACCAATACCATCGTTGACCTCTTGTATGGTTTGATTAACCCAACGGTAAACCTGACAGGTAAAGGAGCTTAGTATGTCTACGAATCAATTGGCTGAGCCAAGTCGTTGGCAACGATTTTTAGCCTCTGATCTATTTTATCATTTCAAACGCGACAAAGTCGCCATGCTAAGTTTTGCCGTGTTTATGGTCTGCTTTCTTTGTGCGTTATTCGCCCCTGTGTTAGCGCCGTTCAACCCTTACGATCCGACCCTGATTGACATTATGGATGCTGAGTTAGCCCCAGTGTGGATGGACTATTCAGACCCACGTTTTCTGCTCGGCACAGACCCCCAAGGGCGAGATATTTTATCGACCATTCTTTATGGCATGCGAGTATCGCTAACCATCGGGATCCTTGCGGTTGGTATGCAGATGGTGCTCGGTATTGTGATTGGACTCAGTGCTGGCTACTTTGGTGGCCGTATTGATAGCTTTTTAATGCGCTTTGCCGATATTCAATTGTCATTTTCTACCATGATGGTGGCGATCATTGTCTCGGCCATCTTTCGTGCTGCGTTAGGGATGCAGTTCTATAGCCAGTATGCGGTGGTGATGTTGGTGGTAGTTATCGGTGTTGCTGAGTGGCCGCAATATGCACGGACAATTCGTGCGTCGGTATTGGCAGAAAAGAAGAAAGAGTATGTTGAAGCGGCTAAAGTGATGGGCTTTAAAGCGCCACGCATTATGTTCCGTCACATATTACCAAACTGTTTATCGCCAATATTGGTGATTTCGACGGTACAGGTGGCCAATGCGATTATGTCGGAAGCGGCGTTGTCGTTTCTAGGGCTGGGCTTGCCGGTCGACCAACCATCGCTCGGCGCTTTGATCAGTATTGGCTTTAACTACATCTTCTCGGGTTCATGGTGGATAACGGCCTTCCCTGGCATCGTGTTGGTTATTTTGGTCTTGGTGATCAACTTGCTCGGTGACTGGTTGCGGGATGTATTCAACCCCAAATTGTACAAAGGTTAAGCGAATCTAACCAAGAAAAGGCAGCACATCGCTGCCTTTTTTATTGCAGGAGAAGAAAAGATAATTATTGAGGTTGATGGTTTCTCTTGTTGTTATTTACGCAGTGAAAGGGTTGGTCGTAATTTACAACTTGTTACACTTGCTTGCTGAGATTAAGCAACTGTTTATTAAGTTCTTTTGTGACATGCCTCCATGTTTTCTTGTAACGCAGCGCAAGCCTCACGTACAATTTAACGGCTGTTATTTACTCATTAATAAAGAAAATCAAATGCTTAATAAAAATAAATTACAATTAGCACTGTCGGTTGTGGGCTTATCGGTCATTTCGACGCAGGCAGTGGCAGATGCACGTGGCTTTGCGATGGGTGGCGTGGGCGTTGCAACGTCAAACTATTTGGCAGCTCCAATGTATAACCCAGCCCTAGCGGCGAACTACGATCGTGAGCGTGACAACTTCGGTATGCTATTGCCGACGTTCTCAGCTGGCGTGCATGATGGCGATGATCTGTATAACAAGCTTGATGCCTTTGCGGACTTAACCGATGAGCTTGAATTTGGAGATGCCAACTCAGCAACAGCGGCAGAGTGGAAAAAGGCACTGCTGGACCTTGATGGTGGTAAAGGCGTGGTTGATGCCGAGCTGGGCTTAGTGATTGCGATCCCGAACCGTTTTGCCAGCATTAGCTTCTTTACTAAAGCTGAAGTGGCAATGATCGTGACACCAGATGTAGATAAGCGTGACCAAGACCTCGTCAATAATGATGGCACGATTAATAGTTGTGACGACGGTAAGAGCCTTGAAGAGTGTATGCAGTCTTCGGCACAAGGCCTTGGCGCGGTGATCGGTGAAGTCGGTTTGACTATCGCGGGTAGCAAGTTGCTGCAATTAGGAGATAAGGATTACCCGGTTTCGTTTGGTCTATCGCCAAAAGCGCAGCATCTTATGGCAATCAACTACACCACCAAGGCATCAGACTTTGATGATGATGAGTTTGGTGATGACTATACTGAGAAAACCGTTTTTAACGCCGATTTTGGTATGACCATTCAGCCCAATGCCCGTACAACGGTCGGTTTTGTGGCCAAGAACTTATTAAAGCAAGAACTTGAAACCAATAACAGTTCAGGCACTGATGTTATGTTGGTTGAACCACAATATGCAGTGGGTGTTGGCTACAACTACGGTTGGGTAACACTGGCCGCCGATGTCGACCTTAATGAACGCCAGTATTTCCGCGACCTAGATTACGCGACCCAGTTTGCGAGCATTGGCGCAGAAATTAACGCTTGGCGCTGGGCGCAAGTGCGTGTTGGCTACAAACATAGCATGACCGATCACAGCGAAGATGTTGTGTCTGCTGGCCTAGGTCTAACACCATTTGGACGCTTTGGCATGGACTTGTCAGCACAGTATGGCGATGACAGCCGCTACGGTGTGGCCGCACAGTTTATCTTTACGTTCTAATTCGCAAAGTCAGCGAGTATAAAAAAAGCGCCTTTTCGGCGCTTTTTTATTAGAACAAGGTAATTAACCGTTAGAAAATCAAGTGACCCATGAGAGCGATAACAGGCAATGTGACCAGGGTACGCAGAATGAAGATCACAAACAGCTCCCATGGTTTAACTGGAATTTTGCTACCGATCAGTAGGGCACCAATTTCAGACATGTAGATAAGCTGGGTTACTGACATCGCGGCAATCACAAAGCGGGTGAGCTCAGATTCAATGCCCGATGCCAGTATTGATGGCAGGAACATATCTGCAAAACCCACCACAATGGTCTTCGATGCTTCAGCTGCGTACGGGATCTGCAACAGCTCTAAGAACGGAATAAACGGCATGCCGAGAATATCAAACACCGGCGTGTTCTCTGCGATAACCAGTGCCACAGTACCGATCGCCATCACTACCGGCAGGACGCCAAAAATCATATCAACGGCGTTTTTAACCCCATCGTTAGCAATCGAACGCAGGCTTTTCACTTGCGCGGCTTTATTTAGCGCTTGCTCAAGACCAAACTGGATTACGCCTTGCCCCTCAGGAAGTGCTTCGAAATCTCTCTTTTGGGTTGAGTTGTCGATGTAGCAATCTTTCTTATTGCTCAGCGGCGGCAGTCTCGGCACAACAATTGCGGCAACAAAGCCGGCTAAACAGACGGTCAGGTAAAACGGGGCGAACAGATGCTCAAGGTTAACTTGGGCGATAACCACAAGGCTGAAGGTAATCGATACTGCAGAGAAGGTGGTACCAATTACCGCGGCTTCACGTTGCGTATATAGGCCATCTTCATATTGCTTACTGGTTAGTAGCACACCCACTGAACCGTCACCAAGCCATGAAGCGATACAGTTAACCGCACTACGACCCGGTAAACGGAAAATTGGTTGCATAATACGGGTGAATAGGGCGCCGACAAACTCGAGCAAACCAAAGTTCAACAGTAGAGGTAACAGCAGACCAGCAAATAGGAAAACCGAGAATAGAACGGGTAGCAGATCATGTAAAACAAGGCCGCCCGCATCTTCGTGCCAGATCATTGCCGGACCGACTTCAGCGTACGCCATTACCACGAAAATAGCGCCGAGTAACTGGACAAGGAACCATGTCGTTGAGGGGTTGAACAAGCCGCTTAGAAAAGAGTTATTTAGAACGAAACGGGGCTTAAGCAGCCGAGTGGCGATAGACATCGCTGCGGTAAAACTGATAATGCCAGTCACTAAGGTAGGTGCAAACCCTTCAAACAGTGATAGCACGGCTTTCGCAAGAACCGCAATGGGAATGGTGATAGCACCCTGATTAGAAATCGGCGCCATAAAGAGAAATACCCCGAGCAACGAGGGAAGAAGAAACATCAACCAGATATTCTTTGATTGTGTTTTGTTGAGTACTTGATCCTGCATACCTGACCTTACTACTTGATCTCAATAAGAAACATTGACTACTTTTTAGCCAATAAGAATAACTATTCACTGACTATCCTTGTTAAGGAGGAGGAATATTACAGTTTTTGATCAATAATTGGAATAGTCTAAATGAAGAAATGACTTAATATTCACTATATCAGGTTTGCTATGCGCGAACTGATAGGCAAGTGATTGTTTCTATTCTGTCAGTGCATGAGGGAGGTGGATAAAAAAGCCTGGTTGTTTTTTGAGCGCTATACCCTGTATGAATATTAAGGCTTGCATGTTGAATTGTTTTGCGTTCGCATTGGCATTGTACCGAAAAAGAAAAAGAGGAGCCTAGCTCCTCTTTGGTGTAGTGGGGTTATCAGATTTGGTTGGCTCAGCGCATGGTAACGAACTCTTCGCTACCCGTTGGGTGAATCGCCACTACAGCATCGAAATCGGCTTTGGTAGCGCCCATCTTCATGGCGACGGCAAAGCCCTGAATCATCTCATCCACAGTAAAGCCGATACCGTGCAAGCCGACCACGGTCTCTTCCTCTCCTGCGCACACCAGCTTCATCTTGCATGGTTGGCGGTGTTGGGTGACGGCGGTGTACATTGCGGTGAAGCCAGAGGTATACACTTTAATGTTCTCTGCACCGTATTTCTCTTCCGCTTCTTGGGTGGTTAGGCCAATCGTGCCGATCGGTGGGTGGCTGAAGACCACGGTTGGTACTAAGTTGTAATCCATCTTGGCATTGGTCTGGCCATTAAACAGACGCTCAGATAATTGACGGCCGGCTTTGACGGCAACCGGCGTTAACTCAATGCCGCCTTCCATGATGTCGCCGACGCAGTAGATGCCTTTGACATTGGTCTGCTGGTATTCATCCACCTTGATATAGCCACGCTCGGTCGTTTCAACGCCAGTGGCTTGTAGGTTTATTTTGTCGGTGGCGGGATGACGACCAATCGCCCAAATCAATTGATCAGTATTGTGGCTGTCGCCATTTTCAAAGTGTAGCGTTAGGGTTCCATCGGCCTCTTTGACCACCTCTTTCGGGATGCTATGGGTATGCAGCGTTGGCCCTTCCGCAGCCATTACCTCGACGAGGGTGTCGACAATCATCGGATCGAAGCTGCGCAGAGGCGAGGCTTTACGAACAAAAAGATGGGTGTCGGTACCTAGGGCGCTTAATACCCCGGCAATTTCAACGGCGATGTAGCCAGCACCAACGACAGCGGTGCGTTTAGGTTGCGTTTCGAGTGCAAAGAAGCCATTTGAATCAATGCCATGCTCTGCGCCAGGAATTGATGGAATTGTCGGTTCGCCGCCAACGGCAATAAGAATGTGGTCTGCGCTATAGTGTTCACCGTTCACTTCGACCGTGTTGGCATTAACGAACTTGGCAAAACCGCGGATAACCTCGATCTTATTTTTGCCGAGCACATTGTCGTAAGCGGTGTGAATACGGCTAATGTAGGCTTCGCGGCTTTCGACCAATTTAGCCCAATCAAAGCCATTGACCTGAAGGTCAAAGCCGTAGTCTTTGGCGTATAGATGAACCGCTTCGGCGATTTGCGCACCATGCCACATGACTTTTTTGGGCACACAACCCACATTGACACAGGTGCCACCTAGCGCATTGGCTTCGATTAGACCAACTTTTGCTCCGTACATTGCCGCACGGTTTGCTGAAGCAATACCGCCGCTTCCTCCTCCAATGCATAGGTAATCAAAATGGGTCGCCATTGTTTTTCTCCTCGTGATTTATTCCTTGCTGACTTTACCAGTGTATCGGCAGCTTGTGCGCAGAGAAAGAAAAAACGCACTGTATAACAGTGCGTTTAGTTACATCTTATCCTGAAACAGGTAAAGCCTATTCAGGCACAACCCAGCGCAGGGTGCTATGGCCATGGTTTGGGGCGATGTGTTTAACTAACCAAGGTAGAATGTCGCGCATTTGCGCTTCAAGCTTCCACGGCGGGTTAATCACAATCATGCCTGATGCAGTCATGCCGCGCTCTTCGCTATCAGGTGCGACGCCCAACTCGATTTGCAGCACCTTGCGGATCCCCTGCTTTTCCAGCCCTTGTAGGATTAAATCCACATTGTCGCGATAAACGACCGGATACCAAATCGCATAGGTTCCGGTGGCCCAGCGCTTATGTGCTTGCTGAATGGCATTGACCACATCTTGATACTCGTGCTTAAGCTCGTAAGGTGGGTCGATCAGTACCAAGCCTCGGCGTTCTTTGGGTGGCAGACTGGCTTTTAAACGGCTAAAACCATCTTCTTTATAGATTCTCACCTGACGATCACCGCGAAATTCTTGCAATAGCAATGGGAAATCAGCGGGATGAAGCTCGGTTAGCACCATGCGGTCTTGGTCACGCAATTGAGCGCGTGCCACGCGAGGTGAGCCGGGGTAATAACGCAGCTGTACGTCATCGTTCAAGGTGCGGATGGCGTCAAAGTAGTCTTCGACACCCGCAGGGAGATCGGTGTTATCCCAAATGCGTGCAATTCCTTCCTTAAACTCACCGGTCTTTTCTGCGCGCTCATCTTGCAAATCATAGCGACCAACACCGGAATGGGTGTCGTGGTAAACGAACGGTTTCTCTTTCTGCTTCAGTGCTTGCAGGATCAAGGTTTCAACAATGTGCTTGATGACATCGGCATGATTACCGGCATGAAAGCTGTGACGATAACTAAGCATAGGGCCACTCTTTGGGGTCAATAATTGGCGTTATTATGACTGATAGTGCGCCAACTTGCAGCCGCTAAGGCGTAAGTAGATTTTTTTTGTACTTGGTCGTTTTGTCGTTTGAGATGCTGCCTATGCTTAAGAAACGCGATACCGTTTAGGTCTGTTAGGCGTAACACAGAGAAATCTATTGAATTTAAGGGAATTAGAACCCATATCTCGAAGGTACTCATTACAGTTAAGGAAGCGTCCATGTCTAATCCATTACTCGAAATGACGGGGTTGCCGCCATTTTCAGCCATTAAGCCGGAACACATTGTTCCCGCTGTCGAGGAAGTGATCGCCCAATGCCGCACGAAAGTTGAAGCAGTACTGCAATCCCCTCCGAGCTGGGAGACGTTATGCGCTCCGTTAGAAGAGGTGGATGATCGCCTAGGTCGAATCTGGTCGCCTGTCGGACACTTAAATGGGGTGAAGAACAGCGCCGAGCTGCGTGAAGCCTATGAAGCGTGCCTACCACTGTTGTCTGATTACAGCACTTGGGTTGGGCAACACAAAGGGCTTTATGCGGCTTATAAGGGCTTAAAAGAGAGTGCAGAGTTTGCCACACTGAGCGTGGCGCAGCAAAAATCGATTACCGATGCGTTACGTGACTTTGAACTCTCTGGGATTGGACTTCCTGCGCAGGAGCAGCACCGTTATGGTGAGATCAGTAAGCGTCTGTCGGAGCTATCGTCTCAATTTAGTAATAACGTCTTGGATGCAACAATGGGCTGGACCCGTATTGTGCATGAGGATGCTGAATTGGCGGGGTTGCCAGACTCTGCACTGCAAGCAGCAAAAGCGTTGGCAGAATCGAAAGACGAGCAAGGATACCTCTTTACCCTTGATATCCCATCTTATCTGCCCGTGATGACCTATTGCGATAACCGTGATTTACGTCATGAGATGTATCAAGCCTTTACCACACGTGCCTCTGATCGCGGCCCAAATGCAGGGCAGTGGGATAACAGCGAAATTATGGCTGAAAAACTCAAGCTCTCGCATGAGCTAGCGCGACTATTGGGTTTCTTAACTTACTCTGAGAAGTCATTGGCGACAAAAATGGCTGAGAGCCCAGAGCAGGTCTTGGGTTTTTTACATGAACTCGCGCTAAAAGCCAAGCCACAAGGTGAACGTGATGTTGCCGAGTTACGCCAGTATGCCAAGGAGGAGTTTGGCGTAGAGGGGTTGGAACCGTGGGACTTTGCCTATTATGCTGAAAAACTTAAGCAGCATAAATACAGCATTTCAGATGAAGAGCTGCGCCCGTACTTCCCAGAACAAACCGTGATTAACGGTCTGTTTGAAGTCTTAAAGCGCGTGTTTGGCATGACAGTTCGCCCACGAGATGGGGTCGATGTGTGGCATGAAGACGTCAGCTTCTATGACATCTTTGATGCTGAAGGCCAGTTGCGTGGCAGCTTTTACTTTGACCTGTATGCCCGTGAGAATAAACGTGGTGGTGCGTGGATGGATGACTGTATTGGTCGTCGTATTACCGCCAGTGGAGAGCTGCAACACCCAGTTGCTTATTTGACGTGTAACTTTAATCGTCCAGTAGGCGGCAAACCGGCCCTGTTTACCCATAACGAAGTGGTCACCCTGTTTCATGAGTTTGGGCATGGCATTCATCATATGTTGACGCAAATTGATGTTGGAGCGGTGTCAGGCATTAATGGTGTACCATGGGATGCGGTTGAGTTGCCGAGTCAGTTCTTAGAGAACTGGTGTTGGGAAGAAGAGGCGTTATCGTTTATCTCGGGGCATTACGAAACCGGTGAAGCATTACCGAAAGCGATGCTAGAGAAGATGCTTGCGGCGAAGAACTACCAATCTGCGATGGCCATTTTGCGCCAGCTAGAGTTTGGTCTGTTCGATTTTACCTTGTATACCGAATATGACCCTGAAGTGGGGGCCCAAGTATTAGAAACGTTGCAGCGCATTAAGCAGGAAGTGGCGGTGGTGCCAAGTCCGGAATGGAATCGCTTCCCGCATAGCTTTAGTCATATTTTTGCTGGTGGTTATAGCGCGGGTTACTACAGCTACCTGTGGGCAGAAGTGTTGTCGGCGGATGCATTCTCGCGTTTTGAAGAGGAAGGCATTTTCAACCCAGAAACGGGACAGTCATTTTTGAACACGATTTTGAGTCGAGGCGGCAGTGAAGAACCGATGACACTCTTTAAGCGTTTCCGTGGTCGCGAGCCGCAAATTGATGCGCTATTGCGCCATTGTGGTATTCAAGGTTAGCCAATAATTCGTAACCCAAAGCCGATGCCTAGCATCGGCTTTTTTGTGTGTTGCTTATAATAATTAGGGTTTTACGTTTCGATTGATGGGGTTTTGCAGTGAAATTAACGTTTCTGTCGATTGAACCTCGTCAATTGCTTGTAATTTATCTATCAACACGTATTGTAATTCTTCAATCGAGCGACACATGAGCTTCACGAAAATATTGTACGCCCCAGTGGTGTAATAGGCCTCAACAACCTCATCGAGGGCATTCAGTTTTTCAAGGGCAGAGTGGTAATCTCGTGCCGCTTTGAGATTGATACCAATAAAGCAACAGACATCATACCCCAGCGCTTTGGGGTTAACGTTCACCTCCGTGCCGGTGATGATGTTTGCGGCTCGCATCTTCTCTACTCGGACATGGACGGTGGCAGGACTGACCTGAAATTGCTTTGCCATGTCAGCGTAGGTATGGCGGGCGTCATCCATTAGTGTGCTGAGAATTGCGCGGTCAAGATCGTCGAGTTTGGCGGTCATCATACTGGCTTAATATCGGGTAAATAAGGATTTAGTTTGCCATTTTTTCGTTGGGTTGTCGGTGTTTTGTTTCTATTTCCTGCGATTTCTTTGGCGCAGGATAGTGTATTGCTTTCGCTATGGCCGGCGTTATTCCTGCGTCAGGATTTGATGCTGACTTTAGGATTAATTGCAGTGCTGGTATTGGTTATTAGCATGCTGGTGGTAACGATTCGGCAAATGCGCCGTAGTGATGCACAATTAAACCGTAGCCAAGCGCTATTTGAAGGTGTGTTTGACCAGAGCTTTCAGCATATCGGTATTGTGGATGAGAATGGGCTTCTGGTCTCTGGTAATTTGGCGCTGCAGGGGATGATTGGTCACGGGCAGGTAAAATATGACCGCCCATTTTGGCGTTGGTCGTGCTGGCATACCGAGGGTGCGGAAACGCTACGTCAAGCGTTTGTACGCGCCAAGATGGGACAGATAACCAGCTTTGAAATTGAACTTAAAAGCTGTGAGCAAGGCATTCGTCTATTGGAAATCAGTTTTAAAGGCATCGATCGAGAAGATGCCGAGGCTGGGCGGCAGATTTTATTTGAAGCGCGTGATATTACCTCGAGACGGCAAACGGAAGAGAAGCTGCGCGACAGTGAAGTGGGCTACCGTTTATTGTATGAGAACCAGCCTGTTATGCTGTTGGCGGTGGATCAGCGCTCGCGTATACAATCTGTGAATCAGTTTGCTGCCGATCTCTTAGGGTACAGTAAGCGTGAGTTGCTGGGCCATAAAGTCACCGATTTTTATGATGGCGATGAAGTGCCACCGCAGCAAATCATGGCACAAAGTGAAGCCGCGGAAACACCTGTATCTCGGCGTGAGCTGCGTTACCGCACCGCTTCTGGTAAGCCGGTATGGATTCGAGAAACGATCCGAATAATGCCGTCTAACTTACAGATGCTGCTGGTGGGCGAGGACATCACGGATAATCAAGAGTTGCGTAGCAAGTTAGAGTATCAGGCCAGTCATGACTTCTTAACCCATCTATTTAATCGTAGCTATTTTGAGTCTGAATTGCAGCGCGTGCTTAAAGAAGTGGCATGCAAGGGTAACTCTTATGCAATGATCTATATCGATATTGATCAGTTTAAAGTGATTAATGATACCGCAGGGCATGAAGCGGGCGATGAGGCATTAAAGCAGGTGGCACTGTTATTGAGTGATATCGCGCCCGTTCGTTCAATTATTTCCCGTTTGGGTGGTGATGAATTTGCGATGTTAGTGCCAGACTGTGGCGAGGCACGAGCACAGGCATTGGGTGCACTTATTTTAGATACCCTTGATAGCAATGAGTTCTTTTGGCGAAATAATCGCTTCAGCTTTAGTGCGTCGCTTGGTATCCGCTTAATTGATCATACCGCAGGCTCACCACAGCAAGTTCACGCCCAAGCAGATACCGCCTGTCATGCTGCTAAAGATGAAGGACGAAATCGGTTACACATTTACCATCCTGATGACGAAGAGCTTAAGCGGCGAGAATTGGAGATGGTGTATGTTAACCGTATCCACGACGCCATTGATGAGCAGCGTTTCGAGCTCTATGCGCAGCAAATTTTACCGCTTGCGCTTGAAAGCAAGATGCATCATTACGAAATTCTTGTTCGCATGCGTGACACTAACGGCGAGATGGCCTCTCCGGGGGTCTTCTTACCAGCGGCGGAGCGCTATAATTTGGCACATTTGATTGACCGTTATGTGGTGGAGCACACTTTGCGTTGGTTGGCGAGTGCACCGCAAGCGTTGGCGCAACTAGAATTGTGCTCGATCAACTTATCGGGTCAGTCGATGGGTAATGATGAGTTTGTTGGCTTCCTTGAACACACCATCCGCTCTTCACCAGTTCCGCCGCAGAAATTGTGTTTGGAAATCACTGAAACGGCAGCGATAGGCAATATGAGCAAAGCAATCTCTCTCTTTTCGCGCTTAAAGAAAATTGGCTGTCAGATTGCCTTAGATGATTTCGGTTCGGGGCTCTCCTCCTTTGGTTACTTAAAGCGCATCCCTGTCGATATCATCAAGATTGACGGCATGTTTGTTCGTGACATTGCTCGGGATGAAATGGATCTTGCGATGGTGAAGGCAATCAATGATTTAGCTAAAACGATGGGCAAGAAAACGGTGGCGGAGTTTGTGGAAGGTGAAGAAATTCTGGCGCAACTAAAAGAGTTGAATGTGGACTATGCTCAGGGCTACTTAATCGGTAAGCCATGTCCGTTACCAGAGTTGGTGGCCAAGTTGTCGCAACAGCATTTACCCATAATACCCAATAATGAAGCAGAGATGGTATAATCGGCGGCTTTAGGTAAGCAAGAGAGCCGCCAGGTGCAGATACAACTACTGACAGAACAGCCTGCCGATGATGCGTCGTTGAGAGCGATAGCCGAACGTTGGGGATTAGAGCATAGCGACAAGGCACTATTTGCCTTAGTACTAACGCCCGAGCATCTTGAGCTGCGCAAAAACGATGAGCCTAAGCTCGGCGCCATTTTTGTCGATTTTGTCGGTGGGGCTGTTGCTCATCGGCGTAAATTTGGTGGTGGTCGAGGCCAGGCGATAGCGAAAGCGGTGGGGCTTAAGCAGGGTAAAACGCCATCAGTATTGGATGCCACGGCAGGACTAGGACGAGATGCCTTTGTGTTGGCTTCTTTAGGTTGTCGTGTGCAAATGGTCGAACGCCACCCGGTTGTGGCGGCACTGTTGGATGACGGTTTGCGCCGTGCCTATACCGATAGTGAGATTGGCCCATGGATGCAGCAGCGAATGACATTATTGCATGCGTCAAGCCAAGAGGCGTTGTCCGTGTTAGCTTCGCAAGCGGAATTTGTCGCGCCAGACGTGGTGTATCTTGATCCGATGTATCCACATAAGAAGAAATCTGCCTTAGTGAAAAAAGAGATGCGTGTTTTCCAGAGTTTGGTTGGTAGTGATGTTGATGCCGACGATTTGTTATCGCCAGCGCTGGCGTTAGCGACGCAGCGCGTCGTGGTGAAACGACCAGACTACGCTGAGCCATTGGATGGCGTTAAGCCGTCGATGATGATCGAGACCAAAAAGAACCGCTTTGATGTGTATGTGAAATCAGCAGGGGCGTAATCTCTTCTCTTTACAACAAAAAACCCGCCTCGTGGCGGGTTTTTTATTGCTTAAGATCTGCTGGGTTTAGCTTGGCAAAGCTAAATTTAGTCCCTGCTTGGCGACGCTTGCCGCTTCTTCAGGTTGCTCCAGTTGCTCCAGTATATCGGCAAGAAATGCAAAGTCAGTGACGCACGGCGCTAATGTAATGGCTTTCTCGAACTGCTGTTTTGCTTCGGCTGGCTTACTATCTCGCAAATAGAGCTGGCCGAGTGTACTAAACAAGACGGCATTCTCTGCATTATGTGATTGCAAGCTCTGCAGCTTCACAATCACCGGATGGTAATCGGCTAAATTCAACAGTGGTAAAAGGCGTAGTGTGCTGTCACTAACGGACTTTTTAAGCTGCTCTTTTAGTATGCTGTAGGCTTGATTGTCGGCTTGATGACTAACCATTAACTCCGTGAAACAACGCAAGATAGCGGCCGTTTGGCGGGTTTGTTTGTTGAGGTTGTGCCAGTGGCTCAGTAGCCCTTCGCTGCCTCGTTGAGCTGTGATGTGTTCCATCAGACCGCATTCAGCTTTAATGTATAACGCTTGATACTCTTCATCTTGGATCAAGCGGGCTTTTTTAAGTGCTGGAAGCAGTTTTAGTAACGGCTGCCAATCGCCAAGGGCTAAATAGCAGTGACGCAATAGATTGAGGATCACTGGATTATTGCCTTGCTGGCGTTGCAACAGTTGCAGTGCAGCCAGTGCCTCTTCATATTGTTTGTTTTCAAACTGTAATCGGGCACGGGTAAGATTGACAGCCAAACTGTTTTTGTCGCTTTTTTCTGCAGCGGCAAGGTGCTTATCACGTAATGCGATTTCACCACGGCTCTGCGCGGCTTCTGCTGCGGTTAGGTAGTTTAGCTGTGGCGCATCACTGTGAGAGGCCCCTTTTAGGGCGAGCTTCTCCGCCTGAATCCAGTCACCTTCGAGCAATTTTGTCTGCCCAGTGGCAGTCAGTGTTCTGGCTTTCTCTTTTTTGCGCCCTTTTACCCAACTTCTGGTACGGCGGAACGTAGAGAAGAGTAGCTTAATGATGTTCTCGACCAAAAAGAACGCTGCTAATAAGACCACCAGTAAAATCATCATGGTGGTTAAGCTCATTTCTAGCGTTTGATTGGCGAAAGAGATCAACACATAGCCTTGATTCCCGGCGATTTGAGGACCCACGATGGCACCGGCAACGAGGGCTGCAACCAGTAATATCAATCGGATCATGGCTTATACTCCTTCGGCGTTATTGATGGAGTTAACCTTTGTGCGTAGGCGCTCATTCATGATGTCAGTCACCATCGGCTGTGCTTGTAACGATGTTGGGTAGTCAACTTCAATGGTCTGCCCGATTAGCTGCTGTAAACGCTCTAGATAGCTTTGAACAGCAGCGTTATCGGTATCAAAGAAGGCTGCTGACCATTCGTGTGCCATCGTCAATGAGACACTGTATAGCTCGTTTTGCTCACGGTATACCGCTTTGATAGCCGTTTCTAGTTTCGACTTAATATTCTCTTTTAAGTAGAAATGCTGATCCGGTGCGAGTAGGGGAATAACGCTACCATCGCGCTTGCGGTAGGTAACAAAGTGCTCACTGAAACCACGTAGTGATGCTTTAAGGTTATCTTGCCAATCGTTTAGGTCGGCAGAGACAGACGTATCAGGTTGGGCATTCACTTCCGGAAGGACCGCATTGGCCAAGGGTAGCTGTTCGATCTGTTGTTGCAGGCTAGTTAATGCTAGAGCGATGCCGTCGCGATCGATGCGCTCAATCGATTTTAACGCGGTAATATCATCGGCTAACGCACGGCGTACTTTGGTGAGACTTGGGTCATTAAGCTCAGCGATGCGTACATCGGCAGATTGCACCAACAAGGTTGCGCTGTTGACATCGTGCTCCAACCACAGTTTACGTCCCGCCATTTTTAGTAGGTAATCGGCTTCAGCAAGCAGCCAATCATTCGGGCGACGGCCCTCTATATCTGCCATAGCGAGTTGCAGGCTAGATAGAGATTGCTCCTGCTGATTGATGCGTACATCAGTCAGTTGACGAATGTCGTCCATGCTGCCTTTTAGCTGGGTAGATAGCTGGCTAAAGCTGCTGACTTCGTTACTTAATGTGGTGGCTTGGCTATTAAGCTGTGCTTTAAGGGCGTCGATTTCGGCTTGTTGTTGTTCGGCTTGTAAGTGGCCGTGGTAGTAGAGTCCACCACCGAGCAATATCACCAAGGCAATGGCAACCATGCCGCTTTTACTGCCTTTATTTTTGGTTGGAGCTGGAGGTGCGACCGGTGGTGGCGTCGACTGGTTATCTTCACTCTTAGTGAGTGTCTCCGTCTTTTCTGTTGCTGCTTCTTTTTCAGGAGCCGTTGTCTCTTTTGGAGACCCTGCTTCCGTCGTCGCTGATTGCTCTGCAGGAGACGTCGGTTCTTTGTTTTCAACCTGGTCGGCTTTGTTGTTTTCTATCTCGCCCTTGCTGTCTTCAGGCGATTGATTCTTATTCGTTTTTTTGTCAGTCATCCGTTTGTCCCGTTCTGCTAATCAGGCTTAGGGTAGCAAACAGTGCGCAATTGGATGCACTGTTTACCGTAAAAACTGTGCGAAAGCCCAAAGTTTGAGCCCGCGTGGCAATACGTTGGCTGGGTACCCAAACGGGTAACGAGCGCAGCCATGTTATATCTTGTGGCGCCAGCCATTGCCAAAGCTTGTCGAGCTGAGCCTGGCTTGTGACGACGATTCCGCTGGTGTCTGGATACCAACGTTGAAAAAAGGCGTGGCTATCATCGACGAGCCATTGGCGCTGATAGGTTTCGCAATAGCTTACCTGTGCTCCCCGTTGCTGCAGGGTGCGATAGAGGGTTTCTCGTCCATCCTGGCCACGCAGGATAAGCACTTGTCGCCCCCCCACTTGCTGTAGCGCCGTTAAAGCTAATAAGCCTTCGCTATCTGCTTGCTGAGGAAAAGTAACCTTTTGGCCGGTTTCTGTCGTAAATAAAGCAGCACTACTGGCTCCAACTGCCATATAGTGCACTGTTTTTGGCCAATTTTCCTTGTGCGCGGTCATAATTTTTGCGGCAAAGGTCACAGCATTTTTACTTACCGCAATAACAATATCATCTGGTTGTAGTTGTTGCAGCTGTGAGACCAGCGTGTCTTCTCCTTGGCCGACTTGTGTGCCCATTATCGGCTCTGCTCTGGCAGGAATACCAGCCGACGCCAACTGCTGCGCCAGTTGCTCGCTATCGGGTGAAGGCCTAACAATGGCTAGCGTCATAAGCGGACTTTAATCTGCGTACAGGCGGTCGAGAATCGCTTTTGCCCCTTGATTCAACAATTGTTGCCCCAAGGTTCGCCCGAGCTGTTCGCCTTGCTCTCTAGGGCCGCGAATCTCTCCTCTAACGATGTGGCTGCCATCGGGTTCGCCGACCAATGCACGCAACCAAATTTGATCACCTTGCAACTCACTATATGAGCCAATTGGCACTTGGCATCCTCCTTGTAAATGGTTATTCATTGCTCGCTCTGTCAGTACACGGGTTGTTGTGTCTGCATCGCCCAAGGGAGCCAGTAAAGCTTTGACGCGCTCATCATCTAGGCGGCACTCAATGCCCACCGCGCCCTGACCAACCGCTGGGAGGCTCTGCTCTGCTGGAATTGCCTCGCGAATTCGGTCCGTCATATCGAGGCGATTTAGGCCCGCGCAAGCCAAAATAATTGCGTCATAGTCACCGTTGTCGAGCTTGCTGAGACGAGTATTAACATTGCCACGTAAGCTTTTGACGATGAGATCGGGACGCGCTTCGCGCAACTGGCACTCACGGCGTAAGCTAGAGGTGCCGACGACGGCGCCAGATGGCAGTTCGTTAAGGCTAGCATATTGATTGGAAACAAAGGCATCACGGGGATCATCACGCTGGCAAATTGTCACTAAGCCTAATCCTGGTGGAAACTCGACCGGGACATCTTTCATGGAGTGAACAGCAATATCGGCACGATCTTCTAGCATCGCATTTTCTAATTCTTTGACAAACAACCCTTTACCGCCCACCTTGGCCAGTGGTGTGTCCAGTATGATATCGCCTTTAGTTACCATTGGAACCAAGACAACGTTCAATAGTGGGTGAATTTTTTCCAGCTCTGCTTTAACATACTCTGCTTGCCATAATGCGAGGGCACTTTGGCGAGTGGCAATACGCAGTGGTTTGTCAGTCATACCTACATCCATTTATTGTGTGAATGTAGCGTATCGTATCACTGCTGTGAGTGCGTACAATTGCTAACTGGAGATTTGTTAAGAAAAAGGCCGTGTTAGCATTGCAATCCCGCGATTTTGTGATTGATGTCTCTTTGCGTTAAAAATGAATCTATAATTAAGCATCGATGATTGGTGTATTAGACAATAGATGCTTGATAACATGGATGATGATGTCTTTTAAAATGCTTGATTCGCATAGTGCATGAGATGGAAATATGTACAGAGAACTTTACCAGTAAAGGTTAAACTGTTATATTGATCACGTTTTTGCCTCGGAATCGCCTGAAATGTCACCCCTTTTGTGAAGGAGGTAGACATTGGCACAATGTGAGTTGGTCTAAAAGATCGCTCTTGGAAGAGTACGTTGCATACCTATATTGAATCATTAATTCGTCGCTATGACACGCATACCGCATTGCGCTTGCAGCGAGCGAAAGCAGCCATGAACCCTATTCAACAGCAGATCTTTGATCTGTTGCCAGTGCTGTTACAATTCAATCACCCCGCTATCCCCGGATATGTAAAGGCGGAGGTGCCTGTTGGTATAGCTGGTTTTCAGCTGACCAAATCTCAAACTCAATTTATTGAAGATTGCCTCCTTACTGTTGATGAGTCAATTGAATCACTGTTGTCTACGCCAGCAAATATAGATGGTCTTTACGCCATGGGGAGTACCTCCTCATTAGGGCAGAGTCAGACCAGCGACTTGGATCTGTGGGTCTGTGTTGATCATGAAATGGCGCAAACTCAACGCGAGCCGTTAGAGCAGAAGTGCAGTTGCATTTCCGAATGGGCGATGGCACAAGGCGTTGAAGCTAACTTTTTCCTGATTGACGAGCAACGCTTTCGTCAAAACTTCTCAGAGGCAATGACCGGTGATAACTGTGGCTCAAGTCAACATTTGTTGTTACTGGATGAATTTTATCGCTCTGCATTACGGTTGGCCGGTAAGCGCTTGCTATGGGTGATGGTGCCGCCAGAAATGGAAGAGTGTTACGACGAGTACGTTACCCAGCTTGAACAGGGGGGGTATTTGTCGCGCCGTGACTGGATCGATTTTGGTGGGTTGAGTCGAATCCCTGCTGAAGAGTATTTCGGTTCTAGCCTGTGGCAATTGTATAAAAGTATCGACTCCCCATATAAATCGGTACTGAAAGCGATTTTATTGGAAGCCTACTCCAGTGAGTTCCCGCATACTCAGCTACTTAGTGTCGACAGTAAGCGACGTTTTTTCGCGATTGATTACGATGACACGCAACTTAATTCTGCGTTTGGTCTAGATGCCTATTACCTGATGCTGGAGAAGGTGACCCGTTACCTTGAGCACATTGGTGATCATCGTCGCCTCGATTTAGTACGACGTTGTTTTTATCTGAAAACACACGAAAAGCTCACCAGAGAGACCTCTAATGGGTCGATGCCATGGCGACGCCGAGCGTTAGAGATGCTAACGCAACGTTGGGGATGGGGCTACACTGTGCTGCATGAGTTGGATAACCGTCGTCTATGGAAAGTAGAGCAGGTCAAGCCAGCGCACAACGAGTTACTTGATGCTTTGATGCTCAGCTACCGTAACTTGATCCGCTTCGCACGTAAAAACAGCATTACCGCGACGATCAGCCCAGAAGATATCAGCATTTTGGCGCGTAAGTTGTACGCGGCATTTGAAGTGTTGCCGGGTAAAGTTGATCTGTTAAATCAGCAGCTCTCTCCCGATATGCACGAAACGGATCTCAGTTTTATTGAAGTTGGCCCTAATCGCAGTATGCCGCAGGGTTGGTATCTGTATAAACAATCGCTGAGCCCTGTTGATATTATTGGTCGAGCACCGCTAGAAAGGAACAGTTACTTAAGTAAATTGGTGGCGTGGGCATTCTTTAATGGCTTGCTGACTGATACTACCCATCTGCACAGCGTCGTTCGTAACGCGAACCTTGATATTGATAAGCTGTATCAGATGGTTAGCGACATGCGAAACACCTTTTCATTACGTCGTGCTAAGCCGGGAATGCAAGCATTAGCGAGCCCGTGTGAAATTCGCCAGTTAGCGATGTTTATTAATCTCGAAAATGACCCTACGACTCGTTTGAGCAGTAAAGCGGTCAAGTTTGACTTTAAAAATACCGACATTTTCAGTTTTGGCGAACAGCAAGCCTGTTTGGTTGGCAGTGTCGACTTCGTTTATCGTAATTCGTGGAATGAAGTGCGTACCCTTCACTTTAGTGGCGAGAACGCCATGTTGGATGCATTGAAAACAGTGTTAGGTAAAATGCACCAAGATGCCATTCCTCCCGAGTCGGTGGATGTCTTCTGTTACAGCAAACACATGCGTGGTTTGATCCGGAATATTGTCTATCAACTACTCGCTGAGTGTATCGAAATGCGCTTACGCCCACTTGAACAAGACAAGCGGCGTCGTTTTAAAGCGATTCGCGTTGCAAATCAGACGCATGGGCTATTCTTTGAACGCCGTGGTGTTTCAGTGCAGAAACTGGAAAATTCCGTTGATTTTTATAGCACGATCTCTAGTACTAAGATTCGTGCTAATAGCGAAATGATGCTGAAGAAGGGCGATCCACGCCCACCAGAGATTGTTGATACGTTCGCAAGTGAGGGCTTAATTCAGTTCTTTTTTGAAGACTGCGACGAAGGGTATAACATCTATATTCTGGATGAAACTAATCGAATGGAAGTGTATCGCCAATGCAGTGGACATAAAGATGATATGGTGCATGGGGTTAGTCAATTCTATACCTCAGCACAAGAGCGTGTGAAACACAGCGCGAACTTTATCAACTTTAACCTACCGCAGTTTTATAGCATTGTTTGCGATGGCCAAGGGGTTGCGCAAATTTTGCCGTATAAAAGTGGCAAGCCTGACGGCGAGATGGCAGAACCGCCGGTTGAATTGCAGCAGGCACTTGGCCGTTAAAGGCAAAGAGAAAGGTCGACATGTTGTCGACCTTTTTTATACTTGATGGCTACCAATTAACAGCTTCAGCAGCATGTATCGTGCACTCTTTTTGTAGCATGGATATTAGTTCGAGACCACTGCGGCTGCAGATCCATGCATCGCCATTAAACTTGAAATGGTAACCGCCGCTTTTCGATGCCAACCAGATTTCACTCATCGCTTCTTGGCGGTTAATCACGATTTGACTGCGATCATCAAATTCCAGTGTTAGAACATTGCCACTGGTTTCGGTTTCAATGTCGGCCCCAGACTCATCAATGCCTTCTTCAATGGCATTAAACAACTCGTCCGCCAGGGCGTGAAATTCGCTGCTATTCATTCGTCTTACCCTATTGCTTTTCCTAGTGTGGGTGCGATTATAGAAGGCATTGGAATGATTATCACTCGATTGCGAAGTAAATAATGATGCAGAGACGATTTTTAGCTCTATTTTTATTGGTAACGCTGGTGATGGCGGGGTGTGGGCAGAGTGGCCCACTGTATATGCCCAAAGAAGATGCGCCAAAAGAACAGCAGTAAAGTAAACACTTAGACAGGGAAGAATAGCATTGGATTTTTTTAATTATCAGCCAGATGGACAGTTGTGGGGCGAGCAAGTGGCATTGGCATCGCTGGCCGAACAATATGGTACGCCACTTTATGTTTACTCTCGAGCGACGCTGGAGCGCCACTGGCAAGCCTTTGATCAGGCAGTCGCCACTCATCCACACTTGATCTGTTATGCAGTGAAAGCCAACTCGAACATCGGGTTACTGAATGTATTGGCCCGCCTTGGTTCTGGTTTTGACATCGTCTCACAAGGTGAGCTTGAACGGGTGATTGCGGCAGGCGGCGATCCGGCTAACGTGGTCTTTTCTGGTGTCGGCAAGACAGAGGCCGAAATGGCGCGTGCGCTGCTGTTGGGCATTAAGTGCTTTAATGTTGAATCCGAGCCTGAGCTATACCGTCTCAATGATGTCGCTGGACGCGTCGGTAAAATTGCGCCGATTTCTCTGCGGATTAATCCTGATGTCGACGCGAAGACTCACCCTTATATCTCTACCGGATTAAAAGACAATAAGTTTGGTATTGCTTTTGACCGCGCGCCAGAAGTGTACCGTTTAGCGGCACAACTTCCTCACTTGGAGATCAAAGGGATTGATTGCCATATTGGCTCGCAATTGACGGAATTGGCGCCTTTTATTGATGCGACTGATCGCTTGTTGGCCTTGATTGATGATTTGAAACATGAAGGTATCATCATTCAGCACTTGGATGTTGGTGGTGGACTTGGTGTGCGTTATAACGAAGAAGAGCCGCCATTACCTGCAGACTATGCGGCTGCCTTATTGGGGCGCTTAGCGTCGCATGCCGATATTGAATTGATTTTTGAACCAGGGCGTGCCATTGCTGCTAATGCAGGCGTGTTGCTAACCCGAGTGGAATACCTGAAGCCAACAGAGCATAAAAACTTCGCCATTGTGGATGCCGCAATGAATGACTTAATGCGCCCGGCGCTTTATTCAGCGTGGCAAAATATCGTTCCTGTGGTGCCACGCCAAGGTGAAGGGCTCGCTTATGATATCGTTGGGCCGGTGTGTGAAACCAGTGACTTTTTAGGCAAGGATCGGGTATTGAACTTGGTTGAAGGTGATTTGCTGGCGGTGCGTTCGGCAGGGGCTTATGGCTTCACTATGGCGTCAAACTATAACTCGCGCTGCCGTCCTGCTGAAGTCATGATCGATGGCGAACAGGTTCACGTCATACGTGAAAGAGAACAACTCGAACAATTGTGGCAAGCAGAGCACCTGCTGCCAGAACAATAAGGAGCATCATGCAGATTCAGTTTGCAAAAATGCATGGGCTGGGTAATGACTTTGCCGTTGTAGATTGTGTTACACAAAATGTCTTTTTTTCACCGGACGCAGTAAAGCGTTTAGCGGATAGGCATCGTGGCATTGGTTTTGATCAACTGTTGTTGGTGGAGCCCCCCTATGATCCAGAGTCAGACTTTCACTATCGGATTTTTAATGCTGATGGCAGTGAAGTGGAGCAGTGTGGCAACGGTGCGCGTTGCTTTGCCCGTTTTGTGCGTTTAAAAGGGTTAACCAATAAGTACACCATTGCTGTTAGTACACAGAAAGGCAAAATGCGGCTCAAAATAGAACATGATAATCAAGTCACTGTGAATATGGGGGTTCCACAATTTGAACCGGCAAAAATCCCTTTTCGAGCCAAAGCTAGAGAGAAAACCTATTTGCTTCGCGCTGGCGAGCGTACGTTGTTTTGTGGTGCGGTGAGTATGGGAAACCCCCACTGCGTGACGGTTGTGGATGACATTGATGCGTATGACGTCGAGCAGATTGGTCCATTAGTGGAGTCGCATGAGCGTTTTCCTGCGCGGGTAAACGCGGGCTTCATGCAAGTGGTATCACGTAACGAGATTAAACTGCGAGTTTATGAGCGTGGTGCTGGCGAAACACAAGCTTGTGGTAGTGGTGCGTGTGCTGCGGTAGCCGTGGGTCATCTTCAAGGGCTACTGGATGAAGAGGTGAAGGTAACGTTACCAGGAGGGGTGTTGCGGATTAAATGGGAAGGAGAAGGCAAGCCACTGTACATGACCGGCCCAGCTGAGCATGTCTATGATGGACAGTTTGTTTTATGAGTGAAACACATACGCTGAGTGAGGAAGAGCTAACTCAGCAACAGCGCGCTGCGGTGGCGGCTTATTTGCAATATGACCCGGATTTTTTCCATCATTACCCGGAGCTACTGGATAGTGTAAAAGTCTCCTGTGAAGCTCGTGGCACTGTCTCTTTGGTCGATATTCAGTTGCGTCGCCTACGAGAGCGAGTTGTTGAGTTGGAAGAAGAGATCACCGGCTTAATGGGGCATGCGCGCAATAATGAGAAAATTTTCCGTCAGTTTGCAGAGATAAATGTACGACTTTATCAGGTGGATAATATTACTCAGGCGCGCTGTGTGCTTAAGACCTTAGCGGAAGGTTTGGATTTAAGTGTTACGTTACGTTTGTTTGATGACCCATGTCCTCACCATGAGATAGATAAAGCATCATTAGGTGCGTCTCGTGTGGCGCAGCTCTCACAACAGCAGGTCTATTTGGGTCGTCTGCAACGCAAAGATGCTGAGCTGTTGTTTGATGTACCGCCGGAGCTGGGATCGTTTGCAGTGATGCCGATCGGACGTGATGCGCCAATAGGTATTCTCGCTTTTGCGAGCAGCGATGGTGGACATTTTCAACCCCAGATGGACACGTTATTTTTGCAACAGCTATCAGCGTTACTCTCCGCATTGATCCCTATTTGGTTAGTGGAGGAGGGGGAATGAGCACCCCCTCCGAACTGCCTGCCTCTCTCCATAAACCGTTAATCGCCTTTTACCAATACCTGCGCGGTGAAAAAGGCTATAGCCGTTACACTGAGCAAAGCTATCAGCAGCAGTTGACCCGCGTCGCACAGCAAATGGTGAAAATGGGGGTGACAGATTGGCGTAAATTGGATAGCCAATGGGTGCGTCAGATTGTAGCGGCAGCGAAGCGAGAAGGCTTAAAGCCAGGTAGCATCGCTTTACGTCTATCGGCCCTGCGCAGTTTTCTCGATTTCTTAGTACGACGACAACGTTTAAAGGCCAATGTTGCCAAAGGCGTGGCAGCCCCACGGCAGGACAAGCCCTTGCCGAAGAACCTCGATGTTGATGAAATTAATCAATTGCTTGCAGTAGATGGTGATGATGCCTTATCGGTGCGTGATAGAGCGATGATGGAGTTAATGTATGGCGCGGGATTGCGATTGGCAGAATTAGTGGGGCTGGATGTGGGCGATATTCGTCTATCTCGCGGTGAGTTGCGAGTGATAGGTAAAGGCGATAAAGAGCGCCAGGTTCCTTTCGCAGGACAGGCCCAAACATGGTTAGGTGAGTGGCTCAAGCGGCGAAAAGCGATAGCGGTAGCGGGTGAAAAGGCCGTTTTTGTCTCCCGTCACGGCACACGTATTTCGAACCGAAATGTGCAAAAACGTATGGCGGAGTGGGGACAGAAACAAGCAGTAAATAGCCATATTAACCCCCATAAGTTGCGCCATAGTTATGCCACTCATATGCTTGAATCGAGTGGGAATTTACGGGCAGTGCAGGAGTTGCTAGGCCACGCTAACTTATCGACGACTCAAATCTACACACATCTTGACTTTAAACACCTCGCGAAGGTGTATGATGAGGCGCATCCACGAGCCAGACGTGACGGTTCTCGTCTGGATGGTAAGCACTCGTCTGAATGAGAAGTAATAGTAATTAAGCGCTAAAATAGGAAGCCAATCATGCAGTTTTATCGTCGCCCAAAGCCCATTAAGGCGATCAGCTTCGATCTTGATGATACCTTATATGACAATGCCCCGGTGATTGCTCGGTTGGAAACAGAGCTGATGCAGTGGTTGTATCAACGCTTCCCGATCACGCAGCATGTTAGTGCAATGCAGTGGCAGCAATTGAAACAGCAGATCGCCCGCGCCTACCCTGAGTTAAGTGAGGATTTAGCGGCGCTGCGACGCGAGACGATTGTTGTTATGCTTAAGCAACTTGGCGTTTCTACGGTGGCGGTGGCGCAGGCTGCGCAAGAAGGGATGGCCTTAGTGGCTGTTATGCGAAATCAAATTGATGTTCCACATGAAACCCATCAGGTGTTAAAGCAGTTAGCGGCCCATTACCCGTTGGTGGCGATTACCAATGGTAACGCTGATATTGCCCAAATTGGTATTGATCAGTATTTTGAGTTTGCCCTACATGGTGGTGTCAATGGTGCCGCTAAGCCAGCCAGCGATCTCTTTGTCTTGGCGACAGAGCGGCTTGGTATTGACATGGGAGGATTGCTGCATGTTGGCGATCACCTCGACAGTGATGTCGCTGGTGCAAAAAAGGCCGGGGCGATGGCATGTTGGATCAATTTACACCATCGCCGTATGCGCTTACGTTCTGAAGGCTTGGCCTTGCCGGATTTAGAAATTACGGCGTTGTCGCAGTTGTTACCTTTGCTGCCAACTTCCGCTTAACCCAGCGTTCATTCCACCATACTGAAAACCCAATCACAGCCGAGCCGATGATGAGTTTAACTAAGTCGGCTTCGCGATTCCAAATCACAATATTCACGATCAGCCCGCAAGGCACTAGTGCATTGTTCATTACCGCTAGCAGCCCAGCATTGACCTGCGTGGCGCCTTTATTCCAGATAAAATAGCCCACGCCAGATGCAATCGTACCAAGGTATATGAGAACCCCCCATTGTGTCAGGGTGGTCGGTAAGGCATGGATGTTGCCTTTGAGCATAAATGCCGGTAAGGCAAAGCAAAGCGCACCGAGATAAAACCAGCCGAATAGGCGGTGTTGCGGCTGTGTAGGTTGAGTGCGTTCAATTAAGTGCTTGTAGCCAACCTGCCCAAGTGCAAAGCAGACATTGGCACCCTGAACAATGAAAAAGCCACGCCAGAACTGCTCGCTGATGCTGGCATATTGAATGATGGCGGTGCCAAGTACAGCCATTACGGCGCTAGAAAGATACCAAGGAGAAAAGCGCCCTTGTAATAGGTCATAGATCAAGGTGACGTATAGCGGCGTGAAGATAGTAAATAGCAAAACCTCGGGTACGCTGAGGTATAAGAAGGACTGGTAGTAAAAGCCGTACATTACGCCGAGTTGAATGCCGCCAAGCAGCATTAAAGGCAGTGCTAAACGGCGTTCAATGCCTCGCCATTGAGTGAGTGGAATAAAGACCATTAACGCGAGAGTGACACGGGTTAGAACTGAAAACCATGAGTCGACCTGCCCAGCCAGGTACACCCCGATTAAACTAAATGAAAATGCCCATAACAGGGTAATTGCTGACAGATATCCCACGTTGTTTACCTCACCTGCTTTAAAGACGACAGTGTATCATTATTCAATCCTGTGCCTTGCTGTATTGCCGGGTAATTATTGTGGTCTGCGCAGTAGACAGTAGTTTGTCACGGTATCGTTAATCGCAGTTTGGCGATAAAGTTCAAAACCAAAGTGTTGATAGAGCGAAATGTTGACGGGATTGAAGGTGTCGACACCACATATATGTTGCTGTTGGTCGCAACGCTGTAGCAGAGGGGTCAATAAGGTGCGCGCGACCCCTTGGCCGCGTAATGTCTTATCAACGTACAGTAGAGATAGGTAGAGGTCTGCTTCCTTTTGCATCTCGTGGATGTTGTGGTTCATGCGTTGTAGTTGATGTTGTACTGAGCGCAATGCTGGCAGGCACCCAGAGAACACCCAGCAGAGATTGAGCCATTCATCGATTAAGCGAGAGGAGCGGCGTGGCTGGGTTAAGTCTTGCCATAAGGCCAGACTGTCTAATGCCACTGAGTTAGCCAAGACAGTACGACGATGACGAGAGTCATTGAGAATCATCTTTCCCACTAAGCAGCAACCTTGATAACGCTGTTCGGGTTGATCTGAGAGCATGGCAAAGAAAGGGTCGTCAGAAAAGGCGTCACAGAGTTGGTTGAGTAACGCCTTGGTGTTGATGCGGTTAACGAGTATGGGGTGTTGCTTAGTTATCAAGCGGCACCATTAGGAGATCGACCGGGGTGACATTGATAAGTTGTTTTGCTGAAGAGAGAATCTTACTCCAAAAATCCTGATGGTGACCACATACGACCAAATCAATATCTTGCTCTTGAATGGCTTCGCAGATTTCATCGCTAAGATCGCCAGCACCAACCAAGCTTTGATGAATGGGGTAGTCGATCCGTTGCTCAAGTGCCTTAAGCTTTTGATGTGCATCGTCTGCCAAGCGCTGTTGAGCATTGGCGAGATTAATATCAATTAAGCCAGTATAGAGTTCGGCATAACTAATATCGATATGGATTAAGGAGAGCTTGGCATCTAACGCTTTGGCCAGTTTCTCCGCTTTTTCAAGTAACAGTTGACTGTCAGCTGTGAGATCGACCGCGACGAGAATGTGTTTATAGCTCATGTTGTTTCCCTCCTGAGTATCACCTTTATTGAGAATAGCACTGAGATGAGGCTAATTCTGTATATATAGTCTCACTTTTTTCTGTTGTCGGTTTACAGTTAAGAAGATTTGAACACGCGCACGGAATGATGCGCCATTGTTTCTGTGGTGTTTCGCGCTTGTGATACAGTTGAGAGTGATTTGCAGTGTGCATAAATTATGCAGAATCGCAGTTGCTTGATTACACTGATTATAGGGAGTAACAAAATGTTAACGCAGGCAATGGTAGATAAGCTCAACGAGCAGGTAAATTTGGAGTTCTTTTCTTCGAACCTTTACTTGCAAATGAGTGCTTGGTGTGAAGACAAAGGATTTGAGGGCGCAGCGCTGTTTTTACGTCGACATGCAGCTGAGGAGATGGAGCATATGCAGCGTCTCTTCACGTATGTTAGCGAAGCGGGCGCAATGCCAATTGTTGGTGCGATTGAAGCCCCGCAATACCGCTATGCCTCATTGGGGGATGTGTTTCGAGAAACGTATGAACATGAGCAGATGATCACTCAAAAAATCAATGCATTAGCTCATGCGGCGTTTACAACACAGGACTACTCAACGTTTAATTTCTTGCAGTGGTATGTCGCAGAGCAGCATGAAGAAGAGAAACTATTTAAGGGGGTCTTAGATAAAATTGAGTTAGTAGGCGAAGATGGTAAAGCCTTGTTCTTTATTGATAAAGATCTTGCTGAGATGGCCCGAAAAGGATCTCAGTCAATAATGGACACACCGGTAGCGTAGGACTCGAATTAATCAAGTAGTCGCTTGCCGGTCAATACAGTGAACCATTGTTTTGGGGGTGAGTATGGTCAGTAGCGATGCACTGATTCTGGCAGTATTTATAGTGGCTGCCGTGAACGTTTCCCGATATATCAGTACGCTTCGTACCTTGCTGGTGGTGATGCGGGATTGTGATCCCCTGCTGTATCAGCAGGTGGATGGACGTGGTTTCTTTTCATCACAGGGAAATGTGCAAAAGCAGATTCGACTATTTCACTATATTCGTAGTCATCGATATGACAATCATCATGATGAGGTGTTTATTGCTAAGTGCGACAAGGTACGTAAGCTTTTCGTTATAGCAAGTGTGTGGGTGTTGCTGTTTTTTGTCGCCATTTTTTTGGGACTATAATGGGAACGCCATCTCCCACAGAGTAGCGTAATGCGCTGAGAGGCTTGGGTACTGGTCGTGCTTGGGGTAGAATAGCACTGAAGATGTAAAAGGATGCCATTTAGCGGCATCCTTTTTTTTATGAAAAGAGCAGGGCAGGGTAAATGACAAAGCAAGTGGATGTAGTGATCATTGGGGCGGGGGCGGCAGGGTTGATGTGCGCAGCTCAAGCAGGTCAACGTGGGCGCTCAGTTCTCTTGGTGGACCATGGCAAAAAACCGGGTCGGAAAATCCTAATTTCGGGTGGTGGAAAATGTAATTTTACGAATTACGACGTGAGTGCCGCGAATTATGTGTGCCGCAACCCCCACTTTGTTAAATCAGCTTTGTCGCAATACACCAACTGGGACTTTATCGGCATGGTCGCTGAGCATGGTATCGCATACGAAGAGCGCGAACATGGTCAGCTGTTTTGTTTAGATTCAGCGAAACAGATTGTCGCTATGCTGCTACGAGAATGTGACCGGCCGACCGTCGAGCAGCGTTATCAATGTGACGTGTCTGAGATTAAGAAAACAGAAAATGGTTTTAGCTTACGCATCAATACCCAAACTGTTGAGTGCCAATCTTTGGTGGTGGCAACCGGAGGGCTATCGATGCCGAAACTGGGCGCAACGCCACTGGGCTATCAAATCGCGGAGCAGTTTGACCTATCACGCGTCCCGACCTGCGCCGGATTAGTGCCGTTTACGTTACATACTCAAGATAAAGCAAACTTTGAACCTCTGTCAGGTATCGCGATCCCTGTGCGAGCAGAAACAGAAGACGGTACCAGCTTCTCAGAAGCGTTGCTCTTTACCCACCGTGGTTTGTCGGGGCCGGTGGTGTTGCAGGTCTCGTCTTATTGGCAACCAGGACAAGCAGTAACCTTTGATTTAGTCCCAGATCAGGATGTGGCAAAGGTGCTAGGTGAGATGCGAGAAAAACACCCAAACCAAAGTTTGAAGAACTCATTGGCGCGCTTGTTGCCAAAACGTTTAGTGGAAGCACTGATAGCGCGAGGTGATGTGGATGATAAACCGCTTAAACAGCTCACGCCAAAACAGCTAACGGAAGTGGCAGAGCGCCTTCATCAGTGGCAGATACGTCCGAATGGAACCGAAGGTTACCGTACCGCAGAGGTAACAATGGGAGGCGTCGATACTGATGCGATCTCTTCAAAAACCTTAGAGTGTAAATCTGTGCCTGGGCTGTTCTTTATTGGCGAAGTGCTGGATGTAGCGGGTTGGTTGGGCGGCTACAATTTCCAATGGTGTTGGAGCAGTGGCTTCGCTGCCGGGCAGTATGTTTAGATCTGAGTCGAAACAATAGAGGTAAGACGATAAGAGCCTGTCAGTATGTCAGGCTCTTATCGATCATACGTAAATGCAGGTGATGCATACATAAGTGCTGGTCGTTGGCGATGAAAAATATGGGTGTTTGGCGTACAATTCGCACCAGATGACCGCATTTATGTCGGATAAAAAGCAGAGCAAAGTCCTTAAAGATATCAGGTGAGACAGATGACCCAACCCGTTCCTTTTTATAAAATGCATAACGTGATTCAGGATTATGCATGGGGAAGTAAAACATCAATCAATACGCTGTTTGGTATTGAGAACGCAACACAGAAGCCGCAAGCAGAAATTTGGATGGGTGCCCACCCAAATGGCTGCTCGCAGGTTGAGGTGGATGGAGAACGGGTTTCTTTGGCCGAGCTGGTCGCACAAGCGCCAGAGAAGATGATTGGGGGAAAGACGCAAGCTACGTATGGTGAATTGCCTTATCTGTTTAAGGTGCTAGCAGCCGAAAAAGCGTTATCGATTCAAGTACACCCTAGCAAAGCACAAGCGGAAGCTGGTTATGCCAGAGAAGAAGCGGCCAGCGTTGCGTTATCGGCGGCAAACCGCAATTACAAAGATCCTAACCATAAGCCCGAGCTTGTCTATGCGTTGACGTCGTATCAAGCGATGAATGGCTTTCGAGAGCTGGATGAAATGGTGGCGCTGTTTGAACAAGTGGCAGTGAGTGCTATTGCAGACTTAGTCGCGGCGTTGAAAGCGGGCGGTGATGGTCAAGCGCTGCAGGCGTTTTTTCATGCGATGCTATCGTTAAGCGGTGAGCGTAAAGATGCTGCGGTAGCGGCGTTGATGGCCTATGCTAAGGTCCAGCAGGCGCAGCCGTTATTTGCCCTGTTGGTTGACTTGGAGCAACAGTACCCTGGCGATATTGGTCTTTTTGCACCGCTGATGCTGAATGTTTTAACCTTACAGCCTGGCGAAGCAATGTTTCTTGATGCCTGTACACCACATGCTTATATCAAAGGGACAGCGCTGGAGATTATGGCGAACTCAGATAACGTACTTCGTGCTGGACTAACCCCGAAGTATATGGATGTCGAAGAGCTGGTGGCGTGCACGCGTTTTGAGTCAATGCCTGCAGACAGCTTATTAACACAACCTGTAGTTGAAGCCGGCATCGAGCATTTCCCTGTTCCGGTTGACGACTTTAAGATAAGCTTTTACCAAGGTGAGCATCAGCTTGAGGTCAGCAGTGCAGAGATCGTGCTTGCGGTTGATGCGCCATTAACCTTAACTTGTGGTGAGACCGTACTCTGTTTGCAAAAGGGCGAGTCCGCTTTTGTTCCTGCTGCGACAGGGCGTTATTCAGCGACCAGCACGGGACGCTACGCGCGCGCGTATAATTAATTGCGACGTGTTCGATAGCAAAAGCCACTTCAAGAAGAAGTGGCTTTTTTGATTCTTAGCGTAAACGCATCGATGTTAGCCTTGGCTGAGTGTGCTTATGCTTTCGGGCGTTTAAAGGCAGCCAATGGCTGATGCTCTCGCTCTGCCAAATAGACTTGTTGAAATTGCTCAAAGTAAGCGAGTATCCGTTTACTGTCATCGTAATTTCCCTGCATGGCAAGGATCGCGGCGCCTATCTCGCAAGTACATAAATACCCTGACTGCTGGTTGCGACGCAATTGATAGCGAGAGGGGGTGTCAAGGTGGATTTGCAAACGGGGTAAGCTTTGCAGCCATGGGCTTTTGCGGACAATCTTCCGTGCTTCTTGCCAAGTCGCATCAATAATTACAAACAGAGGTATCGTGTTAGGCATTGCTGAGTAATGACTAGCAGGGTGCTGTTCGTCTGCAGGAAAAACCAGCCATGGTGTGTAGGCGGGGTCTTGCAATTGGCGCAGTAGCGATGACGGCGGCGTGGTGCGAGACCACATTTCAACGCGACAATGAGGCAAGGTTTGTTGCAGTAATCTGCCAGTATTCGTGGCTTTGTTACTTTCACGGCTATGTTGTAATAATACAAAATGGGATTGCGCTTGCAGGTTTGGAATAACCTCGCATAGGCAGTGATAAGTAAACCCACATCGAGGGCACGGTAGAGGCACGACATTGACTCCGCTGGCAGTTGGTGAATGCCGCAAAATGATAACGTGCCTCTGGCTGGATTGCTATCTCAGTGACAAGCGATGATGCGCGTCAGCTGAAAAACCATGGCTAAATAGCGTGGCCAATGTTGCTTCTTTCGATATCTGTGCGAGCTGTTGCGTTGGGCGATAAGGGTAGCCTGTGATACCAAAACTCACTTGATAGATAGGTGACTCCGGTCTTGTCGTTGCTTTAGTCAGCAGATCGAGCCAATGGTGCTCAGGGTTTATTGCGACGCCAAAGGGCGCAGATATGTCAGTGATACGGCTGTTAAATCGCCATCCTTGCGACAGACCTTCAAACACGAGTAGAGTGCAGCCTTGCTGTTGGCACCAGTCCAGCATAATCAGTAGCTCAGGGTGTCCATCTTGGTTTAAGTCATAGGTGAGCCATTGGTAGTTCACTTCTGGCAGTGTGGTTTTGTGTACGATGAGGTAGCGACGCAAAAGCGCTTCGACTTCAGAATTTTTTTCTGCG
The DNA here is from genome assembly GCF_047250365.1 of Thaumasiovibrio clandestinus. Lineage (NCBI taxonomy): Bacteria > Pseudomonadati > Pseudomonadota > Gammaproteobacteria > Vibrionales > Vibrionaceae > Thaumasiovibrio > Thaumasiovibrio clandestinus. The sequence goes on from NZ_JBLBVL010000012.1 coordinate 74,874, forward strand.
ACTGCCGTGATATCGCCACGCTGAGGCGCGTGTCGAGGTGGGGCTTGCTTTTCTGTAGTGGTATGGAGTGGGCCCGTCATTAGATCGAGGCGAATGCCGTTTGGTCCGAGGGCGTATCGCTGTTGATTGATGACCTCTTCATGGCTATTAAGTTGATAGCCTTTTCTCTTATATAGACGTTCGCTAATTTGCTGTTTATTTTCATCATGAGTCATGACGACGTGAGCGGTGTCCATACCAAAGGGTTGCCAGAACCCGTGTTCGACAATCAAGCTGTTATCAGCTGCATGATGATGGGTTGTCGTCGCGCTGTAGTCTGCATTCAGTGTTAATGTTGTTGTCAGCTGTAAATTTAAGTCTTGGCTTAAATAGTGCCCCTCCCAACTAGCGAGGGAGCTCGGCGTAGATACGCTAGCACAACCGTATTGCTGCTCGCCATTGTGTGTGTTTGTGACTGTGGCACGCCAGCCATATAGGGTGCGACTGGTCTCGGTATGACAGGACGCTTGTTGTAGGTGGATGGTGTAGTGCGAACTGAGGTAACGGCGAGTGTTGGCTTGCTGTTCGAACCCCTGCAACGCAAACGACTGATTGGGATGCCCGGTCTGATGTCGTGTTAACTGCCCCTTGCCAAGGGTAATGTGCCAGTCACCTTGATGAGCAACGATTTTGGTTGCGGGCTGAGGTTGGGCGCAACTATTCACACTGGTGTGTAACTGGTTGATATGCTCGACCACCAATTGTGCACGCGAGGTGGTTGATGGTGTCGATGCCGGGATTAAGTACCCTGTCATGTCTGCGTAGATCGGCGCAGCTAGAGAGACGGCGGACACCATCTGTTTAGCGTTAGGAGACTGGTTGAGATTAAGCTCATACCCTTGCTGTGCTCCACAAGGGATCAGAGTGTAATGGGTTTGATGGTCTAAAATCTGGCCCTGTAAATTAAATGGTTGATTGGGGTAGTAATTACTTAGATTCTGCGCTGTTGCTACGGTGTCGGAGTGAGTTGATGATGGCAACACCCACGAACTGTAGCTTACAAGGGCAAAAAAGGAGGCAAGAAGTGTTGTTTGATGAATACGCATGATTTCCCCTTTCCGCCGTATGAGATGTGCTGTGTCTGCGCGACAAGCTTAGGTTATTTGTCGGTGGAGAGTATCGCGTACCTAAAAGAGAAAACCGAGAGGTGGGCGTTGTAGGAGGTGGAGTTTGCGAGTGACTTCGAAAGTTGTGAGAGTCTTCTTGGTCAGTGTATTGCGCGTGAATACACTGACCTTGTGTAAATGATTAAGGCGTGATGTCAAATAGGTGCGTATTGAGATAATGTGCGACTGCTTCTTCACGGTTGCTGCCAATAACATCCAAGGTGGGTAGGGCTTGTTTGAGTTTGTCATGCGCCGTGCCCATGATCAGCCCTTTTCCTGCCATTTCAAGCATCTCTTTATCGTTCATGCCATCACCGAAGGCGATACAGTCTTTGAGAGTGTAGCCTTTTAGTGCCGCAACCGCGTCCAATGCCGCCCCTTTTGAGACGCCTTGGCCCATTACTTCAAGGCACCAAGGGGTAGAGAAGGCAATGCTGGCTTGATCCGTGAAGGCTGCGTTAAAACGGGATTCATATGTTGCTAAGTATTCGTGATCCGGGTAGGTAATAAATATTTTTGCAATGTCATTGGTCGGCGGGGTATTTATGTCAAATAGCTCGTAGCTAAAACCACTCTCTTTATGATAAGTACGAAGTTCTTCACTCTCTTTGCTAATCAGCCATTTATCACCTTGGTAAAGATGGATGAGCAGGTTGGGGTCGTCTTTTACCATTTCAATCAGTGACACAACGATCTCGGCATCCACATTGGCGGCGAAAATCAAATTATCGTTGGCGTCATGAACGCGAGCGCCGTTAGAGGTGATCATGTAGGCTGGGATGCCAACGTTCTCTCGGATACGTGCCACATCAAGGTGGTGACGACCAGTGGCAAAGACAAAGTGTTCACCGCGCTCATGAAGTTGGCACAAAATTTCACGGGAGTAGGGGGCGATTTCATGCTCAGGTGTGAGTAATGTGCCATCTAGATCCGATGCAATGATTTTATACATAGGCTACCTTTTTGCTACTGTGCCGAATGACACATCCAATGATGCTTCCATCATACGCTGGAAATGGGGATAAAAAAGGGTTAAATCAGTCGTTGCTTTGTTCCGCTTTTTTAAAGAAGGCAAAAATTTCATTGAGAGCCGCAGTACGAATAGGGTCGGACTCAAATAAAATTTCGTGTTTTGCATTCGCGACAGCCGTTAATTTAGCATCGAGCTGTTTAGCGACTTGTATTTGTATTTCATTGTCAACAATGGCCTCTTTGTCTGCTTGTAGAATGAGTAGAGGGGTGCCCAGTGGGGGCTTAATTTTGCGACATTGCTGAGCGGCTTTCGTGGCCTGAATCACCCATTGTCGACTTGCGCCACCCAAACGTAGCTGAGGATGAGATTGGTAGAGCTGTCTAAACCAGCGATAGCGAGTTTCACTGTGTGTGAGCACATTGTTCTCAAACGGTTTGTTGATGTAGGGGCCTTGTTTAGGGGCGAAACCGGGTTCGCCCTTCCACCAGTCGAGCAGCTGTAAGCATGGCCGAGCAATGCGCTTCATTATCGGAGAGAGAGCAATGCCATACATGGGAGCACAGAGGGCAGCACTGGTAAAGGCGTGCTGAGTCAATAATAAGGTAGCGATGGTGCCTCCCATTGAATGGGCAAGTAAATGGGAGTGTTGGTAACGTGCTGGCTTAACAATGGTGCGGAGAAAGGTGTGTGCATCATCAACAAAGTAATCAAAGCAATCAATATGGCCTAAATCTGCCTTTTCGCTTAAGCGAGGAGAGTGCCCTTGCCCGCGATGATCAAAGGTATAGACATCATAACCTTGTTGGAACAGGTCATAACAGATCTCTTGATACTTCCAACAGGTTTCAACGCGGCCATTAAGTACCACCACGACACCTTGGGCTTTGTGATGGGTAAAGCTCATCCAATAAAGAGGAAGGTTATGTTTACCCATAAAATGCCCTTCGCGCTTTTGTTGCCAAAAGGGGCGAAGTTGGTGGTTTAAAAAGTGCGGGTATGTGGATTCCCTGTCAGCAAATGCGACCATAAAAAATAGCGCTCAGTGGTTATTGACGTAATAAGAGAATAATACACGTTTTAATGGAGAGAATACGAGGGCAAGCTATCACTCTACAGGAGAGAGGTGTTTAGGGGGAAGGGTGAGCGCGCCTTATTTAACGCTTGTGGCCAGAGCGGTGTGGCTATTAGGCAAATGAAACAGAAAGCCTATGCGATAGGTGTCACATTAAGTGGTTGGAAACACAAATTTTTTGCGGAAAGAGAGGTAAACTGCCTTGTACGGCAGGCAAGGCATTTCTTGTCTTGCTTTTTGTGCTAGAGTTGCAATTGAAGTCGTATAAAAACGAGGTATCCATGTACTCTTACGTGGCGAGGCAGCCCATCTTAAACCGCCAACAGAAAACCGTAGGCTATGAACTGTTGTTTCGCGACGGTGAGAGAAATGCCTTCCCCAATGTGGATGTGGATACTGCAACTTGCCGTTTAATTGTCGAGAACTATTTTGCTGGGGGCCATAAGAGTAGCGTGCCACATGGACGTTGTTTCATTAACTTTCCTCAGCAGAGCATTGAACAATTGATCCCAACCATGCTACCCAAAGAGCAGGTTGTGATTGAAGTGCTGGAGACATGCCAACCTACCGATTCACTCTATCAAGCCATTCGCCATCTGCATCAACTTGGCTATGTGATTGCCTTGGATGATTTTGTACCGAGTTCGGACTGGTATCGCTTTTTGCCTTACGTGCATATCATTAAGCTGGATCTGTGCCAGATGTCTTTAGTTGAAGCCTGTGCATTTGTGACGGCTCATCAGGGGCGTAAGTTGAAGTTTTTAGCCGAGAAAGTTGAGACTCATCAGCAGTTTCAGCGCTGCTTGGCGGCTGGTTTTCATTTCTTCCAGGGTTATTATTTCTGCAAGCCTGAAATGGTCAAACAGAAACATATTCATGCGACACAATTAAACACGCTGCAAATTCTACAAGAGCTGTGTAAGCGCAGTGTCGATTTCAACACGATTGAGCGTTTAATCGCGAGCGATCTAACGCTGTCATATCTGTTATTGCGTTATGTTAATGCGAGTGTTCGTTATCGTGCCATAAAAGAGATCACATCGTTTAAGCAGGCGTTAATATACCTCGGAGAGGAGCGGCTTAAACAATTTGTTGGCTTAATGGCGACAGCGCACGCAGCGATTAATAAGCCAAGCGAACTCTACTTACAGTCAATTCTGCGCGCTAAAATGAGCGAAAACCTCGCTTTAGCCAAAGGGCACAAACAAATAACGCATCAAGCCTTTTTGTCAGGATTGTTTTCACGGCTCGACTGTTTACTGGATACATCGTTGGAAGAGCTCGTTGAGTTGTTGCCATTGTCGATGCCAGTGGAGCAAGCCTTGCTTAAAAAAGAGGGAGAGTTGGGAATGATGCTGGGCCTGTTAGATGCCTATGAACAAGCTGATTGGACTTCGGTGGATAACTATTGCCAGCAGTTACACATCTCTTCGCAACATGTTAGCCAGGCCTATCGTGATGCGTTGCATTGGGTGCAGGATTGTCAGCCAGTACCTTAACAGAATGATAGAAATGCACAGTAGCGCTGTGCGTGATATAAAAAAACCGGACGTCGCGTCCGGTTTTTTATTTGGCTTATCCGCCGAAGGTGTAGAAGGTGGCGGCACCTGGACCGACTGGAATGCCCAGAACAAAGACCCATACGTAGAACAGCATGCTCCAACCGACCATAAAGCAGACGGTGTACGGTAGCATGGTTGCGATCAGCGTACCGATACCTAGACGGTTAACATAACGCGTACCTACCGCCATGATTAGGCCAAAGTAGCTCATCATCGGTGTAATAAGGTTAGTGACTGAGTCGCCAATGCGGTATGCCGCTTGAATCGTTTCTGGTGCGTAGCCAACGAGCATTAGCATAGGAACGAATACGGGTGCAGTAATCGCCCATTGTGCTGACGCCGAACCTAGCGATAGGTTGATGATGCCACACATAATAATGAAGCCAAAGAACAGTGCTGGACCTGTAATGCCCATCGCTTCAAGAAAGCTTGCACCGCCCACCGCGATAATTTGACCGAAGTTTGTCCAAGCGAAGAAGGCAACGAATTGTGCCGCAAAGAAAACCAGAACAATGTACATGCCCATCGAGCTCATAGACTTAGACATTGCGTCAATAACATCACGGTCTGTCTTCATGGTGCCAACTACGCGGCCATAAACGTAGCCAGGGATAGCAAAGAACACAAAGATAAATGCAACGATACCACGTAAGAACGGTGAGCCCGCAACGGCACCAGTTTCAGGGTGACGTAGAATGCCCCACTCCGGCACAATGGTCAGTGCTAGCACAGCGGCGACCGCTAATGCAGCAACACCTGCCATTTTAAGGCCTTTGATTTCAAGAGGGGTGACTTCTGTTGCTTGGTCTAGGCTTAGATCTTCAGATGCTTCTTCTTGGTTATATTCACCCAGTTTTGGCTCAACGATTTTTTCAGTAACGTAAGTACCTGCCAGTGAAACAAAGAAGGTAGAGAACGCCATGAAGTACCAGTTTACTTCTGGACCCACCAAGTATTCAGGGTCAAGAATTTGCGCCGCTGTTTCAGTGATGCCTGACAACAGAGGGTCAACAGTACCGAGCAGGAGGTTAGCAGAGTATCCACCAGAAACCCCGGCAAACGCCGCAGCCAGACCCGCAAGTGGGTGGCGACCCAGTGAGTGGAAAATCATAGCGGCGAGTGGAATAAGTACCACATAGCCTAGCTCAGAGGCGGTGTTTGAAATAATACCAGCGAAGACAATGGTAAAGGTGACAAGGCGAGGTGAAGCGCCCATAACCAGTTTACGCATACCTGCTGACAGTAGGCCAGAGTATTCTGCAACCGCAACACCTAGCATTGCCACCAGTACGGTACCAAGAGGCGCAAAGCCTGTAAAGTTAGTCACAACACTCTGTACAATGCGTTGTAGGCCAGCGGCACTCATTAAGCTGACGACGCGAATCATGCCGTCTGCTGCACGACCGCTGGCGCCTTCAGGGCGTGGGTCGACAACCGCTAAGTCAAAATATCCAGCAACACCCGAAGCAAGAATGATGGCCACACAGAAGATGGCGAAAAGTGTAATAGGGTGTGGCAGGAGGTTTCCGAGCCATTCGACGCTGTCTAAGAAGCGAGTAAACAGATTTTTCTTCTGCTTATCGACGGAGATCGATGAAGTTGTTTGCATGTTTTGCTCCATTTTTATTTTATCCCGTCAATGGGAACTAGGTCGGGAGATTACGTCAAATTTGAAATTGTTAAAAAGATATAATTGTGTCTAAATGTGTCTGTTGTATATATTGTGTTTTGGGCTTGTAATGGGCTTGGTATGGTTTGGCTATCAAATTATAGCCAAATGGTGGGTGTAAGTGTTAAAGGCTTGGCTTTATAAGTTTATGATTTTTAAAGTGTATTTTTATTGCTCACTGAGGTCGTCGCACTTTTGAACGCAGGGTTTTTGTACTCTTTCAGTTGCGTAATATATTTTCTGCTGTTTATTAACAGGATTATAACGATTATTTTTGCAGAAAATGTGAATAGATAGCGAATGGTACTATTCGCTGGCAAGGCACTGTTGGTCAGTAGGGTGGTCGGTATATCATGCATAAAATGCTCGGAGGAAGAAAAGCAATGCAAAGAGAAAAAGTGGCTTATTTTGATTTAATGCGTGCAGTTGCTGCGATTGCCGTGGTCACAATTCATGTGCTGGGCCCTTATCGGCATCAATTGGGCATGGTTGCCGACTCCGAATGGCTCACGGCTATCGTCATTAATAGCGGCAGTCGTTGGGCAGTGCCGATGTTTATCATGATTAGTGGTGCGCTATTTTTAAGCGATACTCGCCCTTTTGATGGGGGCTATTATTTAAAGCGACGTGTCGGAAAGGTATTAGTACCTTTTTTGTGTTGGTCATTGCTTTATGCCGGATTGAGTGGCGTGACAATGACGGGATTTGATTTTGCAGAAGTGGCAGGACGCATTAAGGCTCTTCCGTATCATGAAACGTATTACCACTTAGGTTTCTTCTATTACTTTCTTCCGTTGTACCTAGTCGTGCCATTTTTACGCTACCTATGCCAAAACAAAGCCACAGTCATTGTGCCAACCATGCTGTTGCTATGGGGAGTGGCAGTGAGTGCGAATTTGTTGAAAATAGACGGCGTGTGGAGCCATGATATGCTCTTCTACAGCGGCTATCTCTTATTGGGATATTGGCTGTATCAGTCCCCTTCTGCGTCGTGGCGAACATGGGCAATGGTGGGAGGAGGGGTGATGATGGTGACAGCCGTAATGGTCATCATGCCGAGCCTAGCGTTAGGGCAATACACGGTTGGACGTTGGTTATCATATAAAACCATTAATACCGCTCTGATTGCAGCGGCCGTATTTGTCGTGTGTCAACACGGGTACGCTGGTTTATCTGCGAGCTGGAAGCGTAGAGCTAGTGAACTAAGCCGCTATAGCTTGGGCGTGTATCTATTGCATCCACTGGTACTGTGGCCAGTGAGAGAGTTTGATTTGTATTGGGGCCCTGCTTGGTTAGTGATTCCGTTTTGGACCATCGTCGCGGTTCTTTTGTCGTGGCAAGCAACACGATGGCTGGCAGGTCGTCCAGCCATCGCATGGTTGGTGCCATGAATTAGCGTTGTAAAGAGAAGTGGCAAAAACGGTTGCCCTGGTAGGTCAGCGTTCCTTTATCGCCAGGATTAACCGCATAATAGTAGTGGATACCAACTTCAAACTCGCGTTTAGGGCCGCCTTTTACCGGCTGCACATAGATCCAGAAGCGTTCGCTCTCTTCGCCGGGAAATGGGCGCTCGACTTCAATACATTGTTTATCTAGTATTTTAACTAGAATATCTTGCTCTTTTGCCCCAGAGCCAAATGAGTGTCGGTTCAGTGAGAACCATAGGTAGGCGCCGGAAAAAACAAAGAGAACAATCATGATCATAATGAAACTGACGGGCATAGATCCTCCTTTGATGCCTGAAGTGTAACGATATTTAGGGATAGACAACACGCGATAAGAAGAAAGTGTGAAGTCAGCCGAACTATGGCTACTTTTCAGTGAGGGGGCACGAATTTTATGTCATGCATGAGCTCGAAATATCAAAGATTGCCGTGAAGGGTTTGCATCTTATTGGACGCGGGGTAAAGTGAAGATGATGTACTTAGCGACTCATCAGCAACAAAGAGTAGTCTCAGGGAGGTGAGATGGCGGAAATAGATGGAGTAATCAAACGTTCAAGACGTATTGAGTCATTACTACGTCAGCATTATCACGCTGAGGGTAAGGGGCTTCACCAATTAATATCCAGTTGTGAAGAGCGCTTACCGCACGAGTTGATTCCTAAGTTACGCTATATTGCAACGATGCGTAATAAAGTGGTGCATGAAGATGGTTATCGGTTGAGCAACCGGGGAGATTTTATCCGTACATGCAAGTTGTGCGAAAAAATGTTAATGCCGCGTGGTAGCCGCTTCGTGTGGCGTTTAGCTCTCGCTTTGGTCTTTGGGCTAACTGCATCGGCGGCGCTGTTCTACTACCTCATTTGGGACAGGCTAAGCTTAGCACTGCTCTCTACTGTATCTTTGACTTTGTGTTGATCGCACAAGGCGTGCTCGCCTTATCGACGGTGGTCGTCACCGGATAAGAAGGGGATGAAATGAGTGAATGGGTTGTTTTGTATCGCGCCGCGCAACATATTGAAGCGCACATTCTGAAAGGACTACTCGAGCACAATGGCATACCTTGCCGTATTGAGGGCGAGGATCTGTCAGGCGCTGTGGGTGAGTTACCCACGGATGTGCGTGAAGTTCGCTTATTTGTACATCCACTGCAGCTGGCACGTGCACGCTTGCTAATTGAGCCGCCAATGGATAAGCCAGATTGGTACTGTACGCAGTGCGGAGAGTTAAATGAGGGGCAGTATGAACTATGCTGGCAATGTGGCCAGCCACAAAGTGAGTGAACCTTGTTTTGTATCAAACTAAATGGTGAACATGCTACGTATGATTACTGCCCTTAACATAATAGTAATGAATGTCTATAGAGGGTAACATGACTGAAAGCGTTTCTGTCCATGCTCATGCAGTGCTTGCAATGCTTAGCGAGAGTGATATTCCGTATACCGTCGCTGATTTTACTGATGAGGTGGTGCGCAATATGGGCAAAGAGGTAGTATTCCATACCTGTAAGCAACAAGACCTTTCTCTTGCTGAGTTATTGAGTTTTCTAATTTCGCGCGGAAAAGTAGTCCAAGACGGTGAGTTTATTACCGTTAATCAGGATAAAATCTGCCGTCACTAGCACACCTGTCTGCGAGTGAGCCAATCAGCATGTAACGATACAATGCTGATTGGCACCAGATCTCCACCCAGTCATGACATATGTTTATGGCGAATGTCTAATAAAGCGAAGACCCCAAAGAGCAATATTCCCCACTTCTCTCGACCGGAGAGAGAAAGCTTATCGCCAAAGGCTCCGAGAAATATCAGGGCTTGTAAGCCGTGCATCATGAATAGAAAGGCACTTAAAATATATAAGGCAATGGCAGCGTTTCCCGGAAATGGGGACAAGATATTAATCAATAGTATTAACCAAACACATCCCATCGCCAACTTGGCGGCCATTAATAGTCGTTTCATACTTCTTCCCTGTGATATAAGCGATAGCTGAGCTGTCCGGCCTGTTTCTCACGGTGTAAATGCCAAGAATCAGGAACAACGGGGTCTCCAAACTCCTTCTCTGCTTCAATATAGATGATGGCATTTGCAGTAAGCCAGCCTTTTTGCTCTAACTTTTCGATGCACGCGGGCAGTAGGTCTTGACGAAATGGCGGGTCAATAAAGACGATGTCGAAAGGCTGGGCTGGACCATCAAGGAAATTTAGTGCGTCGGTCTGGTTAACTTTTACATTATCAGCCTGTAATAGTTGGCAATTGGCACTGAGTTGATTGGCGGCGCTGCTATTAAGCTCTATCATTTCAACATGCGCCGCAAAGCGAGACAGAGCTTCAAAACTTAAACTACCACTGCCAGCAAAGAGATCGAGGCAGCGCGCTTGATGAATATCATTTGCCAGCCAATTAAACAGCGTCTCTTTTACGCGATCAGTGGTAGGACGTAAACCTTCACTGTCTTGAACAGGTAGCTTTCTACCACGCCAACGACCACTGATAATGCGTACTGAACCGGTTGGCTTGGTCGCATTTTTGCGACGGGATTGCGATGGGCGCTTTGACATAGATTTTTTTGACCGTATAGAAAGTGTTAGTATAACTCAGTTTTTGCACGTGTAAGGCGTGTACCCACTGTTAGGATATTGCCAATGGCAGAAAAAAAGAAACGCGGATTATTCTCGTGGCTTGGTTTTAACAATAATGACCCAGCTGAGCAAGAAAAACAGACTTCAATAGCGGCGGAGGTAGAACAAGAGGCAGATACAACGGCCAAGGATGTCGCTGAACCTGTTCTAGAAAGCGATAGTACTGAAAAAGATGTTGCACAACAAAATAACGATGAAGAAACTGTACTAGAAGCAGAAGCAGAAGCAGAAGCAGAAGCAGAAGCAGAAGCAGAAGCAGAAGCAGAAGCAGAAGCAGAAGCAGAAGCAGAAGCAGAAGCAGAAGCAGAAGCAGAAGCAGAAGCAGAAGCAGAAGCAGAAGTCGTTGTTGCGCATGTAGAACAAGACAAACCGCAACGCGAGGGCTTTTTTGCTCGCTTGATGAAAGGGCTGCAAAAAACCAAAGCCAACCTTGGTTTCGGCTTTTTAGGCCTATTCAAAGGCAAGCAGATCGATGATGAGCTGTTTGAGGAGCTTGAAGAGCAGTTATTGATTGCCGATGTCGGAATGGATACCACGGTTAAAATTATTGAGTCATTAACCGAGAAAGCCTCACGTCAACAGCTTAAAGATGGCGAAGCTCTCTATGGACTCTTAAAAGAAGAAATGGGTGCGATGTTGCAAGATGTCGAACAACCAATGTGTGTGGAAGCGCATAAACCTTATGTCATCTTAATGGTTGGCGTAAATGGTGTCGGGAAAACAACCACCATTGGTAAGTTAGCCAAGCAACTACAGTCTCAAGGCAAATCGGTAATGTTAGCGGCGGGAGATACTTTCCGTGCCGCAGCTGTAGAGCAACTGCAAGTCTGGGGTGAACGTAATCAAGTTCCTGTTGTGGCTCAGCACACCGGTGCTGACAGCGCGTCAGTTATTTATGATGCTGTGGAATCAGCGCGGGCGAAAGGGGTCGATGTAGTGATTGCCGATACCGCTGGTCGCTTACAAAACAAAGCTCATTTAATGGAAGAGCTGCGTAAAATTGTCCGCGTGATGAAAAAGTTGGATGACAGTGCACCGCATGAAATCATGTTAACACTGGATGCAGGTACTGGGCAGAACGCGATTAGTCAGGCCAAGCTGTTTAATGATGTAACACCATTAACGGGGATTACGTTGACCAAGCTCGACGGTACTGCCAAGGGCGGGGTCATTTTCGCAATTGCCGATCAGTTCTCTATCCCAATTCGTTATATTGGCGTGGGAGAAGGGATCGAAGATTTGCGCCCATTTAAAGCGGATGAATTTATTGAGGCGTTGTTTAGCTCGGAGGAGTAAGGCGTGATCCAGTTTCAACAAGTGAGTAAAGTATACCGTGGTGGACGGCAGGCTTTACAGAAAGTGAATTTCCATGTTCAACAGGGAGAGTTGGCGTTGCTAACCGGCCATTCTGGTGCCGGTAAAAGTACCTTGTTGAAGCTGATCTGTGCAATTGAGCGTCCCAGTGATGGGCATGTCATGTTTAATGGGCATGACATTAGTAGTTTACCTCGTTCTCAAGTGCCTTACTTACGTCGTCACTTAGGCATAATATTTCAAGATCATAAGCTTTTGATGGAAGCAACTGCGTTCGACAATGTGGCGATGCCGTTGCGGGCTGCCCATGTGAATGAGAGCGAAGTGAAGCGACGCGTGTCTGCTGCGCTGGATAAAGTGGGGTTGCTGGATAAAGCGCGCTGCTTACCGATGCAGTTATCTGGGGGGGAGCAGCAAAGGGTGGGAATCGCGCGCGCGGTGGTGAACCGCCCTTTGTTATTGCTGGCTGATGAACCCACAGGAAATTTGGATCAGGCGCTCTCACTGCAAATGATGCAACTGTTCGATGAATTTAACCGGGCAGGGGTCACGGTGTTATTGGCAACCCACGATACGGGACTAATTTCGCGCCATCAAGGACGGCATTATACGTTGCAGTCTGGCATTTTGAGTGAGGTGATACGTGGCAGTTAATTTACTTTCTCGGCATAAAAACGATGCTAAGCAAGCGTTGCGTCAGCTGCGAATTCGTCCTCTAGGTAATGTACTGACTGTTGCGGTGATAGCCTTTGCACTGACTTTGCCAAGTTGTCTGTTTGTGTTGGTGAAAAACGTGATGCAAGTACATGCCCAATTACCCCACTCATCGCAAATTTCTGTGTATATGCAAGGTGAGCCTACCGCAGCGGAAAGGGAGCGCTTATTGAAAGCGTGGACAACGTGGGAAGAAGTGAGTGGTGTCAGTTATATTTCTCCGGAGCAAGGCATCGTCGAGTTTTCAGAGTATCAAGGGTTTGCGCAGGCGCTGCCTTTGTTAGATGGAAATCCGCTTCCGGGCGTATTTGTTGTGCAGCCTGTGAGTGATGTTTTGGACGAAGTGTTGCTGCTGGCGCAGCGATTTGCAGCGGAGAACCGTGTGGCTGATGTGCGACTGGATAGTGATTGGATAGAGCGTTTTTCGGCTATTCAGCAGTTGTTGGTTGTTTTGGCAATGGTTTTCTCTGGGTTAATGTTGCTGGTGGTCTTTTTGGTCATAGGGAACAGCTTGCGCCTTCAAGTCGCGAATGAAAAAGCACGGATCCAAATCATGAAATTGGTCGGTGCCACGGATCGCGATATACTGCGTCCTTATCTCTATACTGGCGTCTGGTATGGTGTGGTTGGTGCTACAATGGCTTGGTTACTGGCGTTTGGCACCGTATTACTGGTTGAGAAAAGTGTCAATGCATTAGCCATGGTTTATGGTGCGACATTTTCTTTGCACGGGCTTGGTTTGGAAGAGTCAATGTGGCTGCTTATTAGCGCAGCATTGCTGGGTGTGATAGCGGCACAATTATCAGCTCGGCGCCATTTGCGAGAAATTGAACCTGTATAGTGTTTTTTGGTCAAAATTTTCGGTATGATGCCAAGTTCGCCTAAATACTGTTCATGTTTTATTCATACAGAATGGTTATACTGGTGTATTGAGAGAAGAGAATTGATTACGAGGTTGCAATGACACAAAAGCTGTATCCAATGGCCGTTGTCTCCGCGGATAGTCTAGACGGGTACATTTCATCAGTAAATCGTCACCCAATGCTATCTGCAGATGAAGAGCGTGAGTTGGCAGAGCGTCTGCATTATGAGGGAGATATCGAGGCTGCGAAAGGCTTGATCATGTCTCACTTGCGTTTTGTTGTGCATGTCGCCCGTGGTTATTCAGGCTATGGTTTGCCTATTGCTGATTTGATTCAGGAAGGTAACATCGGTCTGATGAAGGCAGTAAAACGCTTTAACCCTGAGGTTGGCGTGCGTCTGGTCTCTTTTGCGGTGCATTGGATTAAAGCTGAAATCCATGAATATGTGCTGCGCAATTGGCGTATCGTTAAAGTCGCGACGACAAAAGCACAACGCAAATTGTTTTTTAATTTGCGCAAAGCGAAGAAGCGTTTGGGCTGGTTTAGTCACGATGAAGTTAACATGGTCGCTGAACAACTTGGTGTAGAGACGTCAGAAGTGATGGAGATGGAAGCCCGTCTTGCTGCGCAAGATGCGACTTTTGAAGCCCCAAGTGAAGATGACGATAATGGCAGCGCATATACTGCGCCAGTTTTTTATCTGGAAGATAAAAGCTCGGATGTTGCTCAGCACTTTGAAGAAAACAACTGGGAGCGTCATGCTCATGATCGTTTGGCCAATGCATTATCTACACTGGATGAACGAAGCCAGCATATCGTGAAAGCGCGCTGGTTAGATGAAGATAAAGCAACATTGCAGGATCTTGCTGATCATTATGGTGTTTCTGCTGAACGGATCCGTCAGCTAGAAAAAAATGCCATGAAAAAATTAAAGCTAGCAGTGGGCGAGAGCCTTTAAATAGAGCGTTTTAAAAAGAAACCGGCTGAGGCCGGTTTTTTTGTGCCTTTGATCTAGGAATGATCGTTTTGAGAGTGATCCAAGAATGATCAGATCATTCAAAGAGTTGTAAACAGACCGAATGATGGGCTAAGTCGGCTTTCTACCTAGAGCGAACGTCTGTTGCGAATTAATCATTCACAGACTTATCCACAGAATTATTGGATCACCACTACATATTGTGGATCCAAGTGCTTATAACCCCTTTATCAACGCAATCCACAACTTTACCCACAAGTGGTGATAAAGTGATCAGGGTACTTGGCGAAATGTTGATTAAGTGTTAATTAAGGTACGATAGTGATATTACTTTGCGGTACACTGGAATTGATATTGGGTTGAGAGGCTATTTTATGGAACATTTTCAACAAATTAATGTTGTTGATGCTCGGCAGTTACAACAACAGTTAGGCGCCGTGTTGGTCGACATTCGAGATGCGCAGTCATTTCTCCATGCACATGCGGTATCTGCGTTTCATCTAACCAATGATACATTAGTAACTTTGATGCAAGACGTCGATTTCGACACGCCAATTATGGTGATGTGCTATCACGGAATTAGCAGCCAGGGAGCCGCGCAATACTTATTCAATCAAGGCTTTGAAGCAGTTTATAGTATCGAAGGTGGTTTTGATGCTTGGCAGCGAGAACAGTTGCCTGTTGAGAGTTTTGCTTAAGCATGTCTAGGGAGGCGGGGAACGGTATGCTGAAACTGTATGTAATGCGTCATGCACGGCAAGCACAAGCATTTATTGATTATTGTGATAGTCGTGGTTTAGCGCTTACGTTAGCGCCGGATGTGGAGGGAGCCATTGCGATTTGGGTGGTGAACGAAGATCATTGGACAGAAGCTGAGGCTGAGCTGCGTTACTTTCTACAGCACCCTTATGATGCAAAGTACCAAGCGGCGTCATGGCAAATGGCGGATAGCCGTACGGCTAAGTTCAGCTATGCGAGCCCAAACCTCATGCAGTTGTTGCAACAAGGAGCGGGGCCATTCACTTTGCTCGTCTTGCTGATGTCAGTGACGGTTTATCTGTTGTGGTGGTTAGGGTTTCAAAATGCGCTTTTTCGGTGGTTACACTTTCCTGTTGATGCCACGCAATATAGTAGTCTCTGGCGTTGGGTGACGCATGCCATTATGCATTTTTCTGTTCTTCATCTTGCGTTTAATTGCCTTTGGTGGTGGTTGCTGGGGGGAGAAATAGAGCGAAAGTTTGGGGCAAAGAAATTGATCTTATTGTTTATATGCGCATCGGTTATGTCAGGGGTGGGGCAGTTCTGGGTGAGCGGGGTCAATTTTGGTGGTTTATCTGGGGTCGTTTATGCCTTATTGGGTTATTGTTGGTGGATGGGATGGTTAGCGCCACAGCGCGGGCTTTTCTTACCTAAGCCCTATATTGGCTTTATGTTGGTGTGGCTGGTGATGGGATATGTGATGCCAATGTTCAATATTGCAAATACTGCCCATCTTGTTGGGTTAATTACTGGCTGCCTAGTGGCATTTATTGATAGTCAGCGCGGCGGTGAGGCCACGCGATAGCCTGCTATTGATAAAGGTATTTAGTAAAGAGAAGCTCAGTAATGAGCTTTTCGCCAGTCTCAATCAGCAAGAGCTGATTTACTTTATCAAGGCAAGCAAGGCGCAGCTCTTCTCTGCCGGCCAGTGATTTTATCGTTGCGGCACTTTCTTTACCAATAATGTCGATAAGGGCGTCTCTAATCAAAGGATCGTGGCGTTCGACTTTAGCGATTAGACTGGGATCAAGTACCATGAGATCAACTTGTAAACGGAGATAGCCAAGAGCACTACCTTGAGTGATATAGTTAGTTGTAATATCAGGAGAGAGCGTATAATAGGTATAATTTGGCCCTGCTGGTGTCGCACCACGGGCTTGCAATGTGGGCATGAAAAAGAGGCCTAGTAGCAAGACAAAATGTGGTATTAGTATGCGCTGTTGCATTAGCACTATCCATTTTTAAGAAAAAGCAGTTAAGATGATCGACGTTTTTCCAGTAAAGTTAATATTGGAACAACATCAGTAATCAAAAATTGAACCCGTTGAGACTTTTCGTGTTTATTGCTGCATTCATATCGAGTCTTGGCCCGGTTCATTTATGGTAATAGAATAATTAGGGTCTACCAACACTTATGTTGACAATGGTAGATAAATACATGGAAAGATGTCGAATTTAAAGCGGTTGTATAAGCCTTTATTGGAACAGGCTATGTGGTCTCCGCCGACAAAGGTAAGGATTACCTCGGAAAAATCAGCTAGCTGGCTTCTTGAGGCAACATCCCTATCTCGTCGACTTCAACTGCATTGCCAAACTTTACGCGTCGAATTAGTCGAGCAGGGTCATTTGCCTAGCGCTGCGTTAAGTCAGAGTGAGTGTGCGCTCATTGGAAAAACGCCGTGCCTAGAACGCAAGGTGGTACTCTATGGTGATGATGTGCCATGGTTGCTGGGCCGCACATTGATACCGGAAACCACGTTAACCGGGAAAGAGCGCGATGTGGCTCAATTAGGCGAAGTACCTCTCGGGGTTTGGGTTTTTAATCATAAACATGCGTGGCGGGATCGGTTGCAGCTTGCACAGGTTATCGGAGATACATCAGGGCAGCCATTGTGGGCACGACGTTCTCGGTTATGGGTGAATGATAAACCGTTACTAGTTTCGGAAGTGTTTTTAGTGGATGCACCGTTATATCAGGAGTAAGGATACGTGGAGATAGCGAAAGCACAAGCACTATGGGCATTGACTCGAATGGATCGGCCAATAGGCAGCTTGCTGCTGCTATGGCCGACATTGTGGGCCCTTTTTTTGGCGGCTGACGGGTGGCCAGACATTGATGTGGCGTTGGTTTTTATCTTGGGTGTGGTGTTGATGCGCTCTGCGGGGTGCGTGATTAATGACTTTGCTGATCGCCACGTTGATGGTCATGTTAAGCGAACCTGTCAGCGCCCGTTGCCTTCGGGAAGAGTAACGGAAAAAGAAGCCCTTGCTGTCTTTATCGTGTTAGCACTTACGGCATTCTTCTTAGTCCTAACCATGAACCGACTAACGGTACAGCTCTCTTTTGTTGGTATCGCTTTGGCATCGATTTACCCTTTCATGAAACGTTACACTCACTTTCCTCAAGTGATACTAGGTATGGCGTTTGGTTGGTCCATTCCTATGGCGTTTGCCGCCCAATTGGGATATATACCTCTTCAGGCGTGGTTGTTATTTGTCGCCAATGTGCTTTGGACGGTAGCGTACGATACTCAATATGCCATGGTCGATAGGGATGACGATATTAAGATTGGCGTTAAGTCGACCGCCGTTTTGTTTGGGCGCTATGATAAACGCATGGTGGCGATATTGCAGTTACTGGCGCTGGGTGGGTTAGTGTGGCTGGGTTATTGGTCGAACATGAACGTGCCCTTTTATGTTGGGCTATTAGCAGCCAGTGCGTTGTTTGTTTATCAGCAATATTTAATGAAGCACCGACAGCGAGATAAGTGCTTTCAAGCATTTCTTAATAATAATTATGTTGGAATGGTGGTTTTTATCGGCGTGTTACTCAGCATTGTTCTTTAAGTTGTAGGGGCCGCGTGGCCCCTTGTGATTAAAAGAGTCGATTGATCCCATTTAGTGCCGCGACCCGATAAGCCTCCGCCATGGTCGGATAGTTAAATGTAGTGTTGATGAAATAATCGATATTATTTCCGTTGCCATCTTGTTCCATAATGGCTTGGCCAATATGAATAATTTCTGCTGCCCGCTCCCCGAAACAATGAATCCCCAGAATTTGGCGGGTATCGCGATGAAAGAGAATTTTTAAACTGCCAACATCCATGCCCGCGATTTGTGCTCGAGCTAAGTGTTTGAACTGTGCCCGTCCAACTTCGTAGGGTACTTTTTCTGCGGTTAGCTCTTGTTCGGTTTTACCGACGGAGCTAATTTCAGGAATGGTGTAAATGCCGGTAGGAATATGATCAATTAATTGGCCACTTTCGCCACGGCTGATGGCTTGCGCGACATGACGACCTTGGTCGTAGGCTGCGCTGGCTAAGCTGGGATAACCAATGACATCACCCACGGCATAGATATGAGGAATTTCTGTTTGGTAGAGGGCATTTTTGAGTAATTGCCCACGACTATCGGGGATCAATCCAATCGCTTCTAGATTTAACGCATCAGTATTACCAGTGCGTCCATTGGCATACAGAAGGCAGTCAGCACGCATTTTCTTTCCTGACTGTAAGTGAACGACAACGCCATCCTCGGTACTCTCAATTTTTTTATACGCCTCATCATTTCTAATCATTACGCCACTATCAGATAGGTGGTATGACAGTGAATCACTGATCTCATTATCTAAAAATGACAGTAAGCGATCTCGTGTGTTGATTAAGTCAACTTTCACACCTAACCCTCTAAATATCGATGCATATTCACTGCCGATAACCCCTGCACCATAGATAATAATATGGCGTGGATCGTGTTTTAAACGCAGAATAGAGTCGGAGTCATAAATACGTGAATGGCTGAAATCAACGTCCTGAGGGTGGTAGGGACGAGAACCCGTTGCAATGACAAATTTGTCAGCGCTGTACAGCTCTTCAGAGCCGTCAGGTTTTTTAACCGCGATGGTGTGGGAGGTCGTGAAGTAAGCTTCGCCAAATATCAGTGTGCAGTGGTTACGGTCGTAAAAACCTTGGCGCATTTTGGTCTGCTTATCGACGACACTTCGAGCATGATCGAGAATTTGGCTAAATGTGCAGTGTAAGTTTGGTTGATTCTTTGAATATAGTGGGTTGTGATTGTATTCGATGATCCGGCTAACGGCATGACGAAGTGCTTTGGATGGAATGGTGCCCCAATGCGTGCACCCACCCCCAACACTCACTTCTCGCTCGATAATGGCGACACGATAGCCTTCTTTGGTCAGCCCCATCGCTGCGCCTTCTCCACCGGGGCCGCTGCCGATCACAATAGCATCGAAATGATTATTTTGTTTATTCTTCATTGGTGGGCTTTCCTTAGCATTGACGCAACATATTTGGTACCTTATTGTAAACTTTCTTTTGGATAGGTAAATTTTGTTTATAGAATTGCAAGCGGAGGATCACGGAACTTATTCGTTTTTTACTTTTTGCAGTGAACAAGCTTTGTACCTGATTCTTTAATGAAAATTGCGTATAGTGATGGTTATTGTGATAGAGAGTGATATGAATCGGCATGGGAATTCGAGCACAGCAAAAAGAGAAGACACGTCGCAACCTTATTGATGCAGCATTTAATCAGCTTAGTGCTGAACGCAGTTTTTCTAATTTGAGTTTACGTGAGGTAGCAAGAGAGGGCGGTATTGCTCCCACCTCTTTCTATCGTCACTTTAAAGATATGGACGAGCTTGGGTTAACAATGGTCGATGAGGGCGGGCTACTGTTAAGGCAACTAATGCGCCAAGCTCGGCAACGTATCGCTACGGAAGGCAGTGTTATTCGAACATCTGTAGATACGTTTATGGAGTTCTTAGAAAGCAGTCCTAACGTATTTCGCTTGTTGTTACGAGAGCGTTCTGGCACATCGCCTGCTTTTCGGGCTGCCGTTGTGCGGGAAATTCACCACTTTGTTGCTGAGCTCACCGAATATTTGGAAGCGAAAACAGCAATTAGTTATGAAGAAGCTTATGCACAGGCTGAAGCTTCTGTGACGATGGTTTTCAGTGCCGGCGCTGAGGCACTAGATTTAGATCCGGTGCAACGTGCAGAGCTGGCAGAGCGTTTAGTTATGCAGTTGCGTATGATTGCAACGGGCGCGTATTGGTATCGAAAAGAGCGTGAGCGTCAAGCGTTGAAGCGGAGCTCGCCAAACTAATAAAAGGGAAGGGTTAACAATGAGCGGCACACAATTAAGTTCACACCGTAGTATTTTGCTTTTTTCATTTCTTGTTGGCTTAGCGGCCAATGCCAGTATAACTGGGTTGATAAACAGTATTGTGCCGTTTACTGTTTTTAGTTGGTTGACGCTGGGGCTTGCGCTGTACTGCTTGTATACCCTTTACAGCAAAGTGCAGCGGGGAACGGAGAGCCAAATGTTAGCCATGTGTTTGGTGGGCATTTTTGGTTATACCGTAGGATTGAGAACGATCTATCCTGAATTGGGCTCTAACTTTTTTGCTTTGATGTTAACGCTAGGTTTGCTCTTTTGGCTTAGCCACCGCTCTGGTGTTTGGCTTCGAGAACCTAAGTCGTAAAGAAAAAATGGGCCAATGGCCCATTTTTTTATTGTTGTTTGCGCTCAAGAAACACACCCGCTTCCATGTGGTGCGTGTATGGAAACTGATCAAACAAGGCAAATCGAGTTATGTGATGGGTTTGGCTTAGGATTGCTAGGTTGTCCTTCAGCGTCTCAGGATTGCAAGAGATGTACATGATATTGTCATACCCTTGAACCATTTTACATGTCTCTTCATCCATACCCGAGCGTGGTGGGTCGACAAAGATGGTATTGCAATTGTATGTCTTTAAATCGACATTCGCAGCCTGCAGGCGACGAAACTCTCGCTTGCCGTTCATCGCATCGGTAAAGTCTTCGGCAGACATGCGAATGATTTGCACGTTGTCTATCTGATTGGCAGCAATGTTGTATTGCGCTGCCTCAACGGATGGTTTCGCTAATTCTGTTGCGAGCACACGGTCAAAATTTTGCGCCAAGGCAAGGGAAAAGTTACCGTTGCCACAGTAGAGCTCGAGCAGATCTCCTTCGCTATCTCGCGTCGCATCAATTGCCCACTCCAGCATTTTCTGCGCAACCTCACCGTTTGGTTGCGTAAAGCTGTTTTCAACTTGCTTGTAGGTTAGAGTTTTGTCGAAAGCGGTTAGCTTCTCAATGACAAACTCCTGATCTAGTACAATTTTTTGCTTTCTTGCCCGGCCAATGATGTTGAGGTTAAATCCTTCATTATTAAGGCGTTGTTTGAGCGCTTTAGCATCATTCGTCCACGCGTCATCAAGTTGACGATGGTAAAGCAGTGAAATAAGTATTTCGCCGCTCAAGGTCGATAGAAAATCGACTTGGAATAATTTATGGCGAAGGCTTTGGCTTGACTTGACGGCATCGATGAGCAATGGCATTAAGTCGTTGATCAGTCGACTAGCTTGTGGGAATTGATCGACACGATACTTCTGTTTGGTCTTCTGATCGAACATGATGTAGTAGAGGTCATCACCCTCATGCCATACCCGAAACTCAGCACGCATACGGTAGTGCTGGGCGGGAGAGGAATATACATCCAGCGTCGGTGTATCAAAATCGGCAAACATCGCGTCGAGGCGAACAGCCTTGTCATCGAGTTGATTTTGATACTGGCTGATATCAATCTGAGTGTTGCTCATACAGCGAGACCTACTTCTTCACAAAAAGGAGCGCAAATTGTATGAAGCTAAGTGGTTTTGTCCAGTCTTTTTGCTGACTTTTTCACCATCAACAAATCTGTATGGTGGCGGAAGGGGAGTAAGCGTATTTAGAGAATAAATGTTGATAAGAGTAAGAAGTAGAAATGAACTTTAGAAAACCAAGGAATATTAAAGAGCTATGCTATCCGTTTGTGTACGAAGCGGAGATGACGTGTGACTATGAAATTCATGTGGATGAGCTATGTAGTCAGGTAGGGCTGGTTTTAGCCTATTTGCCAGAATCATTCGCTGAAATAAGAGATGACCTAAATAAGTTACAAGAGCTGATATATCACTTGAATGGTTCAGTTCGTGGCAAAAATGGCATATTTGAAGAGGATATTGTTTGGTTAATTGCCCGTTACGACGATTATAATCAGCGCACCAAGGGGCGAATCACCCGCTTTGTATTGCCACAGGGGCCAATGCCTGTCCCTGCTCTGCACCTGTGTCGCACCCATGCAAAGAAAACCGTTCGTTTACTGCATCGCCTAGATGAGTCTGGAATTCACTTTGAACCGACACTGCCACGTTTTGCAAATGTTCTCGCAAATTTCTTTTTTGTGTTAACGGTGTACATAAAGATGGAACTAAACGTCGAAGAGCGGGAGTATGTCAGTATAAATTACTAGCCCTCACTGTGTTAATAACTAAGTGATTTGTATATAATTGCGTCGCTTAAATCTCAGCTGGGAATCCGGTGAAAATCCGGAACTGACGCGCAACGGTGATAGGAAGGAAAAGCTGCGGAACTCAAATTAAAATCATTGGGCGAATTTTGCCTCTTTGATGAATGAGTCGTGGTTGTTTTTATTTTCTTAAGTCCGGATATCAGCTGGTTCACAATATGGTATCAGGATTTCCTGACATCATTCGATTCACGCGTTTATGGATCTAATATGTCTAAAACAATATGGGTAGCCGGATTGCTGCCAATGGCTGCGCTTGCGCAGCAACCCTCTTCTACTATCTCTTCTGATGAAACAATGGTGGTTACCGCCTCTCGTTTTGAACAGTCAATAGATAACGTCATTGCACCTGTTTCAGTGGTTACAAAGCAGGATATTGAACAGTCACAAGCCAAAACGTTAACGGATGTGTTGCGTCGCCTCCCTGGCGTTGAAGTTTCCGTTGATGGTGGTATTGGTCAACGAGCATCACTTTTCTTACGCGGCACGAATTCTAATCATACTCTGGTGTTGATCGATGGCGTTCGTATGAATGATTCGATTACGAGTGGTACTAACCTTAATCGAATCCCTATTACTCAGATTGAGCGTGTGGAATTGATTCGTGGAGCTGGGGCTGCAATGTATGGATCTGATGCGATTGGTGGTGTGTTAAATATCATTACTCGCTCTCAGCGTGGCAGTGAAAGCCGCTCTATTTCGTTAGGTGGTGGTAGTAATGCCTATGCAGAGGCCAGTTTTTCTTCAACAACAGATGTATCGGACAACGGCCACTTAAAAGTGGCGGCAGGCTTTCAACAAACCGATGGCTTTAATGTTAACCCACAACCTGGCTTGAACGATGATGACCGGCATGGCTTTGAAGGCAGCCAAGGGATGATTAATTATGAGCACCAACTTTCTGAGCAGTGGACAGCGTTTAGTTCATTGCGTTGGTTTGACAACACGGCTCAGTATAATCATTGCAAAACTTATGATGATTTTTGGGTTGATTGTATTGAAACAGTCATCGCTGACAATGATAGCCAATCGTTGAATATTGCTGGCCGTGCAGAGTATCAATCGGACAAGTATCGTACGTCGATACTCGCAAGCTATCAGCGTAGCGAGAATGTCGATACGTATAATGGTGGTGCCGTGACTGTCTCGCATCTTGATGTTGAACAAACCAATCTGCAGTGGATTAATCAATACCAAGTCAACTCAAATGTGATCATCAATGGTGGTGTTGACTGGCGAAGAGAGGTGTTAGGTGATGACGCTTTGAGTTGGGGGGGGCCTCATAGTGCCGCAGGTGAAAAGCGTGATGTCACCGGTATCTATGGCGCTACAACTTATACGCTTGCTGCGCTAACCGTCCAAGCGAGTGCACGAGTTGACCAGCATGATGAGTACGATACGTATAATACATGGTCATTAGGGGCGGCCTATCAGTTAAATGCGGCTCATCAAGTGACCGCGTCTATTGGTACCGCTTTCAAAGCGCCGTCATTTACGTCATTGGCGAGCAATCCTGATCTCAAACCAGAAGAGTCACTGAACAAAGAGATTGGTGTGACGGGCTACTATCCGCTATTTGACTGGTCGCTAGCACTTTACGACAATAAAGTAGACAACCTACAGATTTATTATGTTGACCAATGGACACCACACAACCTTGATGCGCGTATTAAGGGTGCGGAGTTGGGGGTTAACTTCAATACCGGTATTGTTCGTCATGCCGTGAATGCTGAATATAAAAAACATGAAGATACAAAGGGTGTACAACTTGCCCGTCGTGCTAGAGATAACTATAAGTGGTTAAGTGAGGTATCTCTGGGGGAATTAGACCTATCATTATCATATGTTTATACTGGTTCTCGTTCGAATTTGCCGACCGATGATCTCAGTCAACTTACAACCTTGTCGAGCTATGGCTTATGGGATTTGGGAGCGGCATATTGGGCAACGCCTGCCTTAGTTATTCGTGGACGAGTCGATAATTTAACGAATGAAAAGTACGAAACCTCAGGAGGCTATCCTTCTCCAGAGCGTGCTTATTACTTATCGATAGATTATCAATTTTAAAATGAACCGCCTGCGGGCGGTTTTTTTGACCCTTTCATCTTTTATTCACTGAGCTTATCATAGCGCCCTATTTGATCCTTGAAGGTGTTGTTCCGTGAAGATCGTTATCTTTGACTCTGGTGTCGGAGGCTTGTCCATATTCCATGAAGTATACAAACGCTTACCAGAAGCAGAGTATATCTATGTGTTCGATAATGAAGCTTATCCTTATGGTGAACTAGATGATGCAATCTTAATATCTAGAACAACGACGATTGTATCCACGTTGGTTGAACAGTATTCAGCTAATATTGTGGTCATCGCGTGCAATACCGCAAGTACGATAGTATTGCCCGTATTGCGTTCTATGCTGACGATTCCTGTTGTTGGCGTTGTTCCTGCCATAAAGCCAGCTGCTCAGCAAAGTGTAAAACGTAAAGTGGGCTTACTGGCTACGCCTGCGACAATAGGACGGCCCTATATTGATGCACTGATTAAAGATTACGCCATGGACTGTGATGTGATTCGGTATGGCTCGACGACACTGGTTCAAATGGCGGAAGATAAACTGAGAGGGCGAGCAATTGACAAGGCAGTATTAAAGGACATATTAGCCCCTTTTGCTGGCGTTGATCAGTTAGTGCTTGGTTGTACTCATTTTCCATTGCTCAAAGAGGAAATCGTTCGGGTACTAGGCGATTCAGTGACAACAGCAGATTCGGGTAAAGCGATTGCTTTGCGAGTTGAGACGTTATTGAAAGGAAGAAAAAAGCCAATCAGCAAAAAGAGAGGATTGGCTTTTTGTACTCGTTTAGACGCCTCAGCAAAAGAGCTTGAGGCGTATTTTAATTTAAACGGATTTGCGGGACTTCAACCACTAAATGCCGCTATTCTTCTTGATGCTTAGGCTCATTAGCCTCTCTGACTTTTAGCTTTCTTCCTTCAAAGTCGGATTCGTTTAACGTCTGAATGGTATGGTCTGCACTAGCATTGCTAACGACAACGAATCCAAACCCTCTTCGTTTTCCTGTGCGTTTGTCTTTCATGAGTCGAACGGCGTAGACTTCTCCATGCTGTTCAAACAGTGCTTTTACGTCACTCTCATTGGCGCGATATGGAAGATTTCCAACATATAAGGTACGACTACTAGCATTGGAATCGTTCTCTAATGGGGGAACAACTTTAGGTATCGTCTTGTTGTTAAATGAAATAAACAACCCTGAGGCAATTGCACCTAAGGAGAAGGCTAACCAACCGGACAGTGCCAAACCTGAGAAAAACAATAAGGCAGCGCCAATAACAGCAGTGAGAGCTGAAGTAATAAGATAAGATGATTTCATAGATTCAATTACGTTTAGTTATATGAACACAAAGTAACGGCCTTAACTGCTCCGCTACATTTATCTTACGTATATTATTGATTAATTTCCAATCGGTAGTCGTTTTGTGTGTATAAATCGCAAAATTGACGGTGATATCGGCACCTTGGTGCTTAATTGGTCAAACGAGTAAGTTATTTAAATAAAAAGGTTGCCAGCAGTAAATTGA
>NZ_JBLBVL010000013.1:0-94148 GCF_047250365.1 Thaumasiovibrio clandestinus
GTCGTTATTTTTATTCGCCCGTTTCCTGCTTATGCAGCATGCTCTCTTTTGTGTCGACATCGACAGCTCTTCTATGTGAGGTTTAATTCCCTTGCTGTGCTGATAAATTGTCCATATACTGCATTTATCAACTTGTCGGAGTGCCAAATGGCTGAGACTGCGAAAGCAGGATCCGTTGAACCTGATCAGGCTAATACCTGCGAAGGGAACAAGAGCATGCTGTTTTCGTCGCACACTGTGTCGACGTACGCTCTAAAGCACCTATCCGATAAGCACTTTCCCATTAAGGATAAAAAGGAAATTGCTATGTCGACTCGTAAACAAGCCCGCTTAACTGCAAAAAATTATATTGATTCGCTAACGGCACAGGCCTATCCCAGCTCTAAAAAAGTCTATGTGACTGGCAGCCGTAATGACATACGTGTTCCGATGCGTGAGATTAGTGTTAGTGATAGCTTGGTTGGGGGGGCAACAAATAACCCTACCTATGAAGCTAACGATGCAATACGTGTCTATGACACCTCCGGA
The DNA here is from genome assembly GCF_047250365.1 of Thaumasiovibrio clandestinus. Taxonomy (NCBI): domain Bacteria; kingdom Pseudomonadati; phylum Pseudomonadota; class Gammaproteobacteria; order Vibrionales; family Vibrionaceae; genus Thaumasiovibrio; species Thaumasiovibrio clandestinus. Next base: position 529 of record NZ_JBLBVL010000013.1, read on the forward strand.
TCTTATACCGATCCTGCAAAACAGATTGATATTTATTCAGGGTTACCAGCTATACGTGATGGTTGGATAGAGGAGCGTGAAGATACAATACTTCTTACAAAGCAGAGTTCTTCCTATAGCAAAACACGTTTAGAGGACGACTCTTTAGATGATTTGCGTTTCCAGCATCGCGCACGTATTCGACGCGCAAAGCCAGGTTGTTGTGTTACTCAATTGCATTATGCCCGTCAGGGAATTATCACCCCAGAAATGGAATTTATTGCAATTCGAGAGAACATGGGGCGGGTGCGATACAATGATAGTGTTTTAAATCAGCAACACGCTGGTGTCGGTTTTGGAGCTTGCTTGCCAAAAGAAATAACGCCAGAGTTCGTCAGACAAGAGGTTGCAGAAGGTCGTGCAATTATCCCTTCGAATATTAACCATCCAGAGTCTGAACCAATGATTATTGGGCGAAATTTTTTGGTTAAGGTGAATGCAAATATTGGTAACTCGGCTGTCAGCTCATCGATTGAGGAAGAGGTTGAAAAACTGGTCTGGTCTACTCGTTGGGGGGCCGATACCGTCATGGACTTATCAACAGGTCGTAATATCCATGAGACTCGCGAATGGATATTACGTAATAGCCCAGTTCCAATCGGCACTGTTCCTATGTATCAAGCGTTGGAAAAAGTTAATGGGATTGCTGAGAACCTCACTTGGGCGCTTTTTCGAGATACGTTGCTTGAGCAAGCAGAGCAAGGTGTCGACTATTTTACTCTCCATGCTGGGGTATTATTGCGTTATATCCCAATGACAGCGAATCGCGTGACCGGTATCGTATCTCGAGGCGGCTCAATCATGGCAAAATGGTGCTTAGCGCACCATCAAGAGAACTTTTTATATACCCATTTCGAAGAAATTTGTCAGATCTGCGCTCAGTATGACATTGCTTTGTCGTTAGGTGATGGGCTGCGTCCCGGCTCCGTCGCTGATGCGAATGATGACGCCCAGTTTAGTGAGTTGCGTACACTGGGTGAGCTGACAAAAATAGCATGGAAGTATGACGTACAAGTTATGGTGGAAGGCCCGGGACATGTGCCAATGCATATGATTCAAGAGAACATGACTGAGCAGTTGAAGCACTGCCATGAGGCTCCCTTCTATACCCTTGGTCCACTGACAACGGATATTGCTCCGGGGTATGATCATATTACGTCAGGCATAGGTGCCGCAATGATCGGCTGGTATGGTTGTGCCATGTTATGTTATGTCACGCCAAAAGAACATTTAGGGCTACCTAATAAGCAAGATGTAAAGACTGGCCTAATAACCTACAAGCTATGTGCCCATGCTGCAGATCTTGCTAAGGGACACCCAGGGGCACAAGTTCGAGATAACGCATTGTCTAAAGCACGTTTTGAATTTAGGTGGGAAGATCAGTTTAATTTGAGTCTTGACCCAGAGACAGCACGCCGATATCACGATGAGACGTTGCCACAACAGTCTGGCAAAGTGGCACATTTTTGTTCAATGTGTGGGCCGAAATTTTGTTCAATGAAAATATCACAAGAAGTGCGTGACTATGCCGCTGCGAAAGTTGAAGTACTCGACAACTCAACGCAAGGCATGCAAACGAAAGCACAGGAATTTCGTGATAGAGGAAGCGACCTCTATCACCAAGTGGAGAAATTATGATTGCATTTCCAACCATTGAGGGTGGCATAGGGCCACTCTACCCCGTAGTCGATCATGTTGATTGGATCGCTCGCCTTTTACCGTTAGGGGTGAAAACGGTACAACTGCGAATTAAAGACCCCCAGCAGTCAGATTTAGAAGATCAGATTATTGAGGCGATACGCCTTGGGCGTGAATATAACGCTCAAGTCTACATCAATGACTATTGGTCATTGGCGTTAAAGCATAAAGCCTACGGTGTTCACCTTGGGCAAGAAGATTTGGATAGCGCAGACCTTAATGCTCTTGCCGAGGCTGGATTACATCTCGGCGTATCAACACGAACCGCGCAAGAGCTGGAAAGAGGATTGAGCATAGTACCTAGCTATGTGGCGATAGGGCATATTTTTCCAACCCCAACCAAGCAGATGCCGACACCGCCGCAAGGTGTTGCTCAATTAGCAGAGCATTTAGCGACGGTTAAAAACGCTTATCCGACCGTTGCGATTGGTGGTATTGATTTAAGTAATGTGGAGCAAGTCTGGCAAACTGGTGTTAATGCCATTGCTGTTGTTCGGGCAATTACGCATGCTGATGCTCTCGAAGAGCAAGTCAACGCATTTAATCAGCTACTCGTACGTTAACAAGGAAATCAATCATGCTAACTGATGAGGCTTTTTTGCGCTATAACCGTCAAATTCGTTTGCCTGAGGTTGGTGAAAACGGTCAGGCAGCGCTAAAGAATGCACGTGTCCTTCTGGTTGGTGCCGGTGGTCTTGGATCTCCCGCTGCGCTTTATTTAGCAGCGGCAGGTGTTGGTTCGTTAGTGATCGCGGATGGTGATGTCGTTGACACCTCAAACCTGCAACGACAGGTGATATATCGAACTGAACATCAGGGCGAGAGTAAAGCGATGACTGCCGTAGCACAAATTCGCGCACTGAATCCTTTGGTTCATGCGAGAGCGGTGACCGCAGCATTGCATGGTGATAGGCTTGCTATCGAGGTGAGCATGGCAGACATTGTATTAGATTGCAGCGATAATTTTGTCACTCGTCATGCAATAAATAAGGTCTGTTTCGAACAGAAAAAAGTACTCATATCGGCAGCAGCTATTCGCTGGCAAGGGCAGTTGATGCCCTTTGATTTTCGTCACGAAAGTGGCCCTTGCTATCATTGCTTATTCCCTGCTGGTGTCGCCGAAGAGCCACAAAACTGCAGTGAGTCTGGTATTGCAGGCCCTGTTGTTGGTGTGCTTGGAACCATGCAGGCACTAGAAGCGCTTAAGGTAATTACCGCAGCGGGAGAGCCCGCTTTTGGCTATCTAAAACAGTTTGATGGGCTAAGTCTGGAGTGGCAGAGCTTTAAGTTGCCAGCTAATCCACAATGCCCAATTTGTAATAAGGAAAAGGTATGACTCAGTGCATGATTAAGGTAAATGATAAGCCTGTTTTAGTGACTGAACAGTCGACAATTGCCAATTTATTGGTGCAGTTACAGATGCCGAAAGGGGCGTCTGCCGTTGCCGTGAATCAAGAAATTATTGCCCGCGAACAGTGGGCCACGCATTTGCTCAATGATGGCGATGAGATTGCGTTGTTTCAAGCGATCGCCGGAGGCTAACATGTTAACAATTGCTGATAAAACATTTAGTTCGCGTCTATTTACCGGCACAGGTAAGTACGCTAACCGTGAAAGTATGGCGGAGTCTATCATCACCTCGGGATCAGAGTTGGTCACGATGGCACTTAAACGAGTCGATCTTGATAATCGTGATGATGATATTTTGGCCCCGCTACGTGCCGCAGGTGTCAACCTGTTGCCAAATACCTCTGGAGCAAAAAATGCCAAAGAAGCGGTTTTTGCCGCTCAACTCGCGCGAGAAGCCCTAGGTACAAACTGGCTAAAACTCGAAATACACCCTGATCCTAAGTACTTAATGCCTGATCCGATCGAAACGCTGGCAGCGGCAGAGTCGTTGGTTAAACTGGGTTTCATCGTGCTACCTTATTGTCATGCCGATCCCGTGTTGTGCAAACGCCTCGAAGAGGTGGGGTGCGCAGCTGTAATGCCATTAGGAGCGCCAATTGGTAGCAATAAGGGGCTTGCTTCAAGAGATTTCTTAGAAATCATTATTGATCAGGCTAATGTACCTGTGATCGTTGATGCGGGAATCGGTGCGCCATCACACGCAGCCGAGGCAATGGAGATGGGGGCTGATGCGGTGCTGGTTAACACAGCGATTGCTGCTGCGGCTGATCCTGTCGCGATGGGTAAGGCATTCAAACTGGCTGTTGAAGCCGGACGCATTGCGTATGAAGCCGGATTGGCTGGGACAGTGAATCATGCGGTCGCATCGAGTCCATTAACCGCATTTCTGGATTAAGCCATGAAGACGTTTTCTGATATTTTTAGCCAGATGAGTTGGGATGATATTCGGCTGTCAATATATAGTAAGACAGCTGAAGATGTTGAACGTGCATTGCATAAACCCAAGCGAGATTTGGAGGACTTTAAAGCACTGATCTCGCCAGCGGCAGAGCCGTACCTAGAGCAGATGGCCCAGCTGTCCTCAGCATTAACGCGAAAGCGTTTCGGCAATACGGTTGGTTTCTATGTTCCTCTTTATTTATCCAACTTATGTGCGAATGCTTGTACTTATTGCGGCTTTTCAATGGAAAATAGGCTTAAGCGCCGAATACTCGATGCGAACGAAGTTGAGCGTGAGTGCACTGCGATTAAAGCACTACAATTTGATAATATCTTGTTAGTGACTGGTGAACATGAGCGTAAAGTGGGCATGGCGTATTTTCGCGAGATTCTACCCATTGTGAAGTCACAATTCAGCTACCTCGCAATGGAGGTTCAGCCGCTAGAGCGTGAAGAGTATGCTGAGCTGAAAACATTAGGCTTAGATGCAGTGATGGTCTATCAGGAAACGTATAACTCATATACCTATGCTGAGCACCACTTACGTGGCAAGAAAAGAGATTTTCATTATCGTCTGCAAACCCCAGATCGCTTGGCGCAAGCTGGTATCGATAAGATTGGTATCGGAGCCTTAATTGGTCTGGATGAATGGCGTACAGATTGTTTCTATGTTGCCGCGCACTTAGATTATTTAGAGCGTACTTATTGGCAGACGCGTTATTCGATATCGTTTCCTCGTTTGCGCCCTTGTGAAGGCGGTGTGCAGCCCAAATCAGTGATGAACGATCGACAGCTCGTTCAGTTAATGTGTGCATATCGACTATTAAATCCTGAGGTCGAGTTATCGCTATCAACCCGCGAATCTGCATCGTTTAGAGATAATGTTTTACCGCTTGGTGTTACTACGATGTCTGCAGAATCGAAGACACAGCCGGGTGGGTATGCAGATAATGTTGCCGAGGAGCTGGAGCAGTTTGCGATAAGTGATGAACGTACGGCAGCTCAAGTCGCGTCTGCTGTTCAGCAGCGTGGCTTTCAAGTGGTATGGAAAGATTGGCACCACGCGTATTCTGGTTAAGCAGACCCTACAACGAAAGGGCTTATAAATAAAAAGCGGCGTAAAGCCGCTTTTTTGCTACTTACTGTCATCGAAGATGGAGATGCTGGCTACATTTGTTTAGCTTTGATGGCCAAGTCTCGAGCGAAGTCAGCGATATCTTGTTCTATGATAGACATCTTTGCATCGATATCCGCCATGTTTGCCGTTTGCAGCTCACGCGCTTTGACGATGACCCGACCATTCACAATGGTTGCATCGACATTAGAGGGGTTTGCCTGAAAGACAAGAGTTGCATAAGGGTCATAGTTCGGTTTCATATTGGTTGATTGCGTCTCAACAATAATGAGATCGGCTTTTTTACCCACCTCAAGCGAGCCAATTTCATCTTCCATATGCAGTGCTCGAGCACCTCCCATGGTGGCCATTTCAATCACCGTTTCTGGAACCATAATGGTACGGTCTTGATACTTGAGACGTTGCATACTGCTGGCGTAGCTTAACGTGCGCCATAGGTCGACTTGATTAGAACTCATCGGCCCATCCGTCCCCAAGCCGACACGCAGGTCGTGTTGTAGCATTTGCCATACTGGTGCAATACCTGTTGCGCCTTTCGCGTTGGCCATTGGGTTATACGCCACACTGGCATCAGCGGCTTGAATTAACGCCATATCTTGTTCTGAAATATGAATAGCGTGCGCTAATACCATGCGTTCATCCAGTACACCGATCTCGTTGAGCCATGCCACGGGGGAGAGATGCTCATCATTACCTTCAATACGTTCTGCTTCATTATCAAACTCATCGACATGGATTAGGACTGGTACGTCGTAATGCTTTGCTGAAGCAGAAATTTTCTGAAGCATGTCTTCGCTAACGGTATAGACCGCGTGGGGAGCAAAGGCGGGGGTAATTAGCTCATCGTCATGGTATTGTTCAATAAAATCAATCGCGTAGTGATAACCTGCAAGTGCGTCTGGGGCATCGACAACGGGAAATTTAATGACCGTTTGTCCGAGTACGCCACGGATGCCGACTTCTTTTGTTGCTCGAGCCATCTCATCCATGTGGTAGTACATGTCGGCGTAAGTGGTAACACCGCTTAAGGCTAAATCCGTCGCACCTAGTCGAGTGGCGTTATAAATCAATTCGCGACTCAGTTTCTCTCCTTCAAGTGGAAAGAAGTAAGCGAAGAGGCGGTTTTCGATTCCCTCTTCACCTAGGCCACGAAAGGCAATCATTGGTAAATGGTTATGAGTATTGATCATGCCTGGCATAACGATGCCTTGCTGGGCATCGATCATTTCTGGAGCACGGTATTGATTCAGTAGCTCTGATTGGCCGACTGCCACAATGCGATCGTCTTTAATCACCACAACTCCGTCATCGAATCGCGTATGTGCGGCATCAACGGTTAACACTTGACCATTGTGGATGATTAATGAGGCATTGTAGTCATGGTTGGCACAACCCGCGAGCATTAACAGTAGTGCAGTAAAGGCAAATTGTTTCATGGATCTCCCTATTAAATAGTGAATAAAGCGAAGTTCTGGCGCAGTTTAAGTGTGTTGCACTGCTTAAGCAATCGTTTGCCAGATTAAGCTACCACCTGTTGCGGTAAAAAGTACTCCACAAGACCCATCAATATACGGAACAAGACGTGTTAGCGCCTGCTGTATCTGCTTGCCTGTTAAAACCCAAGCTAAAAAGGCGAACCAAGTAAAGGAGAGCGCCCATAGGATGCAAATCGCTGCAATTTTAGTGGTCGTATTTAGATCTGTTGGAACTAAAGTAGAAAGTAAGCTAACAAAGAAAACCAAAGCCTTGGGGTTTAGCATGTTGGTGGAAAAACCTTTGAGGAAAGCGTGTTGACGACTGTGAATACGCTCGGTTTTATTCATGCTTGGCAGCGTTTGGCGTGGGCGACGCAAACCGTTTATTGCACCAATACCGAGCCACAGAAGATAGCAACCTCCTGCAGTTTGTAAAGCACGAAATAACACTTGGTGATTCGAGATCAGTAGACTGACGCCAGAAAGGGTCAGAGTGGCATGCGTTAAAATGCCGCACGACAACCCTAGTGCAACCATTAACCCCGTATTGCGTCCATAGCGGGTCGTATTTTGTACCACTAACGCAAAGTCAGGCCCTGGGCTCATAAGGGCAACAAAGTGAATCGTGAAGAGGGGAAATAGGGCAAATAAGTCAGCCATAATGATTTCCTTTCGTGGTGCTAGAGGTGTTGGATGAATGCAAAGAAAGCGTCTTCACTTAACGTTGCAACTGGCTCGGCGTAATGCCAAACGTCTGTTTGAATGCTTTTACAAAGTGGGCTTGATCATAAAAGCCTATCTTATGTGCGACATCCGTGCTTCTTTCCCCATGACGGATGAGTTGCATGGCGCGCTCAAGGCGTAAACGGGCTAGATAAGCATAAGGCGTCATCTGGGTCGTTTTTTTGAATTGTCGTAGTAGCTGGGTATGACTGAGTTGGCATAGATCCGCCAGCTGTTCGAGGGTGATTTTTTCGCTTAAATGCGCTTCGAGATATTCTCTAATTTGAGTTAGCCTTTTGTGTCCAAGCTGAAAGTCTTCACGAGGTCGTGCTTTGGCATAGCGGTGTAATAGTAACGCGAACGCCTCGCCGCTTAAGCAATCTTTACCAAGGGTAGAAAACTGCTGATTGTGCAGCGATTCATGTAGTGTATTCAATTGATGAAACAACATGGGATCATTGACATTGTGCGCTTGAAAAGCCAATTGATTACTTTGCACCTCTGCAAGCTGATGTAGCCAGTCGGGTTCAATATCAAAAATCTTAACCTGATAGCCTTGCTGGCAAGCTGCTTGCCCGTCATGGATCTCGTCAGGGGGAAGTAACACGATTGTTCCCGGTCCCGCATAATGTCGTTCACCGCGATAAAAATAGTGTTGCTGCCCACGCGTCACCAACCCAATATGGTAATCGAGGTGATAATGACGCTTGAATGCAAAATCAGAAAAATTTGCATCAATAAGGCTAATCGCACTCACTTCCGTGAGGTGATGGCTGATAGTATCCATGTTTATTGCACTACCTGAAGGCTCAACGTGTTTTTTGGCGTGTTAGCCGCTGACGACGCGTAAACCTCACGGCATCAACAGTAAAGATAACTAAGGCGCACCAAATAAAGGCGAAAGTGGAGATATCATCTAGTGCCAGTGTTTCGCCATACACACTAATCGCTAAGATGAACATTAGACTCGGCCCGATATACTGGAAAAAACCCAGTGTGGATAAGTTTAATTTGGTCGCTGCGCCTGTAAAGCAGAGTAATGGCAGGGTGGTGACAATGCCCGCCGCCATCAGTAAAACATTCAGAGACACGGTATTATTAAACAGATTAGAAGTCTCAGAAGGAGACAGCCATAAATAGGCTAGCGCTAATGGAACGATGACAGCTGTTTCAATGAAAAGCCCTTCCTCAGCACCGACATTGATCTTCTTGCGCAGTAAACCATAGCAACCAAAACTGCCTGCTAATACTAGCGAAACCCAAGGGACAGACCCAAAATTAATGACCTGAATGACCACCCCTGTTGCGGATAACGCAACGGCGATCCACTGCATTGGGCGCAATCGCTCTTTTAGGAATAGCATACCAAGAGTCACATTGAATATAGGGTTAATAAAGTACCCTAAACTGGCTTCTAGCATGCGATTATTGCCGATAGCCCAGATAAAAGTGAGCCAGTTGCCTCCCACTAATAATGCGGTGAGTAGTAGCAGTTTGCGTTGGGTAGGGCGACGCAATACCTGCTGAACACGCGGCCAACCGTTGGTAAAAGAGAGTAGTCCACCGAGAAGAAAGAATGACCAGATAATCCGATGGCTAAGGATCTCCATTGGGTTGACTTGAGAGACCGATTTAAAATAGATCGGTGCAACCCCCCACATGGTATAGGCGGCCAATGCCAGAATGACCCCACGTTGGGCTTGTGATTGTTGGTTCATACTTGTGTCTCTTAGGGCGAAATGATAGGGCTATCGGTAAACTCGTGCGCAGTATAAAGCCATGTTGGCTTTTACGACAATCATTTCCCCTTGGAATGTGTGAAGGGGTGGTTGCAATGCCAGCTTGCGGTTAGAATGACCAGCTATGCCAATCAGAGAGTGCCTACATGAGTGATGCTGCTTTAGCCATACCCCCGCCGAAAACGCCACAACAAATACTGGAAACTGTTTTTGGTTATGACGCGTTTCGTGAAGGGCAAGAGCGTGTTATTTCTGCGGTAATCAATAGACAAGATTGCTTGGTAATTATGCCAACCGGGGGAGGCAAGTCGTTATGTTACCAAGTGCCAGCTTTGATCTTACCGGGCTTAACATTGGTCATATCTCCCCTTATTTCGCTGATGAAAGATCAGGTCGATCAGCTTAGAGCGAATGGGGTCGCGGCGGCATGCATCAACTCAACGATGTCGCGTGATGAATTGGTAGGCACCTTCAATGCCATGTATAACGGAGAACTTAAGCTCGTTTATGTGTCACCAGAGCGCGTACTGATGCGCGACTTTATCGAGCACTTATCACGACTCCCTGTGTCGTTGATTGCTGTCGATGAGGCACATTGTATTTCTCAATGGGGGCATGATTTTCGCCCTGAATATGCGGCATTAGGTCAGCTAAGGCAGCATTTCACCACAGTACCGGTCATGGCGTTAACTGCCACAGCCGATGATGCAACAAGGCAAGATATTCAGACTCGACTGGCGATGCAGGCACCATGCGTGCACTTGGGCAGTTTCGATCGGCCCAATATCCGCTATAACCTGATTGAAAAGCACAAACCGTTAGCGCAGTTGGTACGTTATGTTACGACACAGCGCGGTCAGTGCGGCATCATCTATTGCAATTCTCGTAAGCGAGTTGAGCAGTTGGCAGAAAAATTGTGTGACAACCATATTCGGGCTGCAGCTTATCATGCGGGACTAGAGATGACGGAACGCCAACGTGTGCAAGATGCGTTTCAGCGAGATGATATACAAGTTGTGGTGGCAACTGTGGCTTTTGGCATGGGCATCAACAAGTCAAACGTTCGCTACGTTGTCCATTATGACATTCCACGTAACATCGAGTCTTATTATCAAGAGACAGGTCGGGCAGGACGAGATGGTGTGCCAGCCGAAGCAATGATGCTCTACGATCCTTCAGATATGGCATGGCTACGGCGTATTTTGGATGAAAAGGATGATGGGCCGCAAAAGCAAATTGAAGCCCACAAGTTGCATGCGATGGGAGCGTTTGCAGAAGCACAAACTTGTCGTCGGCAAGTGTTGCTGAATTATTTTGGTGAGTTTCGCGAAGAGCCGTGTGGCAACTGCGATATTTGCCTCGACCCACCGAAAAAGTTTAGTGGAGTCGAAGTTGCCCAAAAAGCCTTGTCTTGCGTTTATCGAGTTAAGCAAAGCTTTGGTATTGGTTATGTGGTTGACGTGCTGAGAGGCTTACATAACCAGCGTATACGCGATCATGGTCACGACAAGCTGTCGACATATGGTATTGGTCGAGAGCATAGCCATGAATACTGGGTTAGTATTTTGCGACAGTTAATCCACCGTGGTTTTTTGGTGCAGAATATTACGCGTAGCTCTACCCTGCAGTTAACGGAAGAGGCACGGCCAGTATTACGTGGTGAGTTGCCACTCGAATTAGCGGTACCGCGCCTAGATTTAACCTCACGCAGCAGCAAGCAGGACAAGCAGAGTACGCGTCTTTACGACAAAAAGCTGTTTGCTAAATTACGCCAGCTACGTAAAGCGATTGCTGATGAAGAGGATATTCCACCCTATGTGGTCTTTACTGATGCCAGTCTGATGGAGATGGCCGAAATGCTGCCCACATCTGCAGGGGAGTTTTTGGCGGTCAGTGGCGTCGGGCAGCGGAAGCTAGAGAAGTTTGGCGACCAATTTCTTGATGTCATAGAAGCGCACTTGCTCAGTCAGCGCCATTAGCCGCAAAAAAAACCGGACATAGTGTCCGGCAGTAATTCACACAAAGGGTGCGAACAAATAGCTTGCGTATGGGTAACTATTTACCCTGTGCCATTGATATGCCAATCAATAGTGGTGGCGATCACATCATGTTCGAGCACGTTTGAATAGGCATTGGACACCCATTGATACTCATAGCAACATAGCGTTACAAACTAGGGTGATTGATATGGTCGAGATTGACAGAATGTGTCTTATAACAGGTGTACTTAGTTTCCAGTTGCCCTTTTTTGATAGTGATTCGTTCCCTATATTTGCTTTGCAGCTTATCGCTCAACTTGAACTGACATTGATCGAGCAACAGCAGGATAGTGATTTGCACATTTGGCTGGTGGACTTTGAAGGTAGCCGTTTGTGGTTGAAAGGGGAGGATTACAGCCAATCGTGTTGGCTTGAAGTTCAGCGCCCTGAAGACAGCGAAGTCCTTGCATTTCTGGCGTCCATTCATGGCATGAAGTAAGAAAACGTTTGCGCTGAAAATAGCAACAAAATTGCTAGGTTTTTATTCTTAAGTCAGTATAATTCCGCCTCTTGGCATTAAGTGCCAAGGACAATCGGGATTTTTGGGTTCCCTCGCCCCCAATTAACAAAAAGGTCAATTATGACGCAGACGTTTACGCCCGCGCAGTTGCGCAAGGCTCTTATCTATTTGGTCAGCTTTCATTTGCTGATCATCGCATCAAGTAACTATTTAGTTCAGTTACCATTCACCGTTTTTGGTTTTCATACCACCTGGGGTGCCTTTACCTTTCCGTTTATCTTTTTAGCTACTGATCTTACGGTGCGCATTTTTGGTGCAGGTTTAGCACGTCGTATTATTGCGGTCGTGATGTTACCCGCATTACTGATTTCGTATGCATTATCGGTGATTTTCTTTCAAGGTGAATTTCAAGGCTTTGCACAGTTAGGGGCCTTTAATTTGTTTGTGGCGCGTATAGCAGCAGCAAGCTTCATGGCCTATTTACTGGGGCAAATTTTGGACGTGCAAATCTTTAACCGTTTGCGCACCACCAAGCAATGGTGGGTTGCACCAACTTGCTCTACCTTGCTAGGCAATGCCCTTGATACCATCGCGTTCTTTGCGATTGCTTTTTACAATAGCCCTGATGCATTTATGGCTGAACATTGGGTAGAGATTGCAATGGTAGATTACGTATTTAAAGTGATGATTAGTTTAGGGCTCTTTGTTCCCTTGTATGGCGTGGTGTTAAATTATCTGGTCAAGAAGCTGACCAGCGTTAACGCCTCTCCATCGACATCAGCTCAACATGCTTAAATGCTAACGTAATATGCCAAAGAAGCCGACATTTGATGTCGGCTTTTTTGTATCAATAGAAATGGGAGGGACTGGATTAAGCCAACTCGATCAGTTTTCCAACCAAGCGCTGGATCCCCCGTTGCGCTTCGCTAATTGATTCTGCCAGCATATAAGCTGGGGTTGTTAACAAACGTCGATTTTGATCCAGTACGTAATCGTCAACTGGGCAGGCCACATGTTCGCCACCAAGTGCAGAAAAGGCAGTGACGGCATCATCATCATTACGACCGAGTGTCGCTTTGACACCGGGGCCATAAATTAGTGGCGTGAGTGCTGGTGCAATACAAAGGTAGCCTGCGGGCTTTTCATTGGTGGCAAAGTCTTTCGCGGCCTTTTTAAAATCAGGGTCTAGCTCACAGGCACTGCCTTTGAAAGCAAAATCAGACAAATTCTTAGCAACGCCAAATCCACCTGGGACGAGAAGCGCATCATAGTCATCAGCGAGCAATTGACTCAACGGAAGGATATCCCCGCGCACGATGCGTCCCGCTTCGCGCAAAACGTTACGCTGCTCTTGTTGTTCATTGCCGCTATGGTGCTCAATGACATGAAACTGAGGCTTATCGGGTGCGAATGCTTGCCATGTTGCCCCTTGTTGCTCGATTGCGAGTAAGCTGAGAATTACCTCGTTGACTTCAGCACCGTCAAAGACCCCACATCCAGATAAAATAACTGCAATTTTCTTCATGATCGACTCCTTGTCCAATTCAATGACTTTAGTGCAAATTGCACACAATGTATTGAGTTGTTAACTTTTTCCACATCAATTGATCATATTCGGATCCTTGATTGCTTTCTATTGATTTGTGTAAGTTTATGATTGATATGTGCTTTAGTGGCGTTTGAGCTATGGGTGACCAAAAGGATCATCGAGGCAAAAATAAATACACACATACTTATCCACAAGAGCATTAAGGTGAGTGCGTTGTATTTCAGTGATCGATCGCTTAACACGCTTAGCAACTCGTGGCATTCTATTGCCCATTCAAATTTAGCAAGGACCTTGCCTTATCATGGCTTCTATTCCATCCAATCCACTTATCTTGATCGATGGTTCATCATATCTCTATCGTGCTTATCATGCTGCACCTAACTTTACCAATGCAGACGGCGAGCCAACGGGCGCAGTGTATGGTGTTGTTAATATGATCAAAAGCCTACTTAAGCAAGTAGACACTGATCGTATTGCCGTGATTTTTGATGCCAAAGGAAAGACATTTCGTGATGATATCTATCCTGAGTACAAAGCGCATCGTCCACCGATGCCTGATGATCTGCGTAGTCAGATCGAACCGCTTCATCAACTTATTCGCGCAATGGGCTTGCCGCTAATTGCGATCGAAGGGGTTGAGGCTGACGACGTGATCGGCACATTGGCGACACAGGCGTCGGAAAAGGGCATGCCTGTTTTGATCTCCACAGGTGATAAAGATATGGCGCAGCTGGTGGATGAGAATATCACCTTGATCAATACCATGACCGGTGTCGTGATGGATCCACAAGGTGTTGTTGATAAATTTGAAATTGGACCTGAGTTGATCATCGACTACTTGGCGCTAATGGGCGACAAGGTGGATAACATTCCTGGCGTGCCTGGGGTGGGAGAAAAAACCGCCAAAGCGTTATTGCAGGGAATTGGCGGTTTAGATCAGATCTTTGCCAACTTAGAGGCTATTCCCGCGCTGGGCTTCCGTGGTTCGAAAACCATGCCTAAAAAGCTGGCAGAGAATAAAGAAAACGCATATCTATCTTATCAACTGGCCACCATCAAGTTAGATGTAGAACTTGAGCTGTCTCCTGAGCAACTGGTTAAAGGGGAGATGGATACTGATCTCCTAATGAACTTATTTACTAAGTTGGCCTTTAAGCGATGGATTGACGAATTAAAGCGTGGCCAAGACAACGTTGCAGAGGTGGCAGAGCCTGCAGAAGCCGCAGCGGTCGAGATCGATCGTAGCGGTTACGAAACGGTACAGACTGAAGCTGACTTTTCTCGCTGGCTGCAAGCGCTAGAGTCTGCGCCTGTGATTGCATTTGATACCGAAACGGACGGCCTAGACTACATGACAGCGAACTTAGTTGGCCTTTCATTTGCGGTTGAAGAGGGTAAAGCCGCTTATGTTCCTGTCGCGCATGACTACCTTGATGCGCCAGCACAACTGGATCGTGATTGGGTTTTAGCCCAGTTAAAGCCTCTGCTTGAAGATCCACAACAGCCAAAGGTGGGGCAAAATCTTAAGTTTGATGCCAGCATTTTGGCGCGTTACGGCATTCAGATGCAAGGCATTCGCTTTGATACCATGCTAGCGTCGTATGTCTATAACAGTGTTGGCGGGCGTCATGATATGGATAGCCTTGCACAGCGTTACCTTAGTCATTCAACAATCAGCTTTGAAGAGATTGCAGGTAAGGGTAAAAAGCAGCTGACGTTTAATCAGATTGAGTTAGATAAAGCGAGCCCTTATGCCGCGGAAGACGCTGACATCACGTTGCGCTTACACAACGTACTTAACAGCAAGTTGGATAGTGAACCGGAACTACGCCGTGTTTATGATGAGCTAGAAGTGCCTCTAGTACCCGTTTTATCGCAAATGGAGCGTACCGGGGTACTTATTGATAGCCAGTTATTACATATTCAATCCGCAGAGCTCGATGTTCGATTAAAAGCCTTGGAAAAAGAGGCGTTTGAGCTTGCAGGAGAAGAATTTAACTTAAGTTCACCTAAGCAACTGCAAGCCATTTTGTTTGAAAAGATGGGTATGCCGATTGTGAAGAAAACGCCGTCTGGTGCTCCTTCAACCAATGAAGAAGTATTACAAGAATTAGCGTTAGATTACCCGTTGCCGAAGTGCATTCTTGAGTATCGTGGTTTAGCAAAGCTGAAATCGACCTATACCGATAAGCTGCCTAAGATGGTTAATCCTGCCACTGGCCGAGTGCATACCTCTTATCATCAAGCGGTAACCGCAACAGGGCGCTTGTCGTCAACCGATCCAAACCTGCAAAATATCCCGATCCGTAATGATGAAGGGCGCCGCATTCGTCAGGCATTTATTGCACCGAAGGGATATAAAGTGCTCGCGGTCGATTACTCTCAAATTGAACTGCGGATCATGGCGCACCTTTCTGGCGATAAAGCCTTATTAGATGCGTTTACCCACGGTCGAGATATTCATGCAGCGACAGCGGCAGAAGTGATGGGTGTATCGATTGAAGATGTGACTAGCGAACAGCGTCGCCGCGCGAAGGCCATCAACTTCGGCTTAATTTATGGTATGAGCGCATTTGGCTTGGCCAAACAACTGGGAATTTCGCGTGGTGAAGCTCAAGATTATATGAATATCTATTTTGAGCGTTATCCTGGCGTAAAAGCCTATATGGATAGTACGCGCGAGTTAGCGACCGAGAAAGGCTATGTTGAAACCCTGTTTGGTCGCCGCTTATATTTGCCAGAAATTAAATCTCGCAATGGCATGCGCCGTAAGGCGGCAGAACGTGCTGCGATCAATGCACCAATGCAAGGAACCGCTGCGGATATCATCAAGAAAGCCATGGTCTTGGTGGCTGACTGGGTGGCAACGCAAGGTGATAATGTGCGTTTGCTAATGCAGGTACACGATGAATTGGTACTGGAAGTTCGAGAAGATGTGCTGGCAGATACTGAACGGCAAGTGAGTTCGCTGATGGAGGCCGCGGCCACCTTAGATGTCCCGCTGATTGCTGAGGCCGGTAGTGGAAATAATTGGGATGAGGCCCATTAATTGATAAAAAAGCCGCGTTAAGCGGCTTTTTTTCGCTCTGAGCGTAATGAAGGTAAGTATTTATTTTAAGGCTGGAAATATTTATACCTTGTGATGTGAATGTTGAAATTGGCACGATTATGGGAGTGGAATGAAAAAAAACTACATAAACACCTTTCAATTTCTGAGCAGTTGTTATACATTATTTGGCGTAGGGTACAGAGGTAAGATGTTCTATCTTTCAGACCTTTTGTTTCACGTTATTGGATTTGGCTGATTTAGCCGCCCCAGCTCTTTGAGCTGGGGCGTTTTTTATTGCAGCAAAGAAAATTCTAATCAAATCACACTTTATTGATAATCCTCTTTAAAAAAGCGACAGCCATCACTTTTCTGAATGGCGCAATTAGAGTAAATACTTTAATTTTGTGTGCAAATGCGTATACTTGTCTTTGCTTCTTGTTCATACCGAGCTGTAATTATCTAAGTTGCTCGTGTGATCTTGAATTGTGGACATTTATTTTGCCGGGTGGTGTTAGCCATCCGGTTTTTTTTGTTTTTAAGTACTGAAATGTAATTTTATTCCACTTTTATGACGTGCTGGACTAGCAATAGTGGGAAAAGAAGGAAAAGAGCAGGACGCCATCTCACGATGTCGTTGGGCAAATTATTTGCCTTAGCCTAATAAATTGTTGATTACTTAACAATAAGACACATGCAATGTCTCTCCCATTACCCCACTGGTTAGTGGGGTTTTTATTGGAGCGAAGGGGCCGTTATTCCACTCGGGAATTAACTCTCTTCGTTGTCTTCCAATGCATCTTCATCAACAAACTCAACATGGGTAAAGAACCACTCGTTAAGCTGGCGATGAACGGTATCGACACCGACCCCTTTTAATGAAGAGAACGCTTCGACTCGAATTTGTCCCTCTTTTTCAGCGAGTGCTTTGCGTACTTTAAGGACCGTCGACTGTCGAACGCCTTGTTTTAACTTATCCGCTTTGGTCAGTAGCACCAATACAGGCAGCCCACTATCCAGTGCCCAGTCGATCATTTGTAGGTCGAGATCTTTTAGCGGATGGCGAATATCCATCAACACCACGAGCCCAATGAGGTTTTCTCGCTTTTGCAGGTACTCGCCCAGTGCGCGTTGCCACTTTTTCTTCATCTCTAGTGGCACCTGTGCATAGCCATAGCCAGGTAAATCGATCAGGTTACAGCCTTCTTCTACCTCAAACATATTAATAAGCTGGGTACGGCCAGGGGTTTTACTGGTGCGTGCTAGCCCCTTTTGATCCGTCAGGCGGTTTAGAGCACTTGATTTACCGGCGTTGGAGCGGCCCGCAAATGCAATCTCAACCCCTGAATCAACTGGCAGGTGACGGATATCCGGAGCACTGATAATAAATTTGGTCTTTCTGTAGTTGAGAGTTTGATTCACTGTTAACTCCGTCATGTCTTTGTGTGGTGAAGTGGTTACTTTTATGTAAAACTGTGTAAAATAAATGTGCTCAGCAATGGATCTGCCATTATAGCATGTTGCGGGGCAATGGATGCGGTACTGGAAGCAATGATAATTATAAACGGAATATCATGAATAAATTAGTGCTGATAATGACCCTTGTTATATCACTTCCGTTAGCTGCGGAAGGAGATATCGAAGCAGGCAAAGTGCTTGCGACCGAAAAAACATGCGTGGCATGCCATGGAGCTAATGGCGTAAGTCTCATCCCAGAGAACCCTAATCTAGCCGGGCAACATCAAAACTACCTTGCCAAGCAGCTTCGCGAATTTAAGTTAGCGATGGGCAGCGGTGGTGAGGAAGGTCGTGTTAACCCTGTCATGGGTGGAATGGCGATGGGCCTTAGCGAGCGAGAAATAACCGATTTGGCCGCATTTTATGCCAGCTTAACCCCGCCAGATGGAACATCCCCTGAGTTCTCTCTGGCTGTGGGCAAGCAATTGTATTTTGCAGGTGATGCTGAGCGAGGCTTAACCGCATGCACGGCATGCCATGGTCCGCGAGGGAATGGTACCCCTTCTTCTGGCTTTCCACGTATCTCCGGGCAACACGCCGACTATATCAAGACACAACTGATGCAGTTCAGAGCTGGAACGCGAGCCAATGATGCAAATGAGATGATGCGTGCGGTCGCAATGAAGCTAACAGATGCCGAAATAGAAACACTGGCAGCCTATTTGGGTGGACTGCACTAATCTTTCCCCCTTTAGTGTTTAAGAAGCGGTGGCTGTTTTCGGCAGCACCGCTTTTTTATTGTGCAGATATCTGTTACATTCCCGCCACTGCACCAGATGAGGTATTACGATGCGATTATGCCCCCTATGTGAGGCGTCACACATTGAACACTTCCATCAGGATAAGCGTCGAGACTATTTTCAATGCCAGCGTTGTCAGCTTATTTATGCTGACCCCGACTGCCTACTGGATCCCGAGCAAGAGAAAGGGGTCTATGATCAACATCAGAATGACAGCGATGACCTAGGTTATCGCCGCTTTCTTTCCCGCGTTGCTGAGCCACTTTTAGCGCGACTGCCTAATGGGCGGTGGCAGGGGCTTGATTTTGGCAGCGGCCCGGGGCCGACCTTATCTGTGATGCTGGAAGAAGCTGGGCATCAGATGGCGATCTATGATCCCTACTTTGCACCAGAGCGTTCAGTATTGGCCCGACAATATGACTTTATTACTTGTACAGAAGCGATAGAGCACTTTTATACCCCAGGGAAAGAGTGGCAGCAGTTATTGTCTATGCTAAAGCCAGGAGGCTGGCTTGGCCTGATGACAAAGCTAGCTCTAGATATTGAAGCGTTTGCCCGGTGGCACTATAAAAACGACCCAACACACGTGAGCTTTTTTAGCCAGGCGACATTTCGCTATTTAGCGAAGCGCGATGGACTGGAAGTAGAGTTTGTTGGTAATGATGTAATTTTGCTGAGGAAACCCAGCCATGACTCGTAAAAAGAAAGGCCGTAAAGTCGGCTCTGAAGGTCCTGCAGTATATCAGGACAAATCGGTCTCAAAACTAGACCAAGAAGCATTAGCGCGTAAAAAAGCCCGTAAACGTAAAGGGCTGAAGTCGGGTAGCCGACATTCTGATGAGGGCAATAAAAAAGGCCAGCATCAGGCTCAGCAGCGTGACCCGCGACTCGGTAGCAAGAAGCCGATCCCGTTGATTATTGAGGCGAAGCCACATCCAAAATCGGCAGCAGGCAAGAAAGCGCGTAAATTGAGTGCAGAGCAAGAACTGGCACAATTAGAAAATGACGCGCAATTAAATGTCATGCTTGATCGTTTAGAGAATGGTGAAAAACTGGGTGCAGGCATGCAGCAATATGTCGACCAAAAACTCGATCGTATTGAAGCATTGATGGCTCAGCTTGGTCTTATGGACGAAGAGCAGGATGTGGCAGAGGCTCAACCACAAAGTGATGAAGAGCGTTTAGCACTCTTTGACGAATTCGAGCAATTTGATTCATTTGATAGTAGCGACTTCGAGCAGGAGTAACGTAGATGCCGGTTTGGTTGTTAGTGCTTGGTGGTAGTGTTGTCACTGTGTTAGCGGTCTATGCAGGCATGTTACTCACACAGCTTTGGCAGCAAAAACAACGTCAGCAACAAGCAATGGTGACAGCCATTGCTAAACGAAATCATCGTATCTTTGACAGTATTTTTGTGATTGCCCATGCTGGTCAAGAGGGCCAATGCGACTTGTCTGAAGCTGCGATTCGTCTTGGGGTCTTATTTGATTTGATCCAAGGCGAGTTGCGAGTAGACTTTGCGCAGCGCTATCCCAACCTTGATCGTCTTTATCACGCAGTAAAAGCGTTGCCGCGTGGCGATGAGCGTAAAGCACTGAATAAGCAAGTGCGTATGCGTCAAGATGTGGAGAGAATGAAGCTAGAAGCAGAGCTGCAAGAAGCGATAATGACGGAGTTTGCGCAGCTACTATCGCAACGTGAAACGACCATGAGTCAACTGCGTCCCTTTGCGTGATCGATAAGGTCTACAGCGTAGCCAGATTATGGCACACTGTAGGCCTTATTCATTGGAGCAAAGTCGCGTATGGAAATGACCACCATTGAGTGGGACCAGGCCCTCATTGAAAAATATAACTATTCAGGCCCCCGCTATACCTCATACCCCACTGCATTAGAGTTTTCTGAGCAGTATTCACATTCACAGTTTATTGCTGACTGTCAGCACTATCCCGAACGTCCCCTATCGCTCTATATCCATATCCCGTTTTGTCACCAGCTCTGCTACTACTGTGGCTGTAATAAAGTGGTGACACGACATCAGGAGAAGGCGGATGAATACTTAGATGTTCTTAGCCGTGAGATTGCCACCCGAGCCGTGTTGCTTGGGTCGCGAACAGTGACTCAACTTCACTTGGGTGGTGGAACTCCTACCTTCCTCAATCAGGCGCAGTTATCTCGCCTAATGGGGCTATTGCATCAAGCGTTTAACGTGGCTGACTCAGCCGAAATCAGCATTGAAGTAGACCCTAGACAGCTTGAGTTGACCTTGTTAGATCATCTGTATGACTTGGGATTCAATCGCATAAGCATCGGGGTACAAGACTTTAATAAGCAGGTACAGCAGCGTGTTAATCGCGAACAAGATGAAGCGTTTATTGCCTCTTTGGTGCAACGGGCAAAGCAGCTTGGTTTCCGTTCCACTAACCTTGATCTTATCTATGGCTTACCAACACAAACGGCAGCCAGTTTTGCCCAGACGCTGCAGCAAGTGCTAAGACTGGAGCCAGGACGTTTATCGATTTTTAACTATGCACACATGCCAAAAATGTTTGCAGCGCAACGCAAAATCAATGAACAGGAGCTGCCTACAGCGGCTGAGAAGTTACGGATATTGCAAGAGACGATTCGGACGCTTACTCAGGCTGGGTATCAATTTATTGGTATGGATCACTTCGCTCGACCAGACGATGAATTGGCGATAGCACAGCGAAAAGGCACGCTACATCGTAATTTCCAAGGTTATACCACACAGGGTGAGTGCGACTTGCTTGGTCTTGGGGTATCGGCCATCTCTATGATCGGTGATGGTTATGCTCAGAATAAGAAAGTACTAAAAGACTATTATGCCGCCGTTAATGAGTTAGGTCAGGCGACGTGGCGAGGAGTTGGTCTTGATCAGGATGATCGCTTACGCCGTGATGTGATTAAGGCGTTAATTTGTAATTTTGTACTGGATATTCCAGCAATTGAAGCGCAGTACGATATCGTATTTAGCGACTACTTTGCGGAAGACCTTATACTACTGCAAGGATTCATTGACGATGGTATGGTGACCGTGTCGACAGACAAAGTTACGGTCTTGCCTAAGGGGCGATTACTGATTCGTAATATCTGCATGTCTTTTGATAAGTACTTACGGCAACGCGCGAGACAGCAACAGTTTTCTCGGGTGATATAATGGAAAGAAAAAACGCCGAGTAATCCGGCGTTTTTTCTTTCTTAGCTTACCAGCTTGTCATACCAATGGCGGCAACCATGGCAATGGCACCCGCCATTAATTGGTTTGGGCTATTTAAGGCCGCTTCAGACGCGATAGGAACGACAGCAGTAAGAGAAAAAAGGGTGTTAATCATGAGAGCTCTCCGGTTAGACGCACTTATTGTGCCACAATGTTTGCGTCTAACCCTGCGCCCGGTCAATTTTTCAACAAAAGAGTTAATAATCATACCGCTTTGGTATGACTAATACGCGTTGCCGATGGAAATCCGTTAGCGTTGCGCGGCACGTTGACGTAATTGCTGCTTCTCACTGTTAGATAAAAAGGCCATTTTTAGTCCATTTTCAAGGCATTGTTCAATGTCTGCCGGACTCAATCCCGCTTTTGGCGCCATGATAGAGAGTTCATGGCCAAGCTCAATTCCCTCGACAGCGGGATCGTCAGTATTCAAGCTAACACAAATGCCGTGCGCTAAAAATTGGCGGATTGGATGCGAAGCGAGATCGGTGACGGTGCTGGTTTGTAGATTCGAGGTAAGGCATGACTCGATACCAATCTGCTGATCTGCTAAATAGTCCATAAGTGCAGCATCCTGAATCGCTTTCACACCATGACCGATACGTTCAGCCCCTAGCTCTTTAATGGCTTGCCACATGCTTTCTGGCCCAGCGGCTTCGCCTGCATGGACAGTAACGTGCAGCCCTGCATCGCGTACTTGTTTAAAATGAGAAACAAATTGATGGCCGGGTTGACCAAGCTCATCACCGGCTAAATCGATGGCCACCAAATGTTGCTTTTGCGTTAGCAGCGCATTGAGCTCTTGCTGGCAAGCATCAACGCCAAATGTACGGCTCATAATACCAATGAGATTGGCATCAACACCAAAATCGCGACAACCGGACTGAACCCCATCAACGACCGCTTCAACGACGCCAGCAACGGGAAGTTGGTGCTTCATTGCCATGTAGTAAGGAGAAAAGCGTAATTCAGCGTAGTCGATGCCTGCGCGTAATATATCTTCTACATTTTCGTAGGCAACACGTCGACAAGCCTCTAAATCCCCGAGTACAGCGACACCCCAATCGAGTTTGCTAAGAAATGCGACCAGACTTGGCGCGGTTTCTACCACTTGTACGTGTGGAACCAGATCGGTGAGATTATCGGCAGGTAAGGCCATGCCAAACTGTTGTCCCAGATCCAAAATCGTCTGGCTGCGAATATTGCCATCAAGATGGCGGTGAAGATCAGTAACAGGCAGAGTGTAAGGATTCATCGAGAGGCTCCAATTGATAGTACTTTGGGGCAGAGTATAGATAAAAAGTGGTGATAAATCTGGTGTATATCGCCGAGGAATGGGGGAATTTTGCATTGTATCGCTCAGTGTTTACCTGAACTGTTGTTATTGTCGCCTTGCGACGTTGGCGACAATAACCTTGTTTAACATCGTATTGGGGACTAATCGATAGCAAGATCTTTGAGTTTTCTGGTTAGGGTGTTGCGCCCCCAGCCTAACAACTTGGCAGCTTCTTGTTTATGTCCGTGAGTATGTTCGAGCGCCGTTTCTAGTAGAATCTTTTCGAATTCAGGTAAGGCATCGTCGAGCAGATTGGTTTGACCTTGTGCCAAAGCGTGCTTGGCCCACTGTGCGAGTTGTTGTTGCCAACCTTGTGTTGAATGGTCGCTTTCATGCGCGGTGGGTTGGACTAACTCTGGCGGAAGGTCACCTGGCAATATTTCATTGCCGCTCGCCATCACCGTCAGCCAACGGCACGTATTTTCAAGCTGACGAACATTGCCCGGCCAGTTTAACTGACACAGTTGTTCTACAGTATCAGGGTGTAGGCTTTTTACTTCGACACCAAGCTCAGCCGATGCGCACTTCAAAAAGTGTCGAGTCAATTGTGGGATATCTTGGCGACGATCTTTTAGTGCAGGAAGGTGAACCCGAATGACATTAAGGCGGTGGAAAAGGTCTTCACGAAAATCTCCTTTGGCGACGAGGTTTTCGAGGTTTTGGTGGGTCGCAGCAATAATGCGCACATCGACGTCTCTTGCGGCATGCCCGCCAACACGATAGAACTGCCCGTCGGCCAAAACACGCAGTAGGCGGGTTTGAATATCGAGTGGCATATCACCGATTTCATCGAGAAACAGGGTACCGCCATTGGCCTGCTCAAAGCGTCCTTGACGCACCGTATTGGCCCCCGTAAAGGCCCCCTTTTCGTGGCCAAATAGCTCTGACTCAATCAAATCCTTGGGAATTGCCGCCATATTGAGGGCGATAAAGGCATTCTTAGCCCGTGGACTGTGGCGGTGCAAGGCGTGAGCGACCAGCTCTTTACCGGTACCGGACTCACCATTAATCAGCACGGAGATGGATGAACGAGAAAGACGGCCAATGGCACGAAAGACCTCTTGCATCGCTGGTGCTTCGCCAATAATTTCAGGAACGGGCTTTTCGTTGTGCTGTGGCTGCTGATGGCGCTTCTGCTCTTGACTGTGAGTGAGCGCTCGCTCGACGAGGGCTTGCGCTTCATCAATATCAAACGGTTTGGGTAGATACTCAAAGGCGCCACGCTGATAGGCGTTAACCGCTGCATCGAGATCTGAGTGAGCGGTCATAATAATCACGGGCAGTGTTGGGTAGTCGGCTTGAAGTGCTTTTAATAGCGTTAGCCCATCTGTTCCAGGCATGCGAATATCTGAAACCAGCACATCTGGCACACTGCGCTCTAGTGCCAATAATACACTGTCGGCATCTGCAAATGTTTCACAGTGCATACCGGCGGCTAAGAGGGTTTTCTCTAGTACCCAACGGATGGAGTTGTCGTCATCAACGACCCAGATCATGCCTTTACTCATCGCCTTTCCTCTTTAAGTGAAGATGTTCGTAATAATTATTTTATGGGTAGAAACAGGGTGAAGCGGGTCTGGCCAGGCCAGCTTTCGACCTCTATTTTTCCTTTGTGTTGATCAATGAGGGTTTGAGCAATAGAGAGCCCTAAGCCCGTCCCGCCTTGGCGTCCGGTTACCATGGGGTAGAACAACGTATCTTGGATATCTGCAGGAACGCCTGGGCCGTTATCAATGATCTCAATTTTGGCAGCGATGCGATAACGTATTCCGTGAATCGTCGTTTGGTGATCGGTGCGGGTTTTTAAGGTGATGGTGCCACCTTGTTCAGCGAGAGCCAATGCCGCGTTGCTCACTATATTTAATAAGGCTTGCTCAATTTGATCACTGTCCATTTCAAAATCAGGCAAACTCGGGTCATAGTCGCGCTCAAACTGGATGCTCTGGCCAGCTTCAAGCGCGACCAGTTGGCGCACTTTCTCAAGTACTTGATGGATATTGTGGTGTGAACGAACGCCTGGGCGCTGGGGGCCGAGCAGGCGGTCGACCAATGAACGCAGTCGGTCGGCCTGTTCAACAATAATTTGGGTGTATTCTTTTAACTCAGGCTCGGGCAGCATTTTTTCCAGTAACTGCGCGGCCCCACGGAGGCCGCCAAGAGGATTTTTTATTTCATGTGCTAGTCCGCGAACCAGCTCTTTGGCAGCTTGTTGTTGAGCTTGTTGGGTTAACTCTTGGCTCAGCTTGCGTTGTTTAATTACGGGTCTCAGCTCCAGCAATATCATGAGTTTCTTTTGCCATGAAATAGGGGATGCGTGCAGCTCTGCCGTGGTGTGCACCCCCTCAATAACAAAGGTGACATCGCTATCAGAGAGGCTTTTACCCGATGAGAGCGTCTCTTCTATAAGGCTGATATCCAGCGACGAGTGTTGTAGTAGGTGGCGAAAATTATGCCCTTGCATGCGACGCTGACTCAACGAAAACAGTTGTTCACATGCCGCGTTTACAAAGTAGATATCAAGCTTATCATCCAGCAATATGATTGCCGTGGCTTGATTATTCAAAATAGTCTGTGTCAGTTCCATTGTCACCCAGTCGCTCCTCTAACAATGCACCAATATGGTGCATTTAGTGTAGCGTGGATGTGACCGACAGGGGAGCGTTATTTCAGCTGTTTGGCTGGTGGGTCGCCTAGTTTAGGGACTGCTGGCGTTTGTAGCTTCGCTGTGCGGTGCAGATACACGGTTACAGAAGGAGAGGATGCAATTATCTTGCCGTCTTTCAGTAGTTTGACATGCGCTTGGTATGCGCCGCGATCTATGTTGGTCACGAGCCATTGCAGTTGGTTCGATGGCGCACCAAATGGGCGATCATCAAGGTACAATTGTAGCTGGTAAGGTGGCACCAATGGAGCGTCCGTGGCTGCATTGATCATGATATCACCGAGGGCATTGCGCACCGTTTGCTCGTTGACGGGATTAATCAGTAAAACAGACGATGGTGGTGGCTGCTTTAGGACGGGCTCGGATTTTATTGTATCGACAATATCGTGGTCCTTGCTGACCTGCAGTGATGCTGGTGGTGTTTCGCTAATACGAGGAGCGATATAGTTGCGTTGCTTAAATTCACCGTTTTCCGGGGGGGTGTCTGAAAAGACAATCTGCCCATTACTATCAAGCCAGCTATACACCGTTGTGGCTGATACAAGCGCGCTATAAGTGGTGAAAACCAAGCACAGAACAGTGAACATCGAGCGTAACGTCAACCGCATATTCATAACCAATAGAGCGAAAAATGGACAATAAACGGTCATAGTACTGATTGAAAAATGAAATGGAAAAAAAAACGGCTCACCTGCGAGGTGAGCCGTAAACAATTTTTTCTGTTTCAGGCTGTTACTTAAACTGAGTAGTACAGTTCAAATTCCAGAGGGTGCGTCGTTGAATTCACTTTCGCGACATCTTCAGACTTAAGCTCGATGTAAGAGTTGATGAAGTCGTCAGAGAATACGCCGCCAGTGGTTAGGAACTCACGATCTTCGTCTAGCGCTTGTAGTGCACCTTGTAGAGACTCTGCAACGGTTGGGATCTCTGCTGCTTCTTCTGCAGGCAGGTCATATAGGTCTTTGTCCATCGCTTCGCCTGGGTGGATCTTGTTCTTAATTCCGTCAAGACCAGCCATTAGCATGGCAGCGAATGCCAAGTATGGGTTCGCGGCTGGATCGCCGAAACGTACTTCGATGCGACGTGCTTTCGGGCTAGGAACAACCGGAATACGGATAGACGCTGAGCGGTTACGTGCCGAGTAAGCCAACATAACTGGTGCTTCAAAACCAGGAACCAAACGCTTGTATGAGTTAGTTGCTGGGTTAGCAAAGGCATTAATGGCGCGTGCGTGCTTGATGATACCACCAATGTAGTACAGCGCCATTTCAGACAGGCCACCATACTTGTCACCGGCAAAGAGGTTTTGACCATCTTTAGCCAGTGACATGTGAACGTGCATACCACTACCATTATCACCAACCAGTGGCTTAGGCATAAAGGTGGCTGTTTTACCAAAGGCATGAGCAACGTTGTGAACAACGTACTTATAAATTTGGATTTCATCCGCTTTGGTGGTTAGCGTGTTAAAGCGCGTAGCGATTTCGTTCTGACCCGCTGTTGCTACTTCATGGTGGTGCGCTTCAACCACTAAGCCCATCTCTTCCATGATTAAACACATTGCAGAACGGATGTCTTGTGATGAATCAACTGGTGCGACTGGGAAATAACCGCCTTTCACACCAGGACGGTGGCCTTTGTTACCGCCTTCGAAATCACTGCCAGTATTCCATGCTGCTTCAACGTCATCAATTTTGAAGAATGAACCCGACATGTCGGTCGCAAACTTTACGTCATCAAAGAGGAAGAACTCAGGCTCAGGACCGACAAGAACAGTATCAGCCAGGCCGCTGGCACGCATGTAGTCTTCTGCGCGGTGAGCAATCGAGCGAGGATCGCGGTCGTAGCCTTGCATGGTTGCAGGCTCAAGAATGTCACAACGTATATTTAGTGTTGATTCTTCTGTGAATGGGTCAAGTACGGCAGACGATGCATCTGGCATCATGACCATGTCAGATTCATTGATGCCTTTCCAACCAGCTACCGAAGAGCCGTCAAACATTTTGCCATCTTCAAAGAAGTCAGCATCAATTTGGTGCGCAGGAATTGAGATGTGTTGCTCTTTACCCTTAGTATCGGTAAAGCGTAGGTCAACGAACTTAACTTCGTTTTCCTGAATCATAGCGAGTACGTTTTCGACTGACATGGTGAATAACCTCCGGTGTTAGTTTGGCAAACAAGGCGCAAAACAAAGCGTAATTTTACTTACTAGCTACAATGCTATTATCGTGCCAAGTTTATCTTCCTTGAAATATACCGAATTAGTGCATTAAGTGGTCATTAATTGTCGTTCGCAGCACCAATGTGGTGCAACAGTGGATCTTAATGGTGCAGATGCCTTATTCGGGTGCGTCTATATTCAGGACCCTAAGCGTGGATTTGTCAATTAGTGATAGCGAAAAAGTGCCTAAATAATTGGTTTATAGTGCTCGGATACCTTCAATACAGCCCTAATTCGTAAAAAAAGTGCATTTGCGGTGACATAAATCACATCTTTGATTGGTTTTGGCGTAAAATCTGTTAGATTATGAGCCGTTTTTTTAACCACAGTAGTTGTGTTGCCGACATCGGTGGCCGCTGCATGTTCTGAGTGAATGTGAAATCCATGTCTAATCAACAGATCGATAAATTAAGAAATATCGCAATTATTGCGCACGTTGACCACGGTAAAACCACCCTGGTCGATAAACTGCTTCAGCAGTCTGGCACGTTAGAATCTCGCGGCGAGACCGAAGAGCGCGTGATGGACTCGAATGATATCGAGAAAGAGCGTGGTATTACCATTCTTGCGAAGAACACAGCGATTAATTGGAATGATTACCGTATCAATATCGTAGATACCCCAGGACACGCCGATTTTGGTGGTGAAGTTGAGCGTATCATGTCGATGGTTGATTCTGTATTGCTAATCGTTGATGCCGTTGATGGCCCAATGCCACAAACGCGCTTCGTTACGCAAAAAGCGTTTGCCTATGGCCTTAAGCCGATTGTTGTTATCAACAAAATTGACCGTCCAGGCGCGCGTCCTGAGTGGGTAATGGATCAAGTCTTTGACCTATTCGACAACTTAGGTGCCACGGATGAGCAGCTAGACTTCACCGTCGTTTACGCATCAGCGCTAAACGGCTGGGCGACAATGGAAGAAGGCGAAGTTGGCGAGAACATGGAACCATTGTTCCAAGCGGTTGTAGATACTGTTGACGCGCCTGACGTTGATGTTGACGGTGCCTTGCAGATGCAAGTCTCTCAACTTGACTACAGCTCTTACGTTGGCGTTATCGGCGTTGCACGTATTACGCGTGGTACGGTTAAGCCAAACCAACAAGTGACTATCGTTGGTGCTGACGGTAAGAAGCGTAACGGTAAAGTGGGTACGGTTCTTGGCTACCTAGGTCTTGAGCGTCATGAAGTCGAAGAAGCGAAAGCGGGCGACATCATTGCTATCACTGGTCTTGGCGAGCTTAAAATCTCTGACACTATCTGTGATGTTAACGAAGTTGAAGTGATGCCAGCCCTATCTGTTGATGAACCAACAGTCACCATGACGTTCCAAGTAAACACCTCTCCGTTTGCAGGTAAAGAAGGTAAATTCGTTACTTCACGTAACATCCTTGAGCGTCTACAAAAAGAGCTAGTACATAACGTTGCACTGCGCGTAGAAGAGACGGATAACCCAGATCGTTTCCGTGTTTCAGGTCGTGGTGAACTTCACCTTTCTATCCTGATTGAAAACATGCGTCGTGAAGGTTTCGAGCTAGCAGTATCGCGCCCAGAAGTTATCATCAAAGAAGAAGATGGTCAGCTAATGGAACCGTACGAAACGGTTACCATCGATGTGCTAGAAGAGCACCAAGGTGGCATCATGGAGAACATCGGCCTCCGTAAAGGTGAGCTGACAGATATGTCTCCAGATGGTAAAGGCCGCGTACGTATGGACTTTATGATGCCTTCTCGTGGTCTCATCGGTTTCCAAACTGAATTCCTAACATTGACGTCTGGTTCTGGTCTTATGTACCACACGTTTGATCACTACGGTCCACACAAAGGTGGCGTAATTGGTCAACGTAACAACGGCGTTCTTATTTCAAATGCTACCGGTAAAGCACTGACATACGCACTGTTCAACTTACAAGAGCGTGGTCGCCTGTTTGCTGAGCACGCAGATGAAGTTTATGAAGGTCAAATCATCGGTATTCATAACCGTGCCAATGACCTAACAGTTAACTGTCTGAAAGGTAAGCAGCTAACTAACGTTCGTGCATCGGGTACCGATGAAGCACAGGTACTGTCGCCACCAATTAAGCACACGCTTGAGCAAGCGCTAGAATTTATCGATGAAGATGAACTAGTTGAAGTAACGCCAGAGAGCATCCGTATTCGTAAGAAACTTCTTACTGAAACGGATCGTAAGCGTGCAGGTCGTGCAGCGAAGTAATTCAGTCGCATGCTATTAGCGATGATGAATAAAAAACCGCCATTTGGCGGTTTTTTTATGCTACTTCAAACCATCAATAAAGGCATTCGATTCATCTATTGCTGTGCGCATCTTCATAATGGCTAACTCGATATCGCGTTCTAGCGCAGAAAACTCACTTTCGAGCGCCCCAACAGCTTGCGCATTGAGGTTATGTTTTAAATAGAGTGTGTTATCTAACAATGTGACTAAAATTGGGCTCATACTCTGCTCTGCTTGTCGCATGGCATTAAGCATCTTCGTGTAGTTGCGCTCGGTCTGTTTAAGCTTGTGCTCGCTCTCTTGGCGTAGCGTGCTGTTACTGTAGAGTGACAGCTCTTCACTCCACTCATTGAAGAGTGCGTCAGCCACATCTTCAATCGCATCGATACGCTTACTGACCTCATCCGCAGCCTCAACGCTTTCCTCATACTGGTTATTGATGCGCTTATACATCGTTTCAAGATCTCCACCATCAGAGTCAGTAAACGCCTGCAGGGCTTCGAGTGCACTGTTAAACTGCTGCTGTGCATCCGTTTGGGCCTCGTTTGCGGCTTCGACGCGGTCGACCATAATTTCGCGTTTATGGATACCGACTTGCTCCATGGCGGAGTAATACGTTGACTCACAACCAGTGAGTAAAATAAGTGGTAAGAGAATCCCTGTCAGTAATCGCATATCGACATCCTGTTTGTTAACATAATGGTGACAATATAGTTGGAAGGAATGGGTTCCGCAATATGGCTATTTATCTGTTTATGAAACAGTTGTGTGCTTCATTTATGCAATTTGTACGTTATTTGCTTACTCGAATAGTGCATGATCGCTTAACCGTCACCGCAGGATCGTTAGCTTATGTCACGTTATTGTCCCTGGTACCTTGCTTAACGGTCATACTCACGGTCTTTTCTTCATTTCCAGCTTTTTCTGATTTCTCTATTTTGATTCAAGATTTTGTTATTGAACATTTCGTGCCAGCTGCTGGCCAAGTTGTTAAAGAGTATCTTAATCAGTTTACCGCCAATGCAGGCCGAATGACGGCGGTGGGGCTGTTAGCCTTACTGGTGGTCGCTATGCTCTTGATCTCGGCCATTGATCGGGCGTTGAATTACATTTTTCGTGTCGAGAGTAAACGGCGCCGTGCGATCTCCTTTTCTATCTACTGGATGATTTTGACGCTGGGGCCTATTTTGGTGGGGAGTAGCTTAACTATTAGCACTTACCTCGGCTCTCTCACGCTTATCGGCAGTGAACTGGCGACAGGTGCATTGCAGCGTACATTACGCTTACTGCCAGCTTTGATGTCGATGGCGGCTTTTGTCGGGCTATACTTGTTGGTACCGAATCGCAAAGTGATATTTATGCATGCCTTGAGCGGTGGTGTGGTAGCAACACTGCTGTTTGAGATTAGCAAAAAGGGCTTTGCGCTTTATCTGAGTTACTTTCCTACTTATCAGGTCATTTATGGGGCATTGGCGGCAGTGCCTATTTTGTTTGTCTGGGTTTACCTTAGCTGGTGTGTGGTACTGCTCGGAGCCGAGTTAACGGCGGCGCTGGGTGAGCCGTGGCGAGGATTGCAAGACGAGAAACAACCTGCGATGATCACCACTGATGAAGTAAAGGAAAAACAAAATGATAGCGTTGATTCAGCGGGTAAGTGAAGCCAGTGTAACAGTGGACGGGCAAGTGATTGGTGAAATTGGTTATGGCCTGTTAGTTCTGCTTGGCGTTGAACAAGGGGATGATGACGCCAAAGCGAAACGCTTGCGTGATCGGGTATTGGGTTACCGCATTTTTGAAGATGATGCCGGGAAGATGAACTTGAATGTGCAGCAAGCCGGAGGTGAGGTGTTAGTTGTCTCTCAATTTACGTTGGCGGCAGACACCAAAAAAGGGATGCGACCGGGCTTTTCTTATGGTGCCGATCCAATGGAGGCACAACGCCTGTATGACGTGTTTAGTCAGTATTGCCGCGATAGCGGTATCGGCGTGGCAACGGGACAATTTGCCGCAGATATGAAAGTGGGTCTTGTTAATGATGGCCCCGTGACATTTTGGCTACAAGTGTAAGGCTCCAACCTTGCCACACTTAGCTGACATGGAATAATGATTTGCATTGAGGGATACGATGTTTCGATTAGTGGCGCCAGAATCAGAACAGCAGTTAGCGAGCTATTACGCGTTTCGCTGGAAAATGTTGCGTGAGCCATGGAATATGCCGCAAGGATCTGAGCGCGATGCTTACGACCTCGGCAGCTACCATCGGATGATTATCGATGGCGACAATAATGTCGTCGCCATTGGGCGTCTCTATCTCACGCCGGATAATGATGGGCAGATCCGCTATATGGCGGTGCATCCCGATTACCGCCAGAAGGGGATGGGAACCTTGGTATTAATGGCATTGGAGTCGCTTGCTTGCCAAGAGGGAGCCAAGCGCTTGGTGTGTAATGCCCGAGAGGATGCCATCCCGTTCTATGTACGCAATGGCTTTGCCAATCAGGGAGAGCTGAGTGATGAGCGCGGGCCAGTGCGCCATCAACAGATGCTCAAAGCACTGCAAGAGCACCATGAAGTTGCTAGGCATCCAGAGTGGTGTGCCGAATTGCAGCAGCACTGGAATCAACAGATTCCGATCAGTGAGAAGATGGGCTTGAAGATCAACCAGTATACCGGGTACCGTTTTGAAGTCGGTGCGCTGCTGAATGCCAATTTGAATCCGCAGGGCATGATGTTCGCAGGGAGCATCTTCAGTATGGCAACACTAGCGGGTTGGGGCTTTATGTGGATGCTGATGAAAGAACGAGGCCTGAGTGGCGAGATCATGCTGGTGGATAGCCATATTCGTTATCATCAATCTGTCTCTGAGCGTCCTCGTGCAGTGGTTAGTCTCGATAATATGAGTGGCGATCTTGATCGTTTAGAGCGCGGACGCAAAGTAAGGGTTAACCTCAACGTGACTGTTTTTAGTGCCGATGAGATTGTTACCCGTTTTAGCGGTGATTATTTGATTGTGCCAAATACAGCCGAGGTTGATCGCTAATCAGATAGGGCCTTTTCCAAGGTGTCTTGTTTGAATGCTGCCTGTAAAGTGAGCGTACTGTTTTGTGGTTTGGGAATATCCCACTTACCTTGCATCTGGGCGCTAAACTGCTCACTGCTAATTCGCCATGGTGAAACGGTAAAAATACCACGCTGGCCGACGATGTTTAGATCGTTTGCATTGGCGGGATACCATGTTTGCTGACTAACTGCCGCTGTTTCAGGCTGTGCTAAAAGAGCAAACTGTTGGGCTGGGTCGAGTCTGAGTTGTCGAAAGTGAGCATTGAGCTCACCAGTGAGAGAATACTGCGCCAATGTTGCCTCTTTAGCTAGTCCAGACAGTTGCAAGGTAAAGTCACTGGCGCCTTCTATCGTGATAGGCAGAGCCAGCCAGCGCGATAATATAGTGGTTGGTACGCTGTCTGCGTTTAGATGCCCTTGCCAAGGGCGTGTTGGTAAAGAGAGGTTTACTTCTCCCCCCCCTTCGAGTAAGCCATGCTCAAACGGCAGGAGCAGCTCACTAATTTGCCACTGCCCACCAATGCTGTGCATTTTTACTGAGGGCTGAACGGTGAGCACATGGTTCAAATTTGCCCGAGCTGCTGTCAAAGTTAGCGAGCCCTGCCACAAGCCACTTACCCCTTGATGTCGCAGAACCAAGTCTTGTCCTTTGATGTTCAGGCCAAGGATCTGCACAGGCCAGTCAGGCGTGAGCTGGGTGAGCTGGGTTTGCCCAATCTGCAATTCAGCAACCGTAAAGTATTTTTTTTGCTCTAACCATGGAATAAACGGTCCTACAGAGAATGCTGTTTGCTGCCATTCGACGCCAGACAGACGTAATTGGTCGAGCAGGACGCTGTCTGGTGTCATTGCACCTTTTACAAGCGCGCGGCCCTCTAACAGCTGCATTGAAGCGATGGGTAGCCTGATTTGTTGTGGTGTAAAGTGCAGCTCTAACAGTGGCTCTTCAATGAGCAGTGCTTTGTGTTGGATAGTATCGGCAGTGACAGATAGATAAGCATCGTCTTGCTCATATTGATTGTTTGGCCATTGCCACCGCTGCAGCGACATATTGAAGTTTTGTACTTGCCAGTGTGGTAATGCCAGATGACTATTATTGATATCGAATTGTTGTACATCAATAGACGGGATATCAAGTTGTTGTGGCAAAGTGATGAGTTGCTGGAATGCTGCGGCATCAAACACTTTCATATTATTAAGATGTAGCAATTCGATATAAGCGCCAGTTCCTGACTGCAGATCGCCTTGCAGTGTCAGTTGACCGTCGAATAAGTGAGTGGTTAATGCGTGCACTCGCCATAGCGAAGCGTGATAGGTACTGTCGATATAGAGGTCATCGCCTTGCCATTGCTCGAATTGCCACTGCTTGGCACTTAATTTCACTTCACCATCAATATGATGTTGCTCTGTATCGAAAGACCAATTTTCTACTTCAATGGCGACACGGTTTAATGTGACACCTTTTATGTTGAGGGTTGGGGCCTCAATAGCCAATTTCCTCACCTTAAGTGGCGTGAATGAGGAAGGGGCGGCTGAAACGACCGGATTGTCAATTTTTAATCCATCGAGAATCAGCTGTTTTTTCCATAATGACGCCGGTGCAACCCAAAGCTCCAGTTGATCGGCGCTAAACTGCGCAGTAGAGACTGAAGTGAGTAATAGTTGCCACGGAGAGGTAATTGAGTATTCGATCTGGCCGATTTCGATATCACCTTGGCCTGCCCATAATGCCAGTCTATTGACGCCACGAGCAGCGTAAGGCGTATGAAGGCCGATAACCATGAGCGTGAACAGGGCAGCAACGATGATGCCAATTGTGGTAAATCCTTTTAATAACCAACGCATTACGTTGCCTCCTTGTTATGGGGACCTAGCATCACCGAGTGTGTTCGTCGTTATTCTAGTTATACCTTAATAAAGAGGTGGTATAAATAAAAACGGCGCCGAACTGGGCGCCGTTTTTTATATTAATTGCAATCGTTTAGTCGAGTTGAGGCCCTGCTGCAACAAGCGCGGCACCCTCAGCGTTATCCGTGTACTTCTCAAAGTTATTAACGAAGCGCTCGGCCAGATCTTTCGCCTTGCTTTCCCACTGCAATGGGTCAACGTAGGTCTCACGTGGGTCCAGTATCTCAGGGTCAACACCTGGCAGTGCATTAGGCACTTCTAAGTTGAAGATTGGGATCTGTTTGGTCTCGGCAGTATCAATAGAACCATCTAGAATCGCGTCAATAATGCCACGCGTATCTTGAATTGAGATACGTTTACCAGTGCCATTCCAGCCCGTGTTTACTAGATAGGCTTCAGCGCCTGCTGCTTCCATACGCTTCACTAACACTTCTGCATATTTTGTTGGGTGCAATGTCAAGAAGGCATTACCAAAACATGCTGAGAAGGTTGGTGTTGGCTCAGTGATACCACGTTCAGTACCGGCTAGTTTGGCGGTAAAGCCAGAGAGGAAGTGGTACTTGGTTTGCTCAGGTGTTAGTTTTGAAACCGGTGGTAGTACACCAAAGGCGTCAGCCGAAAGGAAGATCACTTTATTTGCGTGACCACCTTTAGAGACGGGCTTAACGATGTTATCAATGTGATTAATTGGGTAAGAAACACGGGTATTTTCTGTTTTCGAACCATCATCAAAATCGATCGAACCGTCGTTACGTACAGTGACATTTTCCAACAGCGCATCGCGGCGGATGGCATTGTAAATGTCTGGCTCTGCTTCTTTAGACAGGTTGATAGTTTTCGCATAACAACCGCCTTCATAGTTAAATACGCCATCATCATCCCAGCCGTGCTCATCATCACCAATCAAGGCGCGTTTAGGGTCGGTAGACAGTGTTGTTTTGCCAGTGCCTGAGAGGCCAAAGAATACCGCGACATCACCGTCACTACCCATGTTAGCAGAACAGTGCATGGATGCGATATCTCGAAGAGGAAGGAAATAGTTCATCATGGCGAACATGCCTTTCTTCATTTCACCACCGTACCAAGTACCACCAATTAGCTGCATTTTCTCGGTTAAATTAAAGACGGTGAAGTTCTCTGAGTTCATGCCATGCTCTTCCCATTTCTGGTTTGTACACTTGGCACCATTCATGACCACAAAGTCAGGCTCAAAGGTTTTGAGTTCTTCTTCTGTTGGGCGGATAAACATATTTTTCACGAAGTGAGCTTGCCATGCGACCTCTGTGATAATACGAATGCAGAGACGCGTATCTGGGTTAGTACCGCAGAAGCCATCAATAACAAAGAGACGTTTATTGGAGAGTTGCTTGGTTACTAAAGCTTTTAGATCATTCCAGGCTGCCGTTGTTAATGGTTTGTTGTCGTTCGCGCCTTGGTCTGACCACCACATAGTGTTTTCGGTCGTTTCATCTCGAACAATAAATTTGTCTTTAGGCGAACGACCAGTAAAGATCCCTGTATCCACGGCGACGGCACCAAGTTCGGTGATAACACCGCGCTCATAGCCTTCTAAGTCACTACGGGTCTCTTCTTCAAACAACATGTCATAAGAAGGGTTTCTTACAATTTCTGTTGTTTTTTCAATGCCATAGCAACTAAGGTCGATTGTGTTTGCTACCTTGTTGTCAACATTTACTGTAGTCATAGGTGCTCCTTAGGGTAAATTGGGTAAGATGTTGTAATTTCAAAATCTGTTAACCATGCTAGCAACCAAAATGAGTAATTTCAGAGATGGCAGTCAAAAAATAACCAGAAATTTGTTAACGGGAAGTAATATTTGATGGTGTTTTTTGTGTATTTTGTCTTGAGCGGTAATAAGGTAGGTATTATTGTTGCTTGTTCACGCTTTGTACAATCTTGGGTTTAAAAATAAGCAGTTGTTGCGAAGGGGGGCGTGTTACAAGGTGAAAGCAGACGCACAAAACGAGTTAGAACAATGTTAAAAGGCGACTTAATAACGTACTTAAAAAAAAGCTGGCACATTTGCCAGCTTTATTAACATACTACTCTTTTTGGGGGTTAGTGCACTTGATTGTCATCACCAGAGGCGGTTGAGCCATCAAACAATCCTGCTACATCAATGCTATCAAATTGGTAGCTAGAGCCGCAGTAGTCACAATGTAGTGCGATATTTCCTTGCTCGGCAACGATTTGCTCTACTTCGCTGCGCTCGATTGAGCAGATAGCTGCGGCACTGCGTTCACGGCTGCATGTGCAAGAAAAAGTCACAGGCTGTGGGTCGAAAAGCTGCACTTGCTCTTGGTGGTATAAGCGATAAAGCACATCTTCAGCCGCCAATCCAAACAGCTCTTCATTTTTTACCGTACTGGTTAACTGGTGTAGATGATCGAAGTCATCGGTATTTTCTTTATCATCAGGCAGGGCCTGTAATAGCATACCTGCAGCATGAGCTTGGCCTTCATGCTCGCCTGTTCGTAAGAACAATTTGGTTTTTAACTGCTCAGAGTTTGCAAAATAACTCTCTAAACACTCTGCAAGTGTTTCGCCCTCGAGGCCGACGACGCCTTGATAGCGTTCACCTTTGGTGGGTGTAATGGTAATCACCAGGTGGCCATTGCCGATCAGTTCGCGAATATTACCAGGCTTAACCTCGCCATCAAATCGCGCAACACCACGTAGATGTTGATTATGATCGCCATTGATAACAGCTAGGCGCACAGGACCATCACCTTGTAGTTGCACGGTGATTGAACCTTCAAATTTTAAGGTCGCTGTTAGTAAGCTGGTTGCCACTAAGAGTTCGCCCAGCAACGATTTGATCGGTTGTGGGTAGTCGTTCGTCGCCAGAATCTCTTGGTAAGGCTTATCAAGCTGAACCAGCTCGCCACGAACAGAAATATCGTTAAATAAGTAACGATGCAGGCTGTTATTTGTCATGAATATCTCTCCAGCTTACTTGCTGCTTTTAAAGCGAATAATGTCTCGTCGCTGCTTTTTGTCTGGGCGCTTGTCAGGACTTGGACTTCCCAGCGCGTGCATTTTGCGTAATTGTGACTCTTTCTCACGACGCGCGATGCTGGCAGCGGTTTCGGTGTACAGAGTTTGTGCTTCCGGTGCACCGCGACGGACGTCAGAGAGTTTCTCGACAACCACCGTTTTCTCTTCGTTACCTTGACGAAGTTTAACCTCAGCGCCCACATCCACCATTTTACTGGGTTTGCTGCGCTGATTGTTGTACTGCACTTTTCCACCATCAATCATGGTGCGGGCAATGGAGCGTGTTTTGTAAAAACGCGCCGCCCATAGCCATTTGTCTAACCTGACGTTGAGCGGGTTATTGTCAGTCATAGCGGCCTCTTGAGTCACGCACGCTGATCGTTGAAACAGGATAAGCTGTGCGTTCGGTCACAAAAATACCATATTTTAACGCAAAATACTGCGTCTGCTTGAAGCATTGAAATAGTGTTGAATGCAGTGCTTTTCAATGCATGAGAAAAAAAACAATTTATTTTTTTGCTAAAGCATTGAAGTGAAATCAAACTTTAATTGTTTGAGAATGTAAAATACTTCGTATTATTGCGTTCGATTGTCACAATTGTCATTAAATCCAGCTAGTCTGCTTGTTATGTCGTGTAAACTTAAGCATTTACGTAAATTTAGTTGTCTTAGTTTAGTGAATCGGACTTAGCCGTTAATTTTGAGAGCATTATGCAGGTAGCACAGTGGCGCAATGCGCTGAAAAATCCGTCATTAATCCCTTGGTCACTCTTGGCTCGCGTTGTGACTTGGTTGTTAGTGATGTCACTGGCATGGCTTTTAGGGCGCATGTTCTGGTCTGTTGTTCAGCCAGTGGCGCCGATTACACCATGGGCAGCAAGTTCTGTCAGTTCCTCCTCTTCTTCTGCATCGCAAGGACCTAACTATAATTTGAGGCAGTTGCAGCAAATGCAACTGTTTGGTCGCTATTCGGCAGACGCGCCTTCAGCACCTGTCGAGCGAACGGTGATTCAGGATGCGCCAGAGACCAAATTAAACTTAAGCTTGGTGGGGGTCGTGGCCAGCAATAGCCCACAAACCAGCCTTGCTGTGATTGCCAATCGAAATCAGCAAAGTACCTACGGTATTGATGAACTCATTGAAGGTACGCGAGCGACCCTAGTCGCTGTTTATGTTGATAGAGTGATTATTCGCAATGCGGGGCGCGATGAAACGCTGATGCTAGATGGGACTAAATTTGCTGCTAAGACCGCGGCAAACAATAGTACTCGCAGCCTAGCGCAAGCGGCGCCGGCCCTTTCAGAGCCTAACGAAGAGCTTAGCGAGCAACTGTCTGTGATCAAACAAGAGGTCATGGAGAACCCACAAAATATTTTTAATTACATTCGTCTCTCTCAAGTAAAAGAGGATGGAGAGTTAAAAGGGTATCGAGTGAATCCGGGTAAAGATCGAACGTTATTTGATGCTGTCGGTCTGAAAGCGAACGATTTAGCGTTGACGTTGAATGGCAATGATTTAACCGATCCAAGCGTGATGGCAACGCTATTTCAAGAATTGCAGCAAACAACGAGCTTGTCCCTTAGCGTAGATCGTGATGGACAGCTTCATGATATTTATATCGACTTACAGTAAGTGCGCCATATTAGAGGCGTAAGCAGGAGAAACAAGTGAAGAATTGGAAGAGCACCGCAGCACTATTACTAATAGGACTGACGGCGATTCCGGGATGGGCTCAGGAACAGTTTAGCGCCAGTTTTAAAGGGACTGATATTCAAGAGTTCATCACCATCGTGGGTCGAAACTTAGAAAAGACCATTATCGTTGATCCCGCGGTACGTGGTCGAGTGGATGTGCGCAGCTATGATGTGCTTAATGAGGCCCAGTATTATGATTTTTTCCTCAATGTTTTAGAGGTTTACGGGTTTGCTGTTGTTGAAATGAATAACGGCGTATTGAAAGTCATCCGTGATAAAGATGCCAAGACATCGGCAATCCCGGTGTTGGGTGAGGGTGAGACGGCATCAGGTGATGCGGTGATCACTCGGGTCATTCCGGTTCGTAATGTCTCTGTTCGTGAGCTATCGCCGCTATTACGCCAGCTTAACGATAATGCGGGTGCTGGTAATGTGGTGCACTATGAGCCTTCTAACGTCATCATGATCACGGGAAGAACCCAAGTCGTTGAGCGTTTGGCTGATATCATTGAGCGTGTAGATAAAGCGGGAGACCACGAAGTTGAGCTGGTCGAGTTGAGCAATGCCTCTGCTGCAGAAATGGTGCGTATTGTCGAAGCCCTTTCAAAAACAAATAATGCCAATGAGCCGAGCTTTTTGCAGCCGAAGTTGGTCGCAGACGAACGCACTAACAGTATTTTATTGTCTGGCGAGCCGAGTGTCCGTCAGCGTCTTCGCCAGCTAATTTTGCAACTAGACAAAGAGATGCAAACCACGGGCAATAACCGGGTTATTTACTTGAAGTATGCCAAAGCTGATGAACTCGTTAGCGTACTCCAAGGGGTCTCTGATAATTTACAAGCTGAGAAGAGTGCCGGTAATTCATCGCCACAAAGCTCGAATGGGCAGGTGTTGATTGCCGCACATACCGAAACCAATGCGCTTATCGTGACTGCGCCGCCTGATATTATGCGTTCACTTGAGTCGATCATTGGCCAGTTAGACATTCGTCGTGCCCAAGTATTGATTGAAGCGATGATTGTTGAGTTGGCAGAGGGGGATGGTGTTAACTTTGGTGTGCAGTTGGGTTCTACGAATGGCGGTGGAATCATGCAGTTTGGTAACTCGGGCGTGCCTATTTCTCAATATATGATTGGTCTTGAAGAGGCGCAGGATACGACGCGGACAGAGACGCGGTTTGACTCTAATGGTAATCCTTATACGGTAGAAATCTCTGAAAGCGGTGATTTTTCTACGTTAGCGTCAGCGTTAAGTGGTGCTAACGGGGCGTTCTTAGGTTTAGTGTCTGGTGATTGGACAGTATTGGTTAACGCGGTACAGACAGACAGCAATTCGAACATTCTATCTTCGCCGAGCATTACTGTGCTCGATAACGGTGAAGCGTCGTTCATTGTCGGTGAAGAGGTACCAGTTGTTACTGGTTCAACCGCTTCCTCCAGTAACTCTAATCCGTTCCAGACGGTGGAGCGAAAAGAGGTCGGGGTTAAGCTTAACGTTGTGCCACAAATCAACGAAGGTAATTCGGTACAACTGAAGATAGAGCAAGAAGTCTCTAGTGTACTCGGGGCCAGCGGGGCGGTAGATGTACGTTTTGCCAAGCGTCAGTTAACGACGAATGTGCTGATAGAAGATGGCCAAATGCTTGCGCTAGGCGGCTTGATTCAAGAATCTACACGTGAAAGTGAATCTAAAATCCCATTGCTGGGGGATATCCCTATTTTGGGCCACCTGTTTAAATCGACCAATACCACAGCAGAAAAGACCAATCTGATGGTGTTTATTAAGCCAACGATTATCCGTGATGGTTTGGCCGCAGACGGATTGACACAGCGAAAGTATAACTACATGCGAGCTGAACAGTTGTATAAGCGTGATGAAGGACTGCGTTTATTGCCAAATGTAGAAACACCAGTGCTGCCTAAATATGGCCATGACATTGCGTTGCCTGCTGAAGTGCAAGCCTTTATGGACCAACTCAAGGAGCAGTAATGAGTACCACTTCGGTGTTTGTTGACCAGCGTATTGTGCGCTTACCGTTTACATTTGCTAAGCGGCATAAAGTGGTGCTTGAGAGAGGAGACAATGGCTGGGTGCTGTTATGCCAAGGTAGCCCATCTGCTGCTGTACTGAGTGAAGTGCGACGCTTTTTGGGTGAGAGTTTCTTGCCCCAGTCATTAGATGACGAGCAATTTGATGCCCGGTTGACGGAGGCGTATCAGCGTGACTCCTCAGAAGCGCGTCAGTTAATGGAAGATATCGGTTCAGACAGCGACGATTTTTTTGCGTTAGCGGAAGAGCTACCAGAAAATGAAGATCTGTTAGAGTCGGAAGATGATGCACCAATTATTAAGCTGATCAATGCCATGCTGGCAGAAGCGATCAAAGAAGGCGCCTCGGATATTCATATTGAAACCTTTGAAAAAGTGCTATCTATCCGTTTCCGTATTGATGGCGTCTTGCGTGAGGTGTTAACGCCAAGCCGCAAACTTGCCCCTTTGCTGGTGTCGCGAATCAAAGTCATGGCTCGTCTCGATATTGCTGAGAAGCGCGTGCCGCAAGATGGACGCATTTCGTTGCGTATTGGTGGTCGAGCGGTGGATGTGCGGGTTTCAACCATGCCATCATCGCACGGTGAGCGTGTGGTTTTACGTCTATTGGATAAAAACGCGACCCGTTTGGATCTGCTTAGCCTTGGTATGACGCCACGTATTCATAATGACTTTCAGCGTATTATTCAGCGTCCGCATGGCATCATTTTGGTGACTGGCCCAACGGGTTCGGGTAAATCGACCACGTTATATGCCGGCCTGCAAGAGCTAAATAGTGCCGAGCGCAATATTCTGACAGTGGAAGACCCGATTGAGTTTGATATTGACGGGATCGGTCAGACCCAGGTTAACAGTAAAGTAGAGATGACCTTTGCACGCGGCTTACGCGCGATTTTGCGTCAGGATCCTGATGTCGTCATGGTCGGCGAAATTCGAGATCTAGAGACCGCTCAAATCGCCGTGCAGGCTTCGTTGACGGGGCACTTGGTGATGTCGACATTGCACACCAATACCGCTGTCGGTGCAGTCACTCGTCTGCGTGATATGGGGATTGAACCCTTTATGGTTTCCTCTTCACTGCTCGGTGTCTTAGCACAACGTTTAATTCGGACGTTATGCCCAACGTGCCGCCAACCTTACGAAGCGGATAATACTCAGAAATCACTGTTTGATCTGGGTGAGGATGAGTCCTTAACGCTCTATCATGCGGTGGGCTGTGAAGCGTGCAACATGAAAGGTTACCGCGGTCGTACGGGAATTCATGAGTTACTGCTGGTGGATGACTCGGTACAAGAGTTAATTCATAACGATGCCGGTGAACTTGAAATTGAGCGTCGAATTCGAGCGACAACGCCGAGCATTCGTGACGATGGGCTTAAGAAAGTGCGTCAAGGTATCACTACATTGGAAGAAGTGATGCGTGTGACTAAGGAAAGTTAATGGCAGCGTTTGAATATAAGGCGCTGGACGCTCGAGGAAAAAATAAAAAAGGCATTATTGAAGCGGACAATGCTAGGCAAGCCAGACAACATTTGCGTGAAAAAGGGTTAGTGCCGATTGATATTGTTGAAGGGCGAGAAAAGGCAGTTCAGCAAGGGCGCACCTCCTCGCGCTCGGGTCATCGACGCAGCATTAGCACCGCCGATTTATCACTATTGACGCGTCAACTGGCCACGCTTGTTCAAGCGGGAATGCCGCTGGAAGAAAGTTTGCGTGCAGTCGCTGAGCAGAGTGAAAAGGCCCGTACCAGAAACATGGTATTGAGTATTCGTGCACGCGTGGTCGAAGGGTATACCTTGGCTGATAGTATGCGTGATTATCCGGTGGCATTTGATGAACTCTATTGCGCCATGGTGGCGGCCGGTGAAAAGTCGGGCCACCTTGATGCCATCTTAGAGCGTTTGGCAGACTATGTTGAAAACCGCCAAAAGAATCGCAGTAAAGTCATTCAGGCGATGGTCTACCCTGTTGTGCTGATTGTGGTGGCGATAGCGATTGTGTCAGCGTTGTTAGCATTTGTCGTGCCGCCAATTATTGAGCAGTTTTTACAGTCTGGTCAGTCGCTGCCGTTCATTACTCAGCTGTTGTTGTCGTTGAGTGAATTTGTTCAACACTGGGGCTTGATTGTACTGTTGCTGCTAGTGTCGAGTTATACCTTGTTTCGCCTCTGGTTGCGTACGCCATCCAATCGATTGCGTTGGGATCGCGCTATCTTATCGACCCCAGTGCTCGGAAAGGTGACTCGCGGACTAAATACGTCACGGTTTTCGCGTACATTAGCGATTTGTGCCTCGAGTGCGATTCCATTGCTGGATGGGATGAAA
The DNA here is from genome assembly GCF_047250365.1 of Thaumasiovibrio clandestinus. Taxonomy (NCBI): domain Bacteria; kingdom Pseudomonadati; phylum Pseudomonadota; class Gammaproteobacteria; order Vibrionales; family Vibrionaceae; genus Thaumasiovibrio; species Thaumasiovibrio clandestinus. The sequence goes on from NZ_JBLBVL010000013.1 coordinate 44,780, forward strand.
GTTGCGTGCGATGTGATGACCAATCGTTATGTCAAAAAGTGTATTGAAGAAGCGGCCGAGAAGGTGCGAGAAGGGTCAAGTTTACGCTTGGCTTTGGATCAATCTAAATTGTTCCCACCAATGATGCTACATATGATTGCCAGCGGTGAGCGCAGTGGTGAATTAGAGTCGATGCTGGTGCGTGCAGCGGACAATCAGGATCAGCAGTTTGATGCCACGGTAAATATGGCGATCAGTATTTTAACGCCAGCAATGATTTTAATTATGGCTGGCATGGTGTCTTTTATAGTATTTGCGACCTTAGCGCCCATTATTGAAATGAGCAACATGGTCGGTTTTTAGAAGTTATTGTGGAGAAAAACATGCAACGTCGTAAACAACGCGGCTTTACCCTGCTTGAAGTGATGGTCGTTATCGTGATTCTAGGTGTTTTGGCCAGCATGGTCGTGCCTAACTTGTTGGGTAACAAAGAAAAAGCAGATCAGCAAAAAGTGGTCACTGATATCAGTGCGCTAGAAAGTGCGTTGGACATGTACCGTTTGGATAACAGTGTTTACCCAACGACGGATCAAGGATTAGAAGCGTTGGTGTCTAAGCCTGCATCAAGCCCTGAGCCACGTAATTACCGTGATGGTGGCTATGTGCGTCGTCTACCGAACGATCCGTGGGGTAACCCATATCAGTACATTTCACCGGGTGAGCACGGCGCTGTTGACATCTTTAGCCTCGGCGCTGACGGCCAAGAAGGTGGTGAAGGCGTCAATACGGACATCGGTAACTGGAATATGCTGGACTTCTAATGCGTCGTTCTGTCGCTGGGTTCACCCTGATTGAGGTGATGTTGGTCATTATATTAATGGCCAGCTTAGCCATGATGGCAGTGGTGATGATTCCGTCCAGCAGTAAAGATAATGCAGAGCAAGAGGCGCAGCGACTATACCAGTTAACGCGCTTGCTTAGTGAGCAAGCGGTGTTAACCGGTGTTGATTATGGTATTTGGGTGGGAAGAGAGAGTTATGCGTTTCGTCAATTAGGCCGTGATGGTTGGGAAGAGATGAGTGATAGCCGCCATTTTTCTGACGTTGAATTTAAAGATGGTCAATTGACCTTGAAACTCGATCTTGTCGGCTTTTCTTGGGAAAACCGAGGTCGTTTATTCAAACCGGGCTCACTGTTTAATGACGATCTATTTCGTGATGAGGAAGAGAGCCGTAAAAATGATCCGCAAATTGTCGTGATGGCCAGTGGCGAACTGACCCCGTTCGCCATTGAGTTAGAGTGGTCATCCGTCGATCCACCTTGGCAAGTGCTCGGTAATGAAATTGGTGTGCTGACACTACTTGCACCGGGAGAAGAGTTAGATGATGCACGCTAATCGAGGCATGACATTACTAGAAGTGATGCTGGCGCTAGTGATATTTGCCACGGCGGCGCTAGGGATACAGTTTGCGGTGAGCCAGCACATGCGCAGCTTAAGCCAATTGGAAGACAAACTGTTTGCAACGCTGGTTGCGGATAATCAATTGGCACTGCTGACTCTTGCTCAGGCCGCCCCTTCATCGACCGTGCGTGGTAAAGCTGAGATGGCAGACCGTGAGTGGTATTACACCATTGAGAGTGTTCGTACAGCAGAAGGCCTATTGCGGGCGGTGGATGTGACCATCTATACCGACTCCGAGCGTCGCCAACGTATTCACTCTGTGCGTACATATTTAGGGGCCTAGCCATGGCACAGAGCGTGTATTTATCTCGCCATCGTCGCATGACTGGATTTACCTTAGTCGAAGTATTGGTGGCGGTAGCAATCATGGCGATGCTGAGTGTCTTGGTATTTCAGGCGCTTGATGGTGTTCAGCGCAGTAATCAGGTCTCACAAACCCACAGTGCACGCTTGGAAGCCTTGCAGCGTACATTAGTGATGATGGATGCTGATTTTCGCCAGATCATGGCCCGAAAAGTCCGCCTCTCAGGCGAAGACGCGCCGAGTGAACTGTTGTTGATCGCGGGAGAATATATGCTTGACTCTGCGTCTCAAGGGATCATGTTTACTCGTGCCGGATGGCAGAACCCCCAGCAAATGTTTCCTCGTGGTGAAAATGTTCGCGTGGGTTATCGGGTTATCGAAGAGGAGCTACAGCGTGTCTATTTTCGTTACCCCGATGTAGCCATTGGCGAAGAGTGGATTGTGACCCCCTTGCTGGATGGTGTCGAAGCATTAGAGTTTGAGTTTTATGTTGACGAGAGCTGGAGCCCAAGCTGGGCCGGCGAAGGTGATTTGCCCGCCGCCATTCGTCTCACACTGACATTAAAGGATTACCGTGAGATAGAGCGTGTATACGTGTTACCAGATGTGGTGGTGCAGCAGGAGGTCACGCAATGAGGCAGCAGCGTGGTGTTGCTCTTATCTTGGTGTTGGGCGTTCTTGCTTTGATGACTACATTGGCTTTGGCGATGAACCAACGCTTGCAGTTGGTGCTTTACCGTGCAGAGAATCAGGTCTTTAGTCAGCAAAGCTATTGGTATGCGTTGAGTGTTGAAGCGTTAGCCCAGGTTGCATTACGACAAAGTATTGATGATGACGATGTCGTGAGCCTTAATCAGGCGTGGGCGACGCCGGACCAGCGTTATCCTCTCGATGATGGCATGGCGGTTGGGCAGATATACGATTATCAAGCCTGTTTTAATTTAAATGGGCTGGCTGCCATACCACCACCCAATGATGGTAGTCAGCGTCCCTATTTAGTCACGGCATTGCAAGTATTGTTAGAAGAGAGTGATGTCGATAGTTATGAATCAGAAGTTATTGCAGACTCTGTTTGGGAGTATGTAAACCCGTCCACGGCGACCCAGTCAGCCTATGGGGCTGGCGATAGTACTTATGAAGGTTTGCAGCCACCTTATGTTATGCCTAATGGCTGGATGGGTGATAAAACAGAATTGCGTGCGGTGGCTGGTGTGAGTGCTGAAATATATAAAAAAGTATCAACCTTGGTGTGCGCGGTGCCGAGTGATGACATGGTGATCAATATTAACACCTTGCATGTCACTCAAGCCCCTATTTTGGTGGGGCTATTTGCACCAGACCTTCCTTTAGACAACGCGATACGTTTGATTGAGGGGCGCCCATATGATGGGTGGCAAAACATTGAAGATGTAATGGCACAGAGTGATTTCGGCGTGTTGAGCAATCAGACACGAGATAGAGGTAGAGAGCATTTGACCGTAAGTAGTCATTTCTTTCAGTTAGATGCAGAGATAGAAGTGGCACGTAACCGACTTAGAATAGCCGCGCTATTGCAGCGCGACAGTGCAGATAACGTCGTCGTGGTGCGTCGTCGATTTGGAGGATTTAGTGAGCGAATTACTGACGATAAGACTGAGTAATCGTAGCGATGCGGCGGTGCCTTGGCTTGTCTGGTCGCCACAGCAACAGGAGGTTATCGCCTCAGGCCGTTTGCCATCAATGGCAGCACTGAGTGAGTTAACCCAGTATGCGCCGCAAAGACAGATTGTGGTATTGGTAGACAGCGCTGCATTGTTACTCACTGAGATAACGTTGCCGCCAGGAAGCGGGCGTCAATTGGCGCAAGTGTTGCCCTACCTGCTTGAGGAGGAGTTAGCTCAAGATGTGGATGAGCTGCATGTTCACCTATTGAGCAAGCGAGGTGAGCAGGGCATGGTGTCGGTGGTCGAGCATCATTTGATGCAGCAATGGTTGGAAGCATTGCAAACTGCAGGTTTACATGCTCATCGCTTTATACCTGACTGCTTATGTTTACCGTTACACGATGCAGCAATGACAGCCGCGGAGTTGGAAGGACAATGGCTTTTGCGTCAGGGCGTTTATTCTGGTGCCGCGGTGGATGTTGCTTGGCTTAAGGCGTGGTTGCCTTCAGATGCACAAGTTCATCACTTTACGCCCGCACCGCCAGAGGCAATGCGTCATGGTGAATGGCAGGCACAAACCCCTGAGCTGATTATGCAATTGCTAACATTGGGAGCGATGCAATCGGGAGTTAACCTATTAAGTGGTGCTTATCGTCGTCAACCCGCCTGGCAGAAACACTTACAACCTTGGCGAAAAGTTGTGTTAGCGGCTGGGCTATTGCTGACGGTTATCTTGGCTGATTATGGTGTCACTATTTACCAAAATGAGCAGTTGGCACAGCAATACCAAACTCAAAGTGAAACGATATTTCGTCGCGTATTTAGCAATATTCAGCGTATACCGAATCAATCCTGGATGCGCCGGCAGATGGATAATGAATTGACGCGGTTGGGCGGAGATGGTCACCGAGGTGGTATCTTGCCGTGGCTAGCAGAGTTGGAACCCACCCTTAAACAGGTGCCACAAATTTCATTGACGTCGTTGCGCTTCGATAATAGTCGAAATGAGTTACGCCTTCAGGCTGAAGCCAGTGATTTTGCGCCATTTGAGCGTGTTAGGGTGTTGCTATCGGAGCAATATGAAGTCGAGCAAGGGCAGCTGAATCGTCGGGATGAAAAAGTTCAAGGTATGCTGACACTGCGGAGGAAATCATGAAACAGTGGTGGGCATCAATTACTGAACGCGAGCAGCGTTTGGTGTTAGGGTTACTGGTTGTCGCGGTGATTGGCAGCCTGTATTGGGGAGTGTGGCAACCGATCTCTCAGCGAGCTGAGCGGGCTGATATGGCGGTGATGAACCAGCGCAGCCAATTGAACTGGGTCGAACAGACAGCCAATCAAATTGTGTCGCTGCGTGGCCAAGGTGAAAGCAGCCAGATTAGTGAGAAAGGCTTAAGTCAGGTGGTCAACGAGACCGCTGGCGGGCACCGTATTAAAGTGATTCGTATGCAGCCGCGCAGTGACGCGTTACAAGTGTGGATTGAGCCGTTGCCATTTGATGACTTATTGACTTGGTTGGCACACCTGCGCGAAGTGCATGGTGTCGACACGCAATTTCTTGATATCGCGCGAGGCCAACAAAGTGGTGTTGTCGATGTAAACCGCCTGCAATTAGGAAGAGATTAAGGTGAAGTATAAGCTGTTAATTATTGTCAGTTTCGTTGCGGTGTTACTGAGTAGTATGATTGCTCATTTGCCTGTTAGTTGGCTCTATTCGCAGTTCCCGGTGGTGAGAGGGCTTAATGTTGACGGTCTTGAAGGTACTGTTTGGCAAGGTCGCGCATCGAATGTGCGTTTTCAGAAAAACAACTATGGCCACGTGCAGTGGCAACTGTCAGCGTGGAAATTGTTGCTTGGCGATGCGCAATTTCAAGTGCGCTTTGGGCGAGGCAGCGATTGGAATATATCCGGACGTGGTGTGGTGGGCTATGACGTATCAGGTCCCTATGCCGAGAACCTAATGGCATCCATGCCAGTGACGCAGTTGATGCGCTTTTCACCGATGCCACTGCCCATTGACTTGGACGGCAATCTAGAGCTGGCGCTACAACGCTACCGTTTTGCAACGCCGTATTGTGAGCAGCTTGATGGAAAGCTGTTTTGGCAAAGTGGGGGGATCAGTACGCCATTAGGTGACATAGAGCCTGGTAATGCATTTGCCGATTTGCGTTGTGATGGTGGCAATGTTATCGCTGTGGCAGAGCAAGCATCGTCTAGCCTGAACAGTCAATGGAATCTCAGTGTAAATACTCGCCAGCAGTATCAGTTGGAAGGAAGCTTTTTCCCCGGTGAAGCGTTTCCGGATGGGCTACGTAGCCAGCTACGCTTTGTCGGGCAACCCGATAATAATGGGCGTTATCCGATCAAATTCACGGGTCGCTTCTGATCTCTCTTTAATTCGACTGGCGGGACCTTCCCGCCAGTTTTCTCATTTCATCGCATTACTCACATCTAAATTTAAAAAAGAGCTTTATTTCAGTTCTGACTTACCATTAAATACTGAGAGAGCTGATTCGCCGCGGTATGAATAAGGATGTGGCATGACGGTACAAAAACCGAGAATATTAAGGAAGCAGATCGTTGCTCAGTCACGACTGTTTAAGATAGAAGCGCTAGATCTGCGTTTTTCTAATGGTGTTGAGCGCACATATGAACGGATGCAGCCATCCAAGCGCAATGCCGTCATGATTGTGCCAGTAACTTCAGGCGGTGATTTACTGCTAATTCGTGAATATGCCGCAGGCACAGAACACTACGAGCTTGGCTTCCCTAAAGGTTTAATTGATCCCGGTGAAAGTGCAGCAGACGCAGCGAATCGCGAATTAAAAGAAGAGATCGGCTATGGGGCTGGGCGTCTTCTTCCTCTTAAAGAAGTGGTCTTGGCACCGTCGTACTTTTCTAGTCGCATGACGATTTTAGTGGCAGAAAATCTATATCCAGAAAAACTGGAAGGGGACGAGCCAGAAGCATTACAAGTGGTGAAATGGCCGGTCGCACAGGCGGAAGAGTTACTGACTCATGCCGATTTTGCAGAAGCGCGTAGTATTGTTGGCCTCATGTTGGCTTTACGGTACTTGAAAGATAAGGAGAAACAATATGCCGAGTAAGTATCTCTCGTCAGCGATAGAGATCGCGCGCGAAGCGGGGCAATTGATATTATCTATTTATCAGCATGGCGACTTTGAGCGCAGCATTAAAGCCGATGATACACCAGTAACCAGTGCGGATCTGGCGGCTCATCAGCACATATGCCAGCGCTTGCAGGTACTGACACCAGACATTCCCGTTTTGTCTGAAGAGGCGGCAGCAATTCCGTTGCATGAACGGGCTCGATGGCCTCGTTATTGGTTGGTTGACCCATTAGATGGCACGCAGGAATTCATTGCTGGCAGTGGCGATTTTGCGACGATTATTGCGTTGATTGATAATCATCGTCCGGTAATGGGGGTGGTCTATGCGCCTGTGTCTGATGTTGTGTACTATGCCTGTCAGGGTGAAGGTGCGTTTAAAACCAACGGCGAAGGAACATTACCAATCTCAACCCATACCCATCGTCATAATAGCCGCAATATAGCCGTGGCGATCAGTCGTCGCCAAGATATTGATGCTATCACCAATCGCCTCGACCCGGCATGGAATTATCATTTAGTTCCGCTTGGGTCTGCAGCCCTAAAAGCGTGTTTAGTGGCTGAAGGGGCGGTGGACTGTTACTTGCGGCTTGGGCCAACGGGTGAATGGGATACAGCAGCAACGCAATGCATTGTTGAAGAGGCGGGGGGGCGAATACTAAATACGCACTTACAGCCGTTATCGTACAATCTGCGAGAAACGCTAGAAAACCCCAATTTCATTACCTTAGGTGATGAGACGCTGCCTTGGTCGGATATTCTTACCCCAGATAATCGCTTGCTGGAAAGCTAGTTGATACAGCTTTAGGGTTACCGGTGTCCTTGCGCTCAAAAAGCGGTACAGCGATTTGAGCTTTGGGATCACTGGAGGTCAAAAGCATGCTGTGCAGCGATATGAGCACTAGGGTCGCCATAGCTCAATCGCTTACGTTATAGTAATGACAATGAACAAAAAGACAAAAAAAACGCATCATCATGATGCGTTTTTTGTTGAAGGAACAAGGCGTAGAACTAAGCGTTGTCTTTATTCATTACCGCTTGGATGGTCAGTTTTACTTCTGATGAGACCAGTCCACTCAAAATCGAGGCTAGGTTCTCGACAGGTTTTGCCATCGCTTGCCCATCACTGTTGAGGTAGCCTTCTTGACGCAAGGTGCGAACCAGTATCGCAAAGACACCCTTATCAAAGAACTCTGGTGCATTAATACCATGCAAACGACTAAGGCGCTGTGCCATCATTTGACTTTGTTGTTCTAAGTCGCTGCGTAGCATTTCTGGCGACGCATTAAGCAGTGTCAGTGTAATGGCGTAACGTTGCAATGTCTCACTGATGGTTCGGGCCAGTAACTGCAGTGGTCCAATACGAGCTTGATTGAGGCTAATATGCAGCCCATCAGCATTGAGTAAGCGTTGACGAACCAGCTCTTGTACTGTCTTATCTACCACCGCCGTCAGTTCATCGGTTTCAAAACGTAAGAACAGCTCGGCCTTGAGGAAAGGGTAAAGGAGTTCTATCTGCTCGTGTAATTCATCTTGGGTTAAGCTATGGTGCTGAACCACGACATGAGCAATCAGCGACGGAATCGCAAACAGGTGAATGATATTGTTACGGTAGTAGGTCATCAGCACCGATTGCTCTCTGTCGAGAGAGACAATATCACCAAGTGCATCATTGGTGATGATAAACTTATCCATTGCTTCTGCGTGAGCAAGTAGTGCCGCCGCATCGCTGTCTGGTACCGTTACCTCTGGCGAGTACGGTGTTTTTTCGAGCAACTGCAAGTAACAGTCTATCTGCTCGATCAAAGCTTCGCGGCTTAAGGCGCGCTGGCGTGATGATGATAACGCCAGTGCACATAATGTCATGGCATTGGCTGCGGCAGCGTCGTTGATGTGGGTCATCATTTTGACGGCCAGCTTATTCACCGTAGGAGTCATCCATTGTGGCTTGACCGGCTCCATTGGATTGATGTCTTGACGCCACTCAGGGGCTTCTTGATTCAGGAACTGGTTGACGGAGATTGGCTCGCCAAAGTTGACATATCCTTCGCCGAGATTACGCAGTTTTCGCAACATACGTAGCACTAAGCCGAAGTTCTCTTTCTCTTTACGCTGGCCTTGTAACTCTTTGGCATACGTGCCCACTTCCATCACGTGCTCGTAGCCAATATAGACTGGCACCAGAGTAACGGGGCGGTTCAATCCACGTAGCATTGCTTGAATGGTCATGGCGAGCATGCCCGTTTTCGCAGGGAGCAGGCGTCCAGTGCGAGATCGTCCCCCTTCACTGAAATACTCAACGGCATAGCCTTTCGTAAACAGCTCAGCCAAGTATTCGCGGAAAACCGTTGAGTAGAGCTTATTGCCCTTAAAGCTGCGGCGAATAAAGAATGCCCCGCCGCGGCGGAAAATGGGGCCCGCAGGGAAAAAGTTCAGATTAATACCTGCCGCGATATGAGGCGGTACTAATCCTTGTTTGTAGAGAACATAGGAGAGCAACATGTAGTCCATATGACTACGATGACACGGCACATAGACAATTTCTTGTCCATCTTGTGCTAGCTGACGAACGCGTTCAGCGTTATTGATATTGATCCCTTTATATAGACGATTCCACAGCCAACTAAGAACACGGTCGCCATGTTTTATCAAGGAATAGGAGAAATCAGCGGCGATCTCTTCCATCATCTCATGTGCTTCTTTACGCACTTTCTCTTCATTAACGTTACGGCTGCGCGCCTCGTCTTGAATTACTTTCTCAATCGCTTGCGATTGTAATAAGCGCTTAAACAGCACTTGACGATCGGGCAATTTAGGCCCCGATGCTGCCAGTTTTTGTCGTGAGAAGTGGATCTTGGCAACACGAGCCAGTTTGAGGGCGATCGATTCGTCCGTGCCATGGTGATCTGCCATGTAACGTAAGGAGACAGGGGTGCTGACACGCACGAGACAATCACGCCCTTGGGTCAGGATGTTGTAGAACTTTTCTGGTCCGTTAAGTGGGCGCAGTTGCGGGTTATGATCATGCTCACGTCCAGGCTTTCGTCCCCAAAGTACAGATGCAGGAATCAACTGTACATCAAGCTCGCTGTCTTGGTGATGAAGCTTTAGTAGCGTTTGGAAGCGCTGCTGTGATGTTTCAGGTAGTGCATTGTCACTACCAAAGATACTTGGTCCTCGGCCCGCAAAAACATAGCGCGGGATCGAGTTTCCATTAAGCTCTATTGGAGTGAGAGGATCTGGTAGTCCTAACTCTTTACAGCTTTTGCTTAGCGTCAATAGATCAGTGGATGACTGAAACGGTAGTACATAGGCGATAGGCTTAGAGAGATCTAACCCTAAATCTGACACCGGATCAGTGGGAATTGAGTTCGTTTTTACCAACAAAGAGAGTGGCAGTTTCAGCAACGAATGATACAGGGGTAGCCCGCGTGACATGTGGTTATTTGCCTCAGTTACTTTATGCGCCGCAAGAATAGCAGAAATGGGGTTAACATTCAGTCATTGCGTAACAATTTGCAAATTTCATGGCAACTGTTTGTACAGCGCTATATTAAACATAGGCAATCAATGTAATAACAGGAAGATGGAATGCAAAAAGCAACTGGGATCAAGCGGCTTATTTTAGCTGCACGCTACTCAGTGCAAGGTTTGCGTAGTACGTTTGTGCATGAAGTGGCCTTTCGTCAGGAGTTGATTCTGGCGCTATTTATGATTCCGCTGGCATTTTGGTTAGAAGTGAACACGATACAACGCATACTCTTGGTAGGAACGGTGGTGCTGGTGCTGATAGTCGAGCTATTAAACAGCGCCATAGAAGCGATTGTGGATCGGATCGGGATAGAGCAGCATCCGCTCTCTGGCCGAGCGAAAGATGCAGGCTCGGCGGCGGTATTGATGGCTTTGATATTGTGTGGATATGTGTGGCTTGAAGTACTGCTGGTATAGTAAAACAAGAAAATAATTTAACTGTTGCCGAATTAAGCGCTTTTCAATTTCCTTAACACTGGATATACTCACAGTTAACTGTATAAAAAGACAGGGTGAGTTATGAAACCTTTAACGCCGCGACAACAAGAAGTCTATGATCTTATCAAAGACCATATCGATTCATCGGGGATGCCTCCGACGCGAGCGGAGATCGCTCGCCAATTGGGGTTCCGTTCTGCTAATGCCGCAGAAGAACACTTAAAAGCCCTTGCTAAAAAAGGGGCGATTGAAATTATACCCGGCGCATCGCGTGGGATTCGTTTGCTCTTGAATGCGAGCAACGAAGAGATGGAAGAAGGTCTGCCATTGATTGGTCGCGTGGCGGCAGGTGAGCCGATTTTGGCGCAAGAGCATGTGGAAAGCCATTACAAGGTCGACCCTGCTATGTTTAAACCATCGGCAGACTTCTTGCTTAGAGTTAACGGTATGAGCATGAAAGATATCGGCATCCTTGATGGTGACTTACTGGCTGTGCACAAGACACAAGATGTGCGTAATGGTCAGGTAGTGGTTGCTCGGGTTGAAGATGATGTCACGGTGAAGCGCCTCGAACACAAAGGGGCACAAGTGCTGCTGCATGCTGAAAATGAAGAGTTTTCTCCGATTGTGGTTGATCTAGAGCATCAGCAATTTAGCATTGAAGGTATTGCTGTTGGTGTGATCCGCAATACACATTGGATGTAACTCTGGTATTGACTCCGTTGCTGTAGCTGGCGGCAAGTATTTTGCGGCTGGCTACACATCCTCTGTTTTATTTTGTCTCTTTTTCCTGTCATTTTGCGATTTTTCTCTCACTCTATTTGTCTGTTTCGATATTCCTGAACTAACTTAGATGTAAACAAAGTGTTAAAAAGCAGGCTTTTCTGTGTTTTTACACTATTTGCGGCATGCTGCGTGGCTTTTAGCTCGTTGGCGAAGCGCTTTTTTACAGTTTGATCGGGAAGATCGGGAGGTATTGGTGATTGCACGCCATCTTATCGTGTTGGCTTTGGTATTGTTTGCGTCTCAGCTACATGCCGAAGAGATGCAACTTAATATGACACCCGGGGTCACGCAAGTGAGCCAACAGGTGTACGACCTTCACATGACGATATTTCTTATCTGTTGTGCTATTGGGATCGTGGTATTTGGTGCCATGTTCTGGGCTATTTTCCACCATCGCAAATCTAAAGGGGCTGTCGCGGCGAGCTTCCATGAAAGCACCAAAGTGGAGGTGCTGTGGACAGTGATTCCATTCATTATTTTGATCGGTATGGCCATCCCTGCAACAAAAACCCTGTTGGCAATGGAAGACACTTCCGAGCCCGATTTAACCATTCAGATCACCGGTTCACAATGGAAATGGCACTACCGCTATTTTGACGATGAGGTCGCGTTCTACTCGTTGTTGGCGACCCGTCCCGCCGAAATCGATAACCGTACAGAAAAGCGTGAAAATTACCTGCTTGAGGTCGACCGCCCGCTGGTGGTGCCAACCGGCAAAAAAATCCGTTTTCTTATTACGTCGCAAGACGTGATTCACTCGTGGTGGGTGCCCGACTTTGCCGTGAAAAAAGATGCCAACCCAGGATTTATTAATGAAGCGTGGACGCGTATCGATAAGCCTGGCATCTATCGTGGCCAGTGTGCCGAATTGTGCGGGAAAGATCATGGGTTCATGCCAATCGTTGTGATAGCCAAAGCGCCAGCCGAGTACGAACAGTGGTTACAACGAACCCAATTAGCTCAACAGCAAGCGCAAGAAGAAGAACAACGCTTACTGGCGATGAATATGGAAATGGATGAGTTAATGGCTCTGGGTGAGAAGACATATAACGCGCGCTGTGCTGTTTGTCACCAAGCCAATGGACAAGGTATCCCCGGTGCTTTCCCTGCCTTGGCAGGAGAAGGGGTCTCGATTGATCCCAAAGGCAAGCTACAGCATTTAAGTGTTGTTGTTCACGGCCAAGCTGGAACGGCGATGCAGGCGTTTGGTCCGCAACTCAGTTTAAAAGAGCTGGCGGCAGTGGTGACGTACGAGCGTAATGCGTGGGGCAATAACACTGGCGATACGGTACAGGCTGCAGAAGTTCAGGCAGTACTCAACGGCGAGTCATTATAGGGAGTGGAAAAATGAGCGATACCTTGCCTGAAAAAGAACAAAGCAGTGTGTTAGTTGATGAACAAGCTCCCCATCACCATGGCCCGACGGGAATCATGCGCTGGTTGTTGACCACCAACCATAAAGAGATCGGTTCATTGTATCTGATTTTCAGCTTCAGCATGTTTTTGCTGGGCGGGGCGATGGCAATGGTAATTCGAGCTGAATTATTTCAGCCGGGGCTGCAGTTAATCGAGCCTAACTTCTTTAACCAAATGACCACAGTGCACGGCCTGATTATGGTTTTTGGCGCGGTGATGCCAGCATTTACCGGTTTAGCGAATTGGATGATACCGATGATGATCGGTGCACCCGATATGGCACTACCACGTATGAATAACTGGAGCTTTTGGATTCTGCCTTTTGCGTTTCTAATGCTGATCATGTCGCTATTTATGGAGGGCGGCGGGCCAAACTTTGGTTGGACGTTCTACGCGCCCCTGTCGACAACCTATAGCCCAGAGAGCACTGGTCTATTTGTGTTTGCGGTGCACATTATGGGGATCAGCTCCATCATGGGGGCGATCAATGTCATCGTTACCATTATGAACTTGCGTGCCCCCGGTATGACCTACATGAAAATGCCACTGTTTGTGTGGACGTGGCTGATTACGGCTTTCTTATTGATTGCGGTAATGCCCGTATTAGCAGGGGCAGTGACCATGGTGTTAACGGACAAATACTTTGGCACCAGCTTCTTTGACGCGGCTGGTGGGGGGGATCCTGTCATGTTCCAGCATATCTTCTGGTTTTTTGGTCACCCTGAAGTCTACATCATGATTTTACCGAGCTTTGGTATCATTTCCGCTATTGTTCCCGCTTTCTCTCGTAAAAGGCTCTTTGGTTACAGCTCTATGGTGTATGCCACGGCATCGATTGCAGGGTTGAGTTTTTTGGTCTGGGCGCACCATATGTTTACCACTGGCATGCCCGTGGCTGCGGAACTGTTCTTTATGTATTGCACCATGCTGATCTCAGTGCCGACCGGAGTGAAAGTCTTTAACTGGGTAGCAACGATGTGGCGGGGGTCGCTATCATTTGAAATGCCGATGATGTTTGCCATTGCGTTTATCGTGCTATTTACCATCGGCGGCTTTTCCGGCTTGATGCTTGCCATTACCCCGGCAGATTTTCAGTACCATGATACCTACTTTGTCGTTGCCCACTTCCATTACGTCCTCGTCTCGGGCGCCATCTTCTCCATTATGGCTGCTGCTTACTATTGGCTGCCGAAGTGGACAGGGCACATGTATAACTTGCGTCTTGCGAAGTGGCATTTTTGGTGTTCGATTATCTCGGTCAATATCTTGTTTTTCCCTATGCACTTCCTTGGCCTTGCCGGCATGCCGCGACGCATTCCCGATTATGCGTTGCAGTTTGCCGATATTAATGCGGTGGTGAGTATTGGCGGCTTTGCGTTTGGCTTGTCGCAATTGATCTTTCTTGCCTTGGTGGTGAAGTGCGTACGCGGGGGCGAAAAAGCCAGTGCCAAGCCTTGGGAAGGAGCTGAAGGACTAGAGTGGACAGTACCATCTCCAGCGCCTCTGCATACCTTCGAAACACCCCCGAAGGTGGACTAGAGTATGGCATCGACACGACGAACAACCGCTAAATTGGTGGTCGCTGCGCTGGCGATGTTCGGCTTTGCTTTTGCGTTGGTGCCCCTGTATGACGTCTTTTGCGACATTACTGGCATCAATGGCAAAACGGCGTCGACACCCAGTGCACACAGTGAGCGGCGTGATAGCAGCCGAACCGTGACGATTGAATTTGTTGCATATACTAAAGACGGCTTGCCGTGGCGATTTGGCCCTGAAGTAAAAGAGATGCAGGTTCACCCTGGGGATACCCACGAGATGGCTTATTTGGCCACCAATTTGGGTGCACAGGATGTGGTAGGGCAAGCTGTGCCTTCTGTGACCCCTGGGATAGCTGCGAAGTACCTAAATAAAATTGAGTGTTTTTGCTTTAATCGTCAGCCGCTTGCGTCTGGCGAAGAGGCGGCGCTACCGCTGATTTTCTATATTGATCCTGCGCTGCCGGAAGATATTCATACGTTGACGTTGGCTTATACCTTGTTTGAGGTTCCGCCAGCGCCATAACGCACACAACCAGAAATAGATGGAAATGAGGTTCGCTATGTCAAGCCAGCATCAACACTACTATGTGCCAGCCCAGAGCATCTGGCCCATTATCGGCGCAATTGCGCTGTTTATGATTGCGATGGGCGCGGGCGCCACAGTGGGTGGCTTATTTGGGGGTAACGGCCCATGGCTATTGTTGTCGGGTATTGGCGTCTTGTTGATTATGCTATTTGGCTGGTTCAAAGATGTTATTCGTGAGTCGATGGCGGGGTTATACAGTGCGCAAATGGATCGCTCTTTTCGCCAAGGAATGAGCTGGTTTATCTTTTCTGAAGTGATGTTTTTCGCTGCCTTTTTTGGTGCGTTGTTCTATGCGCGTATGATTGCGGTGCCTTGGCTTGGCGGGGCTGCCAATAATGCCATGACGCATGCCGTGCTATGGCCGGAATTTATCCCCACCTGGCCTCTTACCACCACGCCCGATGGTACCCAGACCAATGCGATGGGCGCGATGGGCTTGCCACTAATTAATACACTGATTTTACTGACATCTTCCATTACGGTGCACATTGCTCATGTCGCGATGGAGAAAGGCAATCGTCAACGCTTGGTGCTGTTTCTACTACTGACGGTGCTATTGGGAAGTTTGTTTGTCTTCTTCCAAGGAGAAGAGTATTTGCATGCCTATCAAGAAATGGATCTTAAGCTCGACTCCGGTGTTTACGGTAACACCTTTTATTTATTAACCGGCTTTCATGGTGTGCATGTCACCTTGGGGACCTTGATATTGTTTATTGTCTGGCTACGCGTACTGCGCGGGCATTTCTCCCCGGAAAAGCATTTCGCGTTTCAGGCTGGGGTGTGGTACTGGCACTTTGTTGATGTGGTTTGGCTAATGTTATTCATTTTCGTCTACATACTGTAGTGAGCTTAAAATGCTTCAACCTTAGTAGGGTCTAGGATTGGGCGTGATGATGCCGCCAGCGATAGCGAGTAACAATAAAGAGAAGATGATAACGGACCATAGCAGACGCCGCCCAAGAAAGTGAGATAGCGGCTTACTCTGTTCACCTTTTAGCAAGGCAGGAAGTGCCCGAAATAAATTGAAAAGGACAAAGATCAATAAGATGACTATCAGCGCTTTAATCCACACAAGGCAACCTCTTCGGCGGTTAGGGTTTTGTCTATTTACTGTGGTTGTGGTTGCGCTGCTCGTCAAGTTAGGGCTGTGGCAGCTATCGCGTGCAGAAGAAAAAACACTGCTGACCTCACAATATACCCAGCGTCAGCAGCAGTCGTTTACGTCGCTGCAGTCGATACCGGCCCCTTTTTATCGCGTCATGCTCTCTGGTGAGTTACTCCTTGAGCATTTGGTCTGGTTAGATAACCAAACTTATCGAGGCAGGGTTGGGTATCAGCTTCATATCCCATTGAGAACAGAATCGGGAACCGTGCTGGTTAACTTTGGCTGGGCGAAGGCGCCACAACAAAGAAGTCAATTGCCCGAGATAGCAGCACAGTTTAAGAGTATTTCACCGGCAGTGCAGTATGGCGGCATTGTCACTTTGCCAAGTCAAACGCTGCTTCTTAGTGGCGGTGCGGAAGCGGATTTGCTTGGACGCGTACAGCAGATTGATATGACAACATTGAGTCAAGCGTCAGGAATTGCATTGAGCGAGTACATTGTACAACTTGATGCGACACACCCCTTGGCTCTGCAGTCGATTTGGGTGCCAACAGTGATGTCGGCACAAAAACATTATGGCTATGCGCTGCAATGGTTTTTGTTGGCTGGAGCGGTGTTCGTCTTGGCAGGATTTTGGTTACGGAGGACGTGATGAAACGCAGTTTAAATTTGTGGTTACTTTTGTTGGCGTTCATCGTGCCAGTGATTCTGGCATGGGTAATGTTATCAAATCAGTGGTATCAAGGGGGCGTGACCAATCGAGGCAAGTTACTGGATGAGCCAGTACAGCTAGCATGGCTAAGCCCAGAGCAGCCTCAATGGCAGCTCTGGTACTTCCCTCCTACGCCTTGCGATCAATCATGCGCGGGGGCGTTGTTTAATTTGCGTCAGGTACCGCAAGTGATTGGTGAGCCTTCACAGCGACTCGCAAGCAAATTATTGGTGCAGCCAGCCGTGCAACGGGCAGAAGCCGAAAATGCATTGCTGTCGGGAATGGAAACGAAACCTATCACGGTAGCAGAGCAACAAGCGTGGCAGCATTTGCCGTATGGTGGCGCAGCAATATACGTGATGGACCCGCACGGTACCATTATGCTGGCTTATCCGATTGAGCAAGAGAAACCAGCCATAATGGCGCAAGGTAAGGCGATGGTGCGCGACATTAAACGTCTACTGAAACTGTCCAGGATTGGGTAACAGGGAGTGACCATGAAAATCTATCCGCGTTTGTTGTTGCTCTCTTTGCTGCTTGGGGTCGTGGTGGTGGGAATGGGGGCGTACACCCGGTTGACGGAAGCGGGATTAGGTTGCCCAGACTGGCCCGGCTGTTATGGCTCATTGACCGTACCGAGTACTGACGCGCAAGTCAGCAAAGCGACGCGCCTTTATCCTGATATGCCGTTGGAAGTCGATAAGGCATGGAATGAGATGATACACCGCTACCTTGCAGCCAGTTTGGGTGTGATGATTTTGGTGGTGTTTATTGCGGCTTGGCGCTTAAAGCTGCCACTCACAGGGCCAGCGTCCTTATTACTGCTGGTGATATTTCAGGCCATGCTAGGGATGTGGACGGTCACCATGAATTTGAATCCTTTGATTGTCATGGGGCACCTCTTGGGTGGGTTTGCGCTCGTCTCTCTGCTTTGGTGGCAGTGGCTGTGCTATCGAAAGGCGTGGTACGGCGCCATGCCGAACCTTGGTCGGCATTTGAAATATCTCGGTGTGATAGCAACCGCTTGTGTTGTGGGACAGATCGCATTGGGAGGATGGACCTCTGCTAACTACGCTGCGGTCGTTTGTACCAGCTTGCCGTTTTGTCAGGTAGATTGGATTGATATGTATGATGCGACGGCGTTTTATCTGCTGCAACCTGAACATGAGACATATCAGTTTGGTGTACTCGATTACGCTCAGCGCGTCACTATTCATGTGACTCACCGGCTAGGCGCTATCGTTACAACAATTGTGGTATTGAGTTACTTGATTCGTTTAGCGAGAAGCGGCGTTGCCAAGCAATACTGGTCGATACCCGCCTTAATGCTTTGTTTGCAGATTCTCTTAGGGATTAATAACGTGGTGTCGATGCTGCCGTTAGCGAATGCCGTTGCGCACAATGTGGTGGGGCTAGGGTTGTTATTGAGCATGTTATACAGCGTACAAGCCGTCACATTGGCGCAACGCGCATTTCATTCACACGGAGGCCAATATGGCAAAATCTGATGCACTTCTTTTATCGGTCTCTTTTGGTTGGCGTGATTACCTCACCATGACCAAGCCCAAAGTGGTGGCAATGCTGTTGCTGACGGCACTTGTCGGCATGTGTTTAGCCACGCCAACATTGCCGCCGTGGCATGTTTTACTGGTTGGGTTATTAGGGATAGGCTGTCAGTCGGCTGCTGCTGCCGTGTTTAATCATGTCTTGGACCGCAGAATTGATGCACAGATGGCACGCACCTACCATCGCCCATTGGCGAAAGGCCGTGTGGCAACCCCGCATGCGGTGTTGTTTGGTGTCGTATTGATGGTGGTGGGGTTTGTGTTGTTGTATGCCTTGAATGCGCTGACGGCATGGCTAACGTTGGCAAGTTTGGTCGGTTATGCCTTGGTCTATACAGTATGGCTGAAGCATGCCACACCGCAAAATATTGTTATTGGTGGTTTAGCGGGGGCTGCGCCGCCATTGCTGGGTTGGACGGCCGTGACGGGAGAGGTTCATAGTTATGCGTTGCTATTGGTGATGCTGATCTTTGCGTGGACGCCCCCTCATTTTTGGGCATTGGCGATTCACCGTCGTGACGACTACGCCAAAGCCGGTGTCCCGATGTTACCGGTGACGCATGGCATCGCATTTACCAAAACCATGGTGCTATTTTATACCTTTCTGCTGTTTGTTGTTGGGTTGCTACCTTGGTTAACAGGGATGAGCAGTTGGCTATATTTGCTGGTGGCAGGAAGCGCCAATTTAATCTTTATCTATTACGCGTTGGTATTGAAATTTACCGATAAACCCGGGCAGGCTTGGGGAACATTTAAATTTTCGATTTGGCATCTATTGGTGCTGTTTGTTGCCTTGCTGGCCGATCACTATTTGCTGTGATGCGCAGAAGACTAAATAACAACGGCACCAATAGGGAATTGGTGCCGTTGTTGTTTTTACTTAAAAGTCATCGCTGTAGAGAGGCTTAGTAGTATGAGTGCTCACCGTGGGCATGCTCAGTCACATCTTTCACGCCGGTTAGTTCGCCTTCAAACTGGACCAGCAGCTGCTTTTCGATGCCTTCTTTTAGCGTTACATCGACCATCGAACACCCATTACACCCACCGCCAAACTGCAGGATAGCAATACCTTCATCGGTAATTTCCACCACGCTAACATTACCACCGTGCCCAGCAAGTTGAGGATTAACCTCGGTTTGAATGACGTAATCAACACGTTCGATCAGTGGTGCATCATCAGCGACTTGACGTACCTTGGCATTCGGTGCTTTTAAGGTGAGCTGAGAGCCCATTTTGTCGGTGACAAAATCGATTTCAGCATCTTCAAGAAAAGGCAGGCTGGTTTCATCGATATAAGCAGCAAAGCCGTCGAAATCGACTTTGGTATCACTGCCTTCTACTGCTTCTGGTGGACAGTAAGAAACGCCACACTCGGCATTTTGTGTACCAGGATTAACAACAAAAACACGAATATTGGTGCCTTCGGCTTGTTGCTCAAGCAGTTTGGCGAAATGAGATTGAGCATTTTCAGTAATGATAATTTGTGACACGGCAAATACCTGACTTGTTCAGTATGTTTTATCTCCATTCTACTCCTTCATTGCTCAACGATCATCCTTATTTTCAATGTGGTTTATTGTGGGGGAGTGGTGCGTGATAAACAGTAGATGTCGACCCGTTTGACGCCATGGTCGAGTAAGAGTTGCGTTAAACTGTTGGCGGTGGCGCCAGTCGTAACGACATCATCCACTAGAGCGACATGCTGGGGAAGTGATGCCGTCGTCGAGAGTGCAAATGCGTCTTTAAGGTTGTGCAAACGTTGCTGCCGATCAAGGGCTTGCTGCGGTTGGGTATGGCGCTGGCGTTTTAAGTGATGGTAACTGACGGGAATGTTTAAATGTTGGCTGAGAGCCTGACTGAGTAAAGCACTTTGGTTGTACCCCCGTAATAGACGGCGACGCCAGTGCATTGGTACGGGCAATAACAGTGAGGCGGGGTGGTGTATTTGTGTGCTAAGCCATGCGGCGAGTGGCTTGGCTAACCAAGGTTGGCGCTGGTACTTAAAGCGGCGGATTAACATGTCCAACGGAAATTGGTGGGGGCCAATAGCGGTCAATGTTTGCCACAAAGGCGGCAAGCGCAGGCACGTACCGCACTGACTTGGGCTACCCGTGGCCGGCAATCCGCAGCGTTGGCAGTGAGCTGGCGCACGACACCAATGGCGACAGTCATCGCAACAAAAGTGTTCATTGGCACGTAACGGCAACGTACACAGATGACACTTTTCTGTTTGTTTGAGAAAGATTGTTTTGATCCTGACTCTCACTTACCATTTAACCTTCACGATAAAGGACAGTGTAGATGACAGCGGAATATCAATGGCGTATAGAAGGTGAAGGTTACGATCTGGTTCTCATTCATGGCTGGGGAATGAACGCTGCAGTATGGCATCATTTGCTGCCGCTGTTGACGCCCTACTTTAGGGTGCATTTGATTGATTTACCGGGCTATGGCTATAACAGTCAGTATGTGAGTGAACATATTGACGAAGTGGCGCAACTTTTGCTTAACAAATTACCAGCAAGTGCAATCTGGCTAGGATGGTCGTTAGGTGGCCTCGTGGCTAAAAAGGCGACCTTAATGGCGCCCGAACGGGTCAAGGCGTTGGTGACCGTCGCAAGCAGTCCATGCTTTACCGCACAGCCGCGCTGGCGCGGCATTAAACCTAGTGTATTGGCGGAATTTGAAACGCAGTTAGCTGAGGATTACCAAGCCTTGATTGAGCGGTTCATGGCGCTGCAGGCAATGGGAAGCAAAACGGCGAGGCAAGATATTAAGCAACTGAAAAGCGCCGTGTTGGACTACCCAAGCCCGGACCCGGTGGCGCTAAAGCAAGGGCTTGATTGGTTGGCGAAGCTTGATTTGCGTGAGGAGCTGGGGGCGATAGCTTCACCGTGGTTACGCATGTATGGCCGATTAGATGGGCTTGTGCCAATCAAGGTTGCCACAGAGCTAGACAGTCAGGTAACTAACTCTACCTCGGTGGTGTTTCAAGCGGCATCGCATGCGCCATTTATTTCCCACCCCGAGGAGTTTGTGGCAGCACTGCGCACCTTTGTTACCTCACTTGAATAGCTGCACCATGATTGCGCGACAGACTTGCTGATGATTGTTTGCACGATTATTGCTCAACTTTAATGCGAGGTTGCCGATAATCTAATAGGAAGGACAGGGAAAGGAGTCAAGCAAGATGGCGATACAACCCACCGGTGGCAGGTCGATATATGTGGTGTCACCAACCGTGAAGTCGATAAGGGATGAGAGTCTAACCCGGGCACCGTTTGCTCCGCAGACGAGCCAGTCGTCACTAGATTCAACGGCCTTGCGGCGACAAGTTGCGGCATTGGAAGCTGCCGCGCAGCACGATGCAGAGCAACAGCTTGAAAATGGGTCAGAAAAGTTGAAATCATTTACGTATGGCGCGGTTGGCATGGATCACCCAGAGTCTGTGAAGTTGCAAGAAGATGAAGCCTACAAAGCCGGGCAAGTGCTTAAGGCGATTGGGACGGTAGGCGGAATCATTGCGTTACTTGTTTAAAGGCATAATGCGTTAGTCAGCGTAGTTAGCACTGCTGTCAGTGATGCGCTTATTGGTTTATGCTACTGTTGTTAGATGACGAGCTTGGTTCTGGTTAGATTGGCACAAAGTGGCATAGTGGGCGGGGGGATAAATCAATGCTAACGTTACCCACGGTGACAGGGGCGCCCGTTATCGCACCAACGGTGAATATCCCAACAGAGCAGACGGCGCGCGATAATCGGGTGCGAGAAAAAGTACGCCCGACGGCTCAAGCCACAGCCAGTGCCAAAGAGCGTGCATTGCGCTCCGATGATAAGCAGCATCAGCGTCCGAGCTGGGACCCTAGCGAACATGTCGATTATCAGCCTGCCAATCATCAGCCTGCGGATCTATTGTCATTGGCTTATGCTGAAGGTAGTGACTTGGCACACTTGGCGCAATTGTTGTCTCCTAACACGTACTTGGGCGATCAGTCGCAAGGCTATACCTTGAGGATTAAGCTCCCCCGAGAAGTATTAGAAAAGCTCGAGCAGTTTAGCTTTGCCATGCGTGTTAAAGGGGTCGTGAGTCGGCGTTATGCGACGACAACATTGCCGAACCCGACCGTGAAGTATTTAGTGGTTATTTAAATCGCGAGGGTAGCCCTCGCGATTATTACGGCCAATTAGGTTATTTGCGCGCTTTTTTAAACGCATCAGCCATGGCGCCACCAAAGGCATTCCCCATCGTTGAACCACCACGAGGCTCATTGCGTGGTTGACGCGGCTTGTTCGGAGTCGTTGAATGCGTTTCGCGCGCCGGGCGTGTTTGGCCAGGCTCATCGCTAAGGCGCATTGACATGCCAATTCGCTTACGCGCAATATCAACTTCCATCACTTTAACTTTGACCACGTCGCCAGCCTTAACGACGTCACGCGGGTCGGAGATAAACTTATCCGACAGGGCAGAAATATGCACCAACCCATCTTGATGGACGCCGACATCAACAAACGCACCAAAGTTGGTTACATTGGTGATCACCCCCTCTAATATCATGCCCGGAATAAGATCTTTCACCTGATGAATGCCTTCGGCAAAGGTGGCAGTTTTGAACTCAGGTCGCGGATCGCGTCCCGGTTTATCTAACTCAGCGATGATATCGTTGATGGTGGGTAGTCCCACTTGCTCTGTCACAAATTGTGCCGGCGTAATGGTGCGCAAAAACTCTTTGTTGCCAATGATCGCGTCCAGCGCCTTATTCGCCTGCTCTGCCATCGCTTTTACAATCGCATAAGATTCTGGGTGGACTGCCGATGAATCGAGCGGGTTTTTCCCTTGCATAATACGTAGGAAGCCAGCGCATTGCTCAAAGGCTTTAGGCCCTAAACGTGCGACTTTCTTTAATGTGCTGCGACTAGTAAAGCGCCCATGTTCGTCTCGATATGCGACGATATTTTTCGCGATGGTGGAATTTAATCCTGCCACCCGAGTCAGCAGTGGAACCGATGCCGTATTCACGTCGACGCCAACGGCGTTCACACAGTCTTCAACCACCGTATCAAGGCGCTTAGCTAGCAAGCTTTGACTGACATCGTGTTGATACTGACCAACACCAATCGACTTAGGATCAATTTTCACCAGCTCAGCAAGCGGGTCTTGTAAGCGGCGTCCAATCGACACGGCGCCTCGCAATGAGACGTCAAGGTTCGGGAATTCGTTGGCAGCCAATTCTGATGCTGAGTAAACGGATGCCCCAGCCTCACTGACCATCACACTTTGCACTTTTAGTTCATGCTCTTTAAGGAGCTGAGTAACAAAGGCATCGGTCTCTCGAGAGGCGGTACCGTTACCAATCGCGATCAGATCGACGTGATGCTTGTTAATCAGCGCTGCGACTGCCGCTGCTGCTTGGGCGTATTGTTTTTGTGGCAGGTGCGGGTAGATGGTCGTCGTATCGAGCAGTTTTCCGGTTGCATCCACCACGGCGACTTTACAGCCAGTGCGCAGACCAGGATCGAGTGCCAATGTGCAACGAGGTCCAGCCGGTGCTGCCATTAACAAATCTTTGAGATTATCAGCAAAGACTTGCATTGCTCCCTCTTCGGCTTTATCGCGTAGCACGCCCATCAGTTCAGTTTCCATATGCAGAGCGATTTTCACACGCCATGCCCAACTGATCACCTGTTTGCGCCAACTGTCTGCTGGCGCATCTGCCAACGTGACACGATAGTGGTCAGCAATGATCACTTCGCAATAGGAGCCTTTTACCCCCTCATCTTGAGTTGGGTCTGCATTTAAGTTGAGCTGTAACACTCCCTCATTTCGGCCACGGAACATGGCGAGAGCGCGGTGGGAAGGGACTTTGCTTAGGCGTTCGTTGTGCGTAAAGTAGTCTTTGAACTTAGCGCCAGCTTGTTCTTGTCCGCTGACGACTCGGGCTTGAATCTCTGCCTGACTATTGAGGTGGCGACGGATTTTCTCTAGTAGCGTGGCGTCTTCGGCGAAGCGTTCCATTAGAATAGCTCGTGCGCCATCTAATGCCGCTTTGCTATCTGCAATTCCTTTTTCAGGGTCAACATAGCGGGTGGCAGCCTGCTCCGGAGATTGAGACGGATCTAGCCATAACCCTTCGGCTAAGGGAGCTAAGCCTGCTTCAATGGCAATTTGCCCTTTGGTGCGACGCTTAGGTTTGTAGGGGAGGTAGAGGTCTTCTAAGCTGGTTTTACTGTCTGCGTTTTGAATGGCCGCTTCTAATTGTGGGGTGAGCTTTTCTTGCTCTCGGATCGATTTTAGGATGACTTGGCGTCGAGCATCGAGCTCACGCAGATAACCGAGTCGTGATTCCAGTGTACGTAATTGCGTGTCATCCAGTCCACCAGTGACCTCTTTCCGATAGCGGGCAACAAAAGGTACGGTATTGCCATCATCAAGCAGATTGACTGCGGCGTCTACTTGTTGCTGACGAACATTCAGCTCAGTAGCGATCAGTTGAGAAATCGTTTTGCTCATCCATTGAATCTCATTAGGGGTTGATGCCTCCATTCTACGGTGCATCGACGAGCAGGCAAGAGGAAGGGAGGCACGCACTGTTAAAATGAGGAAAAATCAATTAGGGCTGGGCTGATTATTTGTGCTCCATTATACTCTGTGGCCTTGTTATTCCTGTGTGTAATGATATGAAAAAGAGATGGTATGCAGCGTTACTGCTATTAAGTGGCTGCGCTAAAGTTGACTATGATATGTCGCGGGTTAACTTTGGAGATGAGCGACAGGTGGTGATTGAACAACTGGGTGAGCCAGGAGATCGTCAGCTACATGGGCGTTATGAAGTGTTGCAATATTGCACCGTAGGTGGCGGGATCGGTACCACTCGCTTTGATATGATCTGGTTTCATGATGGCAATGTCGTGGGAATTGAAGATTATGAGCTGACCAATGCGCGAATGTGCGAGCGGCATTATCGCGCGGTGGATTGGGAGCAAGCACCGGGCATGGCGCAAAAAGCGGATAAAATCTTTGAGATTCGCGATGGGCGTGAAGAGTCAGATACTGAGCTAAAGATCAATGTGGACTAAAGCCGCATATTCTTTAGCTTAATAAAACCACAAGAGGGCGAGCGACGCATAGCCGTTGTATTTATCGCTGGAAGGGCGAAAGGTACTATGCCCATATCGCATGCTGATGTCGGTCGCCCATTGTTGATACTGAATATAGAGCCCAGATAATAGCAGTGTCTGGTGCGGGGTGAGATCGACGCGGCTAGCGTAGTTTACACTTCCTGTTACTGTTTTATCTTCAAGTACATAGCGTTGTCGTAAAGCGGCATAGAGAAAGTACCGATTTGTCGCATAGCGAAAACGCGGCTCTAGACCGTAGACAGACGATAAGATGCCGGGCTCGATACCTTTCCCCCACATCGCGCTCGTTCCCACTTGCAGGTATTGCGATGTGGTGCCCCATTCTGCGGCTGCCTGCACGCTGAGCAGGTGATTAGGCTGACGCCAAAGTGGGAAATCGCCCTCCATCCCAACATTGAGTAATAAGGTGTCTTGTACTTGATGTGACCAGCCGAGTGGTTCGCTGGAATCCGTCCACATGTGAACATGTCTCTGCGCGCGCTCCCCTTGAGCGCTTGGGCCAAGGATTCCCGCTTCAATCCAGTTGGTATAATGGTTGTTGTTGTGTTGACTGCTGAGCATCGAACGTATGCTCAGCGTTGCGGCATAGGGGCGGTCGTCGGGTTGCGGGGTGGAGATTGCGATCTCGTTTGGAGTCCACATTTTGTGCTCTAATGCCCACTGCTGGATGCGTTGCTCAGAGCCGGGCAATAATTGCCCTTGTGAGCGAATGGCGCTGGGCTGGGCATGTAATGAGGAGTGAGAAGCACGACGCAAGCTTAAGCCGTTGGAGTAATCGCCATCATCTCGCAACAGAATATCGTTATCCATGCGCAGCTGCCAGTTGGCCGCGACGGTGGAAGTGCTAAAAATCAGTAGACCGATAAGTAATCGCATAGCGCAACACTCTGAAGTAGAAGTCTTTTTATTGTGGTCAATAAAGTGTTGTCTATCTAGGATGGTGATCTCATTTTTAATGGAAATATCAATATTGTGCCGTTTATCGACATTATGTTACTGTTTTAACGCTATTAATTTCAGCAGGAAGCGGGTGGAATTAGATTCGAATATATCCTATTGCACACACTTATTGTTTATAGTCAAAATATTTAATTGACTTTATTGCAGCCGTGTGGGCTTTTAATTGGCATAAGTCAGTGATAGGATCCCCTCGCTTAAAATAATGCACGTCAATTATATTGATGTGTATATTTAATAAAGCTCGTTAGAAAGCGTCTATTTAATATTAGGTATTATTAGCAACGTTTGTTAGCTTATTATGGATGTGATAAGTTGCTTTCCACTAAAAGGATATATCCACTGTCAGACTCTTATTAGAGACGAGATGATGGTGAGTTTTATTACAAGCGTAAATGGATTTATTTATGTCAAGGACGAATGCTTACACTAACTTGATGATATTAAAATGCAGAAAAAACTATTGCTTGTACCTTTTTTACTTGCTTCGCCATTGGGCGCATATGCAGAAGAATATGTCGACCCAGCTAACGTTACAAAGCTCTATTCTCAAGCGGCCATATTAGCCAGTGGTAATGCAAATGTACAGTTACAAGCCCAGGTGTCTGGTGCGATAACGGAAACACAATCCTTTGCCCTGTTGGGTGAGGTTGATTTGGTTTCTGATGGTGACAATGCGAATAATAGCTTTGGTGCTAATTATGCTCAATCACGCTTTCAGTATTTTCATATTATAGACACAACATCAGAGTCGTTACCAAGTGTTGGCTTTTCTGTTGACTATATTAATGTCGATACTGAAATTAAAAATGATATATTGTCAATTGGTGCAATCGCATCGATCAACCCTAAGTATACTGCAGGTATCCTAATTTTTCCTCGAGTAGGCTACACCACAGGTAATATAGTACTATCTGGTGTTGATGAAGATGTTAATGGCTATAATGCAGGTATTTTTGCAGTTAAACGTATTGGTAATAAAGGTGCGCATTTAGCATTTATTCCTGAGTATCAAGACATGTCAGGTGATAGTGTGGATATGAATAATTTTGCATTTAAGGCTGCATTTAATCTTCCTATTAATGAAGACCGGACGGTATGGCTAAATACACGTCTTGATTACGGGAAAACAACCATGAAAATCAACAATCACAAGCTAGAGAGTGATTGGGAATCTGATGTTTGGGTTGGCCTTCGTTATTACTTCTAAGTCCAAGCGATAAGAGGTGACGGTTTGAAGGTGATCGCTTTCAAACCGTTACGTGGTTTAGCTTGTTTCATACTCAATACTGTTGATAAACCACTCTTTGTCACCCTCAGGGGTTTTGACCACGAACTCATCATCGACCTCGCGTTTTAATAGGGCGCGTGCCATTGGAGAGTCAATCGATATACAATCTTTTCGCTCATAGATCTCTTCCGGTCCGACGATTTGAAAGCGTTTTAGCTCACCATCTTCGTTCTCAATTTCCACCCAAGCACCAAAAAAGACTTTTCCGGCTTGTTGTGGCGAATAATCAATGATTTGTAACTCTTTTAGGCACTTTCTTAAGTGTCTAACCCGCCTGTCTATTTGCCGTAACACCCTCTTATTAAAGGTGTAATCTGCATTCTCTGAGCGGTCTCCCAGGCTTGCTGCCCAAGTGACAATTTTGGTAATTTCTGGGCGTTTTACATCCCACAGGTAATCGTGCTCTTCTTTAAGCTTATTGTAACCCTTGCGGGTGACTAATTTGGTTTTCACTTTTCTATCCTACTCACTCAGGGTAAGCATTGCAGTATTGCCACTTGATGATGACCATCCGAGGACGGGCACGGTGCTATTGGCCTTTACTAT
Source organism: Thaumasiovibrio clandestinus (assembly GCF_047250365.1). Lineage (NCBI taxonomy): Bacteria > Pseudomonadati > Pseudomonadota > Gammaproteobacteria > Vibrionales > Vibrionaceae > Thaumasiovibrio > Thaumasiovibrio clandestinus. Next base: position 72,903 of record NZ_JBLBVL010000013.1, read on the forward strand.
ACTGTGCTTTGTTATGTACGCCAATTTCGTCAGTTAAAATGCATGGCATGGTTATTAATATGCTCAACAGTAAAGGGCTGTTTCAGGGGAAGGTGATATGTGAGAGCATAGATAATAAAACCGTGAAATATGTCTCGTTTTTGGCTTTTAGCACGTTAGTGGTGTGCAGATACGCAGCGGTTCCAGACCTTATATCAGGATTCGAGTATCAGTTGCGGTATACTCGACACAGCCCGTAACATTAATTTGTCTACCCTGAGTTTTTTTTTAGGTAAACTCAGCTTAGATGCAGAATGCAAGTCAAGTGCAGGTAAGAAAAATGCAGGAAAATTTCAAAGTACTGGTTGTCGATGATGATATGCGTTTGCGCGCGTTGTTAGAGCGTTATTTGTCTGAGCAAGGCTTCCAGGTACGTAGTGTCTCTAATGCCGAGCAGATGGATCGATTGCTTTCACGTGAAACATTTCACCTAATGGTGCTTGATCTCATGCTACCGGGCGAGGATGGCTTGTCTATTTGTCGCCGCCTTCGTAATGCCAACAATAACCTTCCGATTGTTATGCTGACGGCAAAAGGCGATGAAGTTGATCGTATTGTAGGGCTAGAGGTAGGCGCAGATGACTATCTACCAAAGCCGTTTAATCCACGGGAACTTCTTGCGCGTATTCGTGCGGTGTTGCGTCGTCAGAATGTTGAAGCGCCGGGCGCACCAAGTGTTGATTCTAAAGTGGTTGAGTTTGGTGAGTTCCGCTTAAATCTTGGTACGCGAGAGATGTTCCGCAACGAAGAGCCAATGCCGCTAACATCGGGTGAATTTGCGGTGCTAAAAGCGCTAGTGAGCAATGCGCGTGAGCCGATGTCACGTGATAAGTTGATGAACATGGCGCGAGGACGTGAATATTCAGCCATGGAACGCTCTATTGATGTGCAAATTTCACGTTTGCGTCGCATGATTGAAGAAGACCCAAGTCGCCCGCGTTATATTCAGACGGTGTGGGGTTTAGGCTATGTCTTCGTGCCTGATGGTGCCGATGCTTAAACGCTGAAACCATGTTTTGATGCCCGGCCATAATAGCCGGGCATTTGCTATTTAGGTGAGCCTAATTGGAGCTGAAGATGATGCGATTTTTGCCTCATAGTACTTTTACTCGAAGTTTGATTTTGTTGGCTGGGTTATTGATAACAAGCCAAATTTTCTCTTATCTCACTGTATTAAATTACGCGCTATTGCCAAGCTTGCACCAATTTAACCGTATATTGGCGTACGAAGTACGTCTAATGTTAAATGAGGACGTTAAGCTCGATTCAGGCCAAACGATTCATCTCGATACCCCATTGCGCCGAGAGTTATTGGAGCAACTGGGGGTGAGCGCGCATATCGACAGCGATCCTCTCTTTGTCGAGTATCGCAGTGCCACGCCGGTAGAGTACCTTAGTCAGGAGATGAGTGACGAACTTGGGGTTGAGACGGAAGTGCGCTTGGTGCTGGGGGCGGATAGTTACGTTCTATGGTTGAATGTGAGCGCAATGCCGGGCCAGTATTTGCGCGTGCCTTTGTCCGAACTGCAAGAAGATGATATCTCACCACTGTTCTACTACAGCCTAATCATTACCTTAGTAGTGATAGCGGGTGGATGGTTATTTATTCGTTTGCAGAATCGGCCGTTAAAGGATTTGGAGCATGCTGCGCTTCAGGTTGCTAGGGGTCATTATCCATCACCACTTCCTGAGCGGGGCGCTTCAGAAATTCGCTCTGTCACACGGGCTTTCAATCAGATGTCGCACAGTATTAAGCAACTGGAAGATGACCGAGCGTTATTATTGGCTGGGGTCAGTCATGATATCCGCACGCCACTAACGCGGATCCGTCTAGCGACGGAGATGATGTCAGAGCAAGAAAGCTATTTGGCTGATAGCATGATAAAAGATACTGAAGAGTGTAATGAGATCATTAGCCAGTTTATGGCCTACTTGAAATCAACAACAGAGCATAAAGCTGAAAATGTCGATATGAATGCGGTGTTAGACGAAGTGGCTGAGTTGGAGATGCATAGTAGTTATGACCATCATTATGATCTCGACTTGTCGCTTTTGCCTGCCGGGGTAAAAGGCGATACCGTTGCCATTAAGCGTTGTATTACGAATTTAGTGGTCAATGCCAAACGCTATGGCAATGGTTGGGTAAAATTAAGCTGTGGGTTGAGCGCTGATCGCCGCTGGTTGTGGGTCTGTATTGAGGATAATGGTCCAGGAATTCCTACCGACCAAGTGGATAAGATGTTTCAGCCGTTAACTCGAGGGGACGATGCACGCGGAAAGGCAAGCGAAGGCACAGGACTTGGCTTGGCCATCGTAAAGCGGATAATGGATCAGCACGAAGGGACGATTGATGTTCGAAACCGAAGTGATGGTGGGTTGCAGGTTCAACTCCGTTTGCCATTGAAAAAAAAGGCGAAGGTATAGTACGACCCTTTAAGGGAGTGGTGCCATCGCTGTGAAGTGTATCTTTGTAGAGAGTGTATTGTGTTGTTAGAAGTGTTATCCCGATTTGTCGCTGGTGGCAGTATGATTGTGACTGTGTCGTATTTAGGGCGTGTACTGCCAGCTTCCTTAGCGGGTATTGTGGTGTTATTTCCAGCGGTGACTGCATTGGGCTACTACTTTTTGTTTCCCCAACTGGATGTTAAGCAAGCTGAGCAGATTGCGTTATACACCTGTTTTGGGATTCCAACCGTGTTTGCGTTTGCTTTAACGGTGTATTTTTCTCTGCGCTATGTCGGTACTAACTATGCCATTATGCTTGGAATACTGGCATGGCTCATAGTGGGAGGCTTAGTTCTGTGGATTAAGCAACGGCTCGGGTTAGGCTGATATCAATAATTGGTGTCTTGTGCGCAAGGTCTTTACTTGCGCGTTGTCACTGTTCACATTGGCCATTCATCTCTAATTTAAGCATTTGAGTAGTTTTCTCGTTGCCCTAGCCAGCGTTCAATGATCGCGTTGGCATTGGGGCGATGCTGTTGCCAGATGTGCTGAGCGATTTTTTGTACCTGAGGAATGAGGTGTTGATCTCTGACCAAGTCAGCGACCTTAAAATCGGCCAGTCCGGTTTGTTTTGTACCAAGCAACTCGCCGGGGCCGCGTATCTCTAAATCTCGTTGCGCGATCACAAAGCCATCATTGCTATCGCGTAAAACGCCAAGGCGTTGCTGGGCTGTTTTTGATAACGGCGCTTTATATAGCAAGACGCAATGGCTTGCCACGGTTCCTCGTCCTACTCGCCCCCTGAGCTGATGTAACTGAGCTAACCCAAGGCGCTCGGGGTTTTCGATGATCATTAAGCTCGCGTTGGGAACATCAACCCCAACTTCAATCACGGTTGTTGCAACCAGTAGATGTAATTCGCCAGCCTTAAACTGGCTCATGATGGCTTGTTTTTCTGATGCCTTCATTCTGCCGTGCACCAAACCGATGTTTAGTTCTGGCAATAAAGCGGCGAGCTCTTCAGCGGTATCAGAAGCGGCTTGGGCTTCCAATACTTCGGATTCATCAATTAGGGTGCAGACCCAGTACGCCTGTTTGCCTTCGTCTAAGCAGGCGTGACGTACGCGATCGATAATGGCGTTGCGGCGGCTATCAGGCAATGCAACGGTCTGTATTGGGGTACGTCCAGGTGGGAGTTCATCAATGACAGAGGTGTCGAGATCAGCGTACGCCGTCATAGAGAGCGTTCGAGGTATCGGCGTTGCGGTCATAATGAGTTGGTGTGGGTACTGCTGGTATTTTGCCCCTTTTTGCCGCAGTTCAAGGCGTTGGCTAACACCAAAGCGGTGCTGTTCATCAATAATGATTAATGCTAGGTGTTCAAATTCGACCTGTTCTTGAAATAGGGCATGCGTGCCTATCACCATTTTTACTTGCCCAGAGCGGATCTTTTCTAACTCCTTTTCACGCGCCTTGCCCTTCAGTTTGCCCGCCATCCAGCCCACTTCAATATCCAGCGGGTTTAACCAAGCGGCAAAGTTGATGGCATGTTGTTCGGCTAACAGTTCCGTTGGGGCCATTAGTGCGACTTGATAGCCTTGCTCAATGGCCGTCAGCGCTGCAAGAGCGGCAACCAAGGTTTTGCCTGAGCCCACATCGCCTTGAACTAAGCGCATCATGGGATGAGGTTGTGTTAAATCGTGCTCGATATCATTAACGACGCGCGTCTGCGCTCCTGTTGGGCTGAAGGGAAGGGCTGCCAGCAGCTTCGGCTTCAATTGAGTCGACATTGCTAGCGTAACAGCGCGATCTTGTTGCCCTTTGCTACGTACCGCGAGCATCGACAAGTTTTGTGCTAACAGCTCTTCAAGGATTAAGCGCTGCTGTGCTGGGTGTTGACCGCTGTCGAGCTGCTGCAAGGCAATGTCAGGCGTTGGACGATGCAGAATATGCAGGGCTTGATTCATACTGAGTTGGTGATGATAGAGCCCAGCAGGAAGCAATTCAGGGACGGCGGCTTTGTCGAGTAGGGCGAGGGCTTGGTCAGTTAAATTGCGCAAGGTCTGTTGGCGCAGGCCGTCTGTGGTTGGATAAACGGGGGTTAACGTTTCTTCCAGTTGCAGTTCCGTTGGCGCGGAGAAGGTGCGGTATTCTGGATGGGCCATTTCAAGCCCAAACTTACCACGCTTGATTTCACCATAGGCTTTTATCTGTAGGCCCGGCGTAAAACCATTCTTCATTGCTGCGGTAAAATTGAAGAAGCGCAAGGTGATGCTGGCACTGCCATCGTTTAGTCGCACTGTGAGCATACGCCGACGCCCCATGCTGATTTGGCTATCGATAATTTCGCCACTGACGGTGAGGTATTGCCCTGGCATGGCTGAAATGATCGGGTAAACACGCGTGCGGTCTTCGTAGCGCAATGGGAGGTGAAAGAGTAGATCTTGCACAGAAAAGATGCCAATGCGATGTAATTTCTCTGCGACTTTTGCGCCCACGCCTGTAAGGCTGGTTAATTCAACTGCATCCAACATTCCTGCTGCCATAGGCCCCCCATTGAGTCTGGTATAGGGCTAAATATACTGGATAACCGTACAGTTGGCAAAGTCGTTGCTTGTTGCGTGCTTTATTTATAGAGGGGCCAGCCAAGAGGCCCCACAGGAAGGGTTATTTGCCTGCTTGCATCGCGGCCCACCATGCGTCGTCTGCGACAACTTGGCCTTGGTCATCAATGTGAGGGTATGCGAGGCCTTTGCGTTTAGCGACTTTCGCTAATACAGGATGACCGCGTTCAAATAAAATGCGGTTAATCTCTTCTGCTGGAATGGCACTATGAGTACGGTTGTACATGCCTGCCAGTGAGCGTTGACGCTGCGCTTCGTAGAGCACAAGGGCGCTAGCAACGGAAACATTGAGTGACTGCACCATGCCAACCATCGGGATGATGATGTCTTGATCGGCTGCGGCTAATGCTTCTTTTGAGATGCCGGTCTTTTCGTTACCCAAGACAACGGCTGTCGGTTTAGTGAAGTCTATTTCACGAAAATCAACCGCACTATCAGAGAGGTTTGTTACCAGAACTTGCATCCCTTGCGCTTTTAAGTGGGTAAAGGCATCGGTGACGGTTGGGTGGGTTTGAACTTCAACCCAATTCCTTGCACCAGCAGAGGTATGGCTTAAGGTACGCATCTCTTGTGTTGGCCAGACAGCGTGAACGCGGTGTAGGCCAGCGGCATCGGCTGTGCGGATGATGGCTGAGACATTGTTGGGTTTGTGTACTTCTTCAAGACACAGGGTTAAATCGGTCTGACGGGCTTTTAGCACATCTTGGATTCGTGCAAATCGTTCTGGGCTCATAGTCTTCTCAAACAAAACGCCCCGACGAGAACTCATCTGGGGCGTATTTAATATTATTACATTTTTATCAGTAGATTAGTTTCGTTGCCGTGAAACTTTCACCACGTTTGGCATCACACGTATGCGGCGCATGATATTGGCCAGATGGACGCGATCCGTGGTGGTGAGACGCACCGTGACAGTATAGAGACGGCCATCTTTCTCTTCTGTGGATAGGCCTTGAATATTGGACCCCGTCGCGGCGATGGTGTTGGTCAGATCCGCTAATGCGCCTTGATGATTGTGCACATCAATACGCAGGTCGGAGATAAACTCCTGCTGAACATCATCGCTCCACTCTACCGCCATGTATTTATCGGGCTCGTGTCGGTAGCCGCGGATATTGGCGCACTCTTCACGGTGAATAACCAGCCCTCGTCCAGGACTAATATGACCAATGATAGGGTCCCCTTTGATGGGATGACAGCAGTTTGCATAATTGAGCAAAATGCCATCGGCACCACGAATAGGGAGGCGGTTCTCTTCAGTATTGGTAAGCTCTTCAGCATTGCCCAGCAGACGTCGGGCGATAACGATACTCATCGATTCACCCAGCCCAATTGAGGCAAGTAAATCATCCATGCTATCGAGTTTTAATTCAGCCAAAATCGTCGCAAGATTGCCTTGATTGATATCATCAATTTTAAGCTCGCCAAGTGCATGATTGAGTAGGCGTCGGCCAAGATTGACGGACTCCTCGCGTTTCATGGTTTTTAATACTTGACGGATCTTGGTGCGTGCACGTGCAGTGACCACATAGTTGAGCCAAGCTGCGTTCGGGCGTGCGCCTGGGGCGATGATCACGTCAATGGTTTGTCCGTTCTTTAGTGGCTTACTAAGCGGGTAAGGTTGGCGATCCACTTTACAGCCAACGCAGGCATTACCAATGTCAGTATGTACCGCATAGGCGAAGTCAACGGCAGTTGCACCAACAGGAAGTTCGACAATACGTCCTTTCGGGGTAAAGACAAACAGCTCATCGGGGCAGAGGTCGGATTTGACGTTTTCAATAAACTCAAATGAGTTACCGGCACTTTGCTGTAGCTCGAGCAGGCTTTGCATCCAGCGTTGTGCTTTAACATGGGCCGTATTGCCGCTGTTGCGCTCGCCATCTTTGTAAGCCCAGTGCGCTGCGACACCACGGTCGGCCATCTGATCCATCTCTTCGGTGCGAATCTGCACTTCAACTGGCACGCCATGTGGGCCTACCATGGAGGTGTGTAATGACTGATAGCCGTTGGTTTTCGGTACCGCGATGTAGTCTTTCATTCGTCCTGGGCGCGGCTTATACAGGTTATGCGCTAGGCCTAAAACGCGATAACAGGTGTCGAGATCTTCAACGATGACGCGAAATGCATAGATATCCATAATGGAATGGAAACGCTGCTCTTTGCTTTTCATCTTGTTGTAGATGGAGAACAGGTTCTTTTCGCGCCCAAAAACACGCCCGTTGATCCCAGCATCGACTAAACGGCCTTCGATCTCTGAGTGGATTTTTGAAATCATCTCTTTACGGTTGCCACGCGCTATTTTGACCACTTCTTTTAAGATGCGATAGCGATTGGGGTAAAGGGCTTCAAATCCTAGCTCTTCGAGCTCAACTTTGATGTTATGGATGCCTAAGCGGTGTGCAAGGGGGGAGAAGATTTCTAGCGTTTCTTTAGCGATGCGACGTTTTTTATCGGGACGCAGGGCACCAAGGGTACGCATGTTGTGGGTACGATCAGAGAGCTTAATGAGGATAACGCGAATATCCTGCACCATTGCCATGATCATTTTGCGAAAGTTTTCAGCTTGTGCTTCTTTGCGATCGCGAAATTTCAGCTTATCAAGCTTTGAGACACCATCGACCAATTCAGCCACTGTCGCACCAAAACGGTCCGTCAGATCTTCCTTGGTGACTTCAGTATCTTCAATAACATCGTGAAGTAGGGCCGCCATGAGGGTCTCATGGTCTAAGCGCATTTCAGCCAGAATTTGCGCCACGGCGATAGGGTGAACAATATAGGGTTCACCGCTAGTACGGAATTGACCTTCGTGGGCGTCTCGCGCAACGAGATACGCCTGCCGAAGAGCCTCAAGATGAGGCTCTGGCAGGTATTGTGCTGCGGAGCTTCTCAGGTTTTCAAACAGATACAAACTGTCTGCTTCCTGAATCAGCGGTCGCCAGCGATAGAGCTCACAGCAGCCAGTTCAGCGGCTTCCTGCTCTTGTTGCTCCTGGCGCTCACGTGCATCTAGCACATCTTTGTTGATAAGACCTTCTTCGATTTCACGAAGACTGATTACAGTGGTCTTGTCATTTTCTTCTGGTACCAGTGGATCCTTGCCACCAGTCTGCATTTGACGTGCGCGACGCGCTGCGACCAATACAAGGTCGAAACGGTTACCAATTTTTTCAACAGCATCTTGAACAGTTACGCGTGCCATCGAGGACTCCAGTGGTTAATTAATAAAAATAAGAGAAAATTGTACAAAATTGTTTAATCTTCTGCCAGTAGGCCTTTCAACATCGCAGTATGCTTTTCGCTCTGCTTGTCTTGTTTTAGGCGTTCGGCGCGAAGAATTGCCTTCATATCCATGACGGCAACATCAAAATCGTCATTAACAATGACATAATCATATTCATTGTAATGGGAAATCTCAGAACATGCCTCAGACATTCGGCGGGCAATCACTTCATCACTGTCTTGACCACGGGTGGTCAAACGGCGTTCAAGCTCAGGACGAGACGGCGGCAGAATGAAAATACTGCGTGCTTGTGGCATTTTTTCACGGATTTGACGGGCGCCTTGCCAATCAATATCGAGAAAAACATCAATGCCTTTATTTAAGTTGTCTTCAATCCAAGGGCGTGAAGTGCCATAGTAATTACCAAACACTTCAGCCCACTCCAGAAAAGACTCTTTCTGAATGAGTGCTTTAAAATCATCCGCAGAGACGAAATTGTAGTGAATGCCATCTTTTTCACCTGGGCGCATCCCACGTGTGGTGTGTGATACCGACACTTTTAACGTATAAGTAGGATTTTTTTCGATCAGCGCTGAAATCAGGCTGGATTTCCCTGCGCCGCTCGGTGCAGAGACGATATATAGCGTACCTTTGCCCATGTTGATGCTCACCAAGTGTAAGAAGGTCGCGCAGGGTATCATGAACAGCGGCAAATTTGAATCCGCAAACTGATGAAATTTTCAGCTTATTTCTGATGTTGAGGCGATAACACGCAGTGTACTTTAGGATGTTTGCGTTTTTAAATACATAAACCAAGAGTAAGAATAGGGCGTGCTGCTAAATTGTAGCGCATTTCCTATGTGCGAATAGGTGCAGCATGAAATTTTTTTGCGTCTTTATGTCGGCTGTTGCGTCATAATCTGAATGCATCAATATATCATATTGTTTGAGGTACCTATGTTATCTGATTGGCAAAATCATAAAGTGCAACTGCGGAGCTACATTAGTAAGCGTGTTAAAGACGCCGATGCTGTCGACGATATTTTGCAAGACGTCTACATCAAAGCCAGCACCAACTTACACCAGTTAAAATCACGCGGCAGTTTGACTGGATGGCTATACCGCATTGCTTATAACGCCATCATGGACTATTACCGACGCCATCAATCTTATGATGAACTGCCAGAGAGTTTAGTAGCAGAAGAGCTCGACTCTGGAGAAAAAGCCCATCGCGAGCTGGCGCAATGCCTCGGTCCGCTTATTGAGGAGTTGCCAGACAAGTACCGCCTTCCTCTTCAATTGGCTGAACTCGATGGGGTTACGCAGCAAGCCGTGGCAGATCAATTAGGCCTTTCTCTATCTGGTGCCAAAAGCCGCATCCAGCGAGGCCGAGTGAAGCTACGAGAGCGTTTAACAGCGTGTTGTGATATTGAGGTTGGGCGCGGTGGCGTAATGGAGTTTCAGCGCAAAGACCCTAATGGCGGTCATTGCAATAACGAGTGAAGAGAAAGGCAGAGCGTCTCTGCTTTTTTGCGAGATTACCAAGCCCCTAAGAACAGGGGCTTGGTAAGATTAAGTTATCTCAAGGAGATTCAAAAACCTTTATTCAATATTCTGGATCTGTTCGCGCATTTGCTCAATTAGCACTTTTAGCTCCACCCCTGATGCGGTGATGTCTGTGCTGATTGATTTTGAGGCCAGTGTATTTGATTCACGGTTAAACTCTTGCATCATAAAGTCTAAACGACGACCACAAGCGCCGCCTTTCTTGAGAATGTTGCTTGCTTCTTTAACGTGAGAATCTAGACGGTCAAGCTCTTCAGCAACATCCGATTTTTGTGCCAGCAAGATCAGCTCTTGCTCCATACGCGATGGGTCGAGTTCGATATTGCTGTCTTCAAATTTAGCGATAAGGCGCTCGCGTTGCCATTCAATAATTTCAGGCATGCGGGCACGCACTTTCACCACTTCATCGGTAATGGCACTGAGGCGCTGGGCAATCAGTGCTTTCATGTTTTCGCCTTCGCGGCCACGCGCGTCGATGAATTCGCCAACTGCGTCGTCAAAGGCAGCGAGGAGATCTTTGTTTACCGTATCCATATCTTGCTCAGGTGTTTCCATAACGCCGGGCCATTGCATGATCTGAAACGGATTTAAGCGACTCTCTTCGCCGGTTAAGTTCATTACTTGATTTGCTGCGGCAATTACCTGCTTAGCAAGGGTCTCATTAATGGTGAGCTCACCTTTTGCAGCAGGGTTGGCTTCAAAACGCAATGCGCACTCTACCTTTCCGCGAGCAAGGCGCTTGCGGAAGCGTTCGCGCAGCACAGGTTCTAATCCACGGAATTGCTCAGGTAGGCGGAAGTAGGTCTCTAAGTAACGTTGGTTAACGCTACGAATTTCCCAAATGGCAGTGCCCCAATCCCCTTTTACCTCTTTGCGAGCATAAGCGGTCATACTATAAATCATCGAATTTTCCTATTTACTATCTATTGAAAATAACGCGCCGCAATAGTAGCACAAAGCGGGCGGCCTCGCTGCGGATGGCGCATCAAGGGTGGGGCAGGGTAATGATAGCGAGAATAACGTGCAAAGGTGGTGAATGTTGTACATAGCTTTACGGCGTCAATTCCTTTATAATTCTGCTCCAATCAAATACGTCCCCCCTTCTATATAAGGTAGATGCCCATGCGTCCAAATGATCGCAAGGCGGATCAAATTCGCCCAATCAAAATTACCCGTAATTATACGGCCTATGCAGAAGGTTCTGTGCTTGTTGAGTTCGGCAATACGAAAGTGTTGTGTAATGCATCAATCGAAGAAAATGTCCCTCGTTGGCTAAAAGGTCAGGGTAAAGGTTGGGTAACGGCAGAATATGGCATGCTACCGCGCGCCACGCACTCACGTACTCGTCGTGAAGCGGCCAGTGGTAAGCAGGGTGGGCGTACCATGGAAATTCAGCGCCTGATCGCGCGTAGCCTTCGTGCCGTTGTTGATCTTAAAGCGATGGGTGAGATTATGATCACTGTTGATTGTGATGTAATTCAAGCCGATGGCGGTACACGTACGGCGTCTATCTCGGGTGCGAGTGTGGCAATGGCTGATGCATTCCAAACGTTAGTAGATAGTGGCAAACTAAAAGCGAACCCAATGACGGGACACGTCGCAGCGGTGTCTGTGGGCATTGTGGCGGAAGAGGTTTTGTGTGATTTGGAATATGTGGAAGACTCAGCTGCTGATACTGATATGAATGTGGTGATGACTGAAGATGGCCGCATGATCGAAGTGCAGGGCACAGCAGAGGGCGTACCTTTTACACACGAAGAGTTGTTGGAGCTGTTGGCGGTGGCCAAGAAAGGCGTTGCCGACATTGTTGAAGCGCAGAAGCTAGCGCTAGCCAACTGATTTATTAATGGCTCCCAATTGGGGGCTATTTTTTTGCCTCGGTTTCTTAAGCGCTAGCGCTAAGGAGGGTAGTGCGCGACTTATAAAGCGCTCTATTTTAGAGGCAGCTTGATACACATTGATGAACCGTTTAGACGATTAGACTTTTTATTTAGAGAGAGAAAAATGAAAGCATACCAGCGTGAGTTTATTGAATTTGCCTTAGAAAAAGAAGTATTGAAGTTTGGTGAGTTTACTTTGAAGTCTGGCCGTAAGAGCCCTTATTTCTTTAACGCTGGTCTTTTCAACACCGGCCGTGATTTGGCCCGCCTTGGTCGCTTTTATGCTGCTGCATTGGCAGAGTCTGGCATCGAGTTTGATGTTCTATTTGGCCCTGCTTATAAAGGGATTCCGATTGCGACCACCACGGCGGTGGCGTTGGCCGATCATCATGATGTAGATACACCTTACTGTTTTAATCGCAAAGAGGCCAAAGATCACGGTGAAGGGGGCAACTTGGTCGGTAGCCCGTTGGAAGGGCGCATTATGTTGGTGGATGACGTCATCACCGCGGGGACTGCAATTCGTGAGTCAATGGAAATCATTCAAGCCAATGGCGCAGATTTAGCGGGCGTATTGGTCGCGATTGATCGTCAAGAAAAAGGCAAAGGCGAGCTGTCAGCGATTCAAGAAGTGGAGCGCGACTTTGGCTGTGCGGTTATCTCGATTGTCTCGTTAGGCGATTTAGTGACCTACCTAGAAGAGAAAGGCAATGCGACAGAGCATTTAGAGGCGGTAAAAGCGTACCGTGCTGAGTACGGCATTTAATCCGGCATCAAATCAATAATAAAAACGCCAGTCTTCGGACTGGCGTTTTTTATGGCTGTATAGTGAAGCGGTTCTGCGCAAAGTGCGAGACGGTCACTTAATCTGTGCCGTTAGCAGTTCCCAGTAGGCTTCAAAATCTTCTGTTGGTTGATATTTAAAGTTGGATCGCACAAAGCGGTTAAAGCTGCCTTCAACTTGGCCTAATAGTTGCGCTGCTAAAATACGTTCATCAACCGGGAAGCCTTTGCCTTCGCGAAGCTGGCGTTCACGGAGCACTTGGCGCAGCATTAATTCGATGCGTTCAAACATTTGATTAATACGCGCTTGAAGTTTGTCTTGTTCAAACATCAGTGCATGGCCAGTCATGATACGAGTTAATCCTGGGTTTCGCTCTGCAAATGCCAGTAAAAGCCGAAGAATAAGGTAAATACGGCGTAGGGTATCTTTCTCATCTTCGGTTATGCGATTAATGCGCTCGAACAGTGACTCTTCGATAAAGGCGATCAGCCCTTCAAACATCTTCGCCTTACTCGGGAAGTGGCGGTATAACGCGGCTTCAGACACCCCCACTTCGGCAGCCAGTTTGGCGGTGGTGATGCGTTGACTACCCTGATTTGATTCCAGCATGCTTGCAAGAGATTGCAGGATTTGCTCACGGCGGTTTATTTTTTTTGTGCCTGCCATGGTTAACGTGTCCTTTTTAAATAACAAAATAGTTGAGTGACAAAGGCCTAATTCACAATAAGGGAGCGAAAATCCCTCGGCCGACTATTTTCTGCCAGAGTGGCCAAATCCGCCTTCACCACGACATGAAGCGTCGAAATCTTCGACAAGATTAAACTCTGCCTGAATAACTGGAACAAAGACCATTTGTGCTATGCGTTCACCCGGTTCTACAACAAACATCTCTTGGCCACGGTTCCATACTGATACCATCAACTGTCCTTGGTAATCCGAATCGATCAATCCAACAAGGTTACCTAAAACGATACCATGCTTATGGCCAAGCCCGGAACGAGGTAAAATGGTCGCAGCGATGGTCGGATCACCAATATGAATCGCAAGCCCTGTTGGGATCAAGTGCGTTTGACCCGGTTCAACCGTGAGTGCATCATCTAAACATGCACGCAGATCGAGGCCCGCAGAGCCTTCTGTCGCATAAGCCGGTAATGGGTACTCATTACCAATACGTGAGTCGAGGATTTTTAAATCAATCTTTTTCATGCTAGTTCTCGTGCGTGAATATTACGGGTGTGTTGTGGTTTGAAAGAGCGCAACAATTTCTTCAATCAGTTGTTCTCCCAGTTGAGCTTTGCTGGCTAAAGGCAAGGCTTTGTCACCTTGCGGCCAGTAGAGGTGCAGGGCGTTACTATCACTATTAAAGCCTTGCCCCTGAATGGAGACATCATTGGCACAGATTAAATCAAGGTTTTTGCGTTTCAGTTTACTCTGTGCGTAATCCGCCACTTTTTGTGTTTCTGCAGCAAAACCGACGGTGAATGGGCGCGAAGAGCTTAAGGCTGCAATACTGGCAATAATGTCAGGATTTTTTACCAAGGTTAAGGTGAGCTGATCGTTATCCGCTCGCTTCTTCATCTTTTCCGGACTAACCGTTGCCGCACGGTAGTCCGCTACGGCCGCACAGCCAATAAAAATGTCATGCGATGTCGCATGCTGCATAGCAGCAGCATACATCTCTTGGGCGCTATTAACGTCGATCCGAGCCACGCCAGCGGGTGTGGCTTGACTTACTGGGCCAGCGATAAGGGTGACCTCTGCGCCGTATTTGGCTGCGGCCGCTGCAATGGCAAAGCCCATTTTTCCTGAGCTGTGGTTGCTGATATAACGTACTGGATCGAGAGCTTCGCGCGTCGGGCCTGCGGTGAGTAGCAACTTAATGCCGGAAAAGTCATGGCGTGGTCGAAAGAAGTGTTCAACTTCTGCCACGATTTGCATTGGCTCAAGCATACGTCCCGGCCCGGTATCACCACATGCTTGCTCGCCACTGGCAGGGCCCCAAATAGGGTGTCCTCGCTGAGCGAGAGTTTGAATGTTTGCTTGTGTGGCTGGGTGGCGATACATCTGTTGGTTCATGGCAGGCACGATGGCGACGGGAGCCTCAGTCGCCAGCACTAGGGTGGTGAGTAGATCATTGCCCATTCCTGCAGCACAGCGAGCAATCAGATCGGCGGTAGCGGGTGCTAATACGACCAAGTCAGCCCATTTTGCTAGTTCGATATGCCCCATAGAGGCTTCCGCTGCGGGATCAAATAGACTATCGGATACCGGGTGGCCAGATACAGCTTGCAGTGTTAATGGGGTAATGAACTCTTGTGCGGCCTTTGTCATCACGATACGTACGCTCGCACCGCGTTCGCTGAGGCGACGAGTCAATTCGGCACATTTATAAGCAGCAATGCCACCACTAATGCCAAGTAAGATGTTTTTTCCTGCCAGTGTTTGCATGGGGTCTCTCTGATTAGCTGGACGATGGATGCCAATGGCAACGTCTGGCGACAAGATAACATGAATTGACGCTGGCATTAAGTGGCGCTATCTCAAGGAATTCATGAATGAGTGGCATATCAATTTCTGCTGCAAGATAGCGTGCTCGGCTTTGTAGCACAGCTTTGTTGAGGTAGACGCGTTGCTTTGATATTAGGTGTACCTTTATAAGAGGAGCAGGGATGAATATTCTAGCGCTGCCAGAAACCTCGCGCCCCCGCGAGAAATTGTTAGATAGAGGCGCAGAAGCATTAAGTGATGCCGAGCTTCTGGCGATTTTCTTACGCACGGGCATTAAAGGAATGAATGCCATTGAACTGGCCGATTATCTCCTGCAAGAGTTTGGTTCGCTGCGGGGGCTATTGTTGGCGGACAAAAAAGCCTTTTGTCAGCATAAAGGCTTGGGACCGGCAAAATATGCGTTATTGCAAGCCATGTTGGAGATGCAGCAGCGTTATTTGATGGAAGTTATTCAAAAGGAAGATGCATTAACCAGCCCTGCTCATACTCGACGTTATCTGGCGAGTGTGTTGCGTGATAAATCTCGGGAAAATTTTTTAGTACTCTTTCTTGATAATCAACATCGCGTTATATCGAGTGAAATATTGTTTGAAGGTTAATACCCCATAGGTAGATCTACTATAAGTCAGGTATTAGAACACTTACATATTGATTTAGAGAATCTTAGAGAAAAATTATTGCTCAACCTGCTGAATATTACCTCATACTATCTAATATATAGTATATAAAGAGATATCATGCCTAATGCATTCAAGTACAGCCTTAAAAGCACGAATTACTCTCGACAACACGGGAACCCAAGTTGAGACTCCGGTCATAGTTACCAGTGAAGGGGTGTTGAAGAGTTACCTTAATTACCTGCTTGCGTTCAGGCATAAAAGTGAAAGCTGGAAGAATCGATCTGTGTTCGCGGTCAGGCTATTGCTTGATTACATGAATGCGAACAAGGGGGTCTTCGAAAAGCCTAAGGATATGTTTCGGGAATTCAGCAATGCTTTGTTTACTGGAACAGTGGGCAATGATGGCTCAGATCCATCAGGACTTCGCTGGCAGCCAAGAAAAGAGCCAGACGCTAACTTCCTTATCAATTTGATAACTCACTACACCGATTACCTCTCCGAAGTAAATGAGGATGAAGGTTACACACTGAATCCATTCAGGGATGCCTCCCCTTTCGAGCAGCGATTGAACTGGGCTGCCTATTACCAAAAACGTGATAGAGCATTCCTGTCTCACCTCTGGAAACGACAGGATGCGACGTTAAAGAACAGTAAGGTGCGTCAGGTTAAGGCTCGAAACAAGACATTGTCAGTGGGTATCTATGACATCGCAAAAGCATTCCCAGATGGACGTATTAACGATCTTCTTTATCAAGGATTCGTCTATCCAGGCAAGGAGCACTGCAAGGTCATTCACGAACGGTTGAACCTTAGGGATGTGCTTATAACCATCCTTATGCACTACGGAGGACTGAGAATCAGCGAGGTTTGTCACATTTACGTTCAGGATATTGTAGAGCTTCAATTGGGCGGCAAAACTCAAAGAGCTGTCAAGGTATATCACCCATCGCTAGGCTTGGCCCCAATAGATGATCGGATGACTCGTCGAGAGTATTTACAAAAGCATTTCGGATTGAAGCCACGCAATGAATACCCAGCTTCGCAAAAGCGATTTGCTGGCTGGAAAAACTCTATGCTAACGAACGTTAAAGGTAAGTTCTTTACAGTCGAGTTCTTTCCCGAAAAAGCGAAGGAGCAATTTTTCTTGCTATGGAAAATGTACTTAATGTATCAGCGGTTTCCTCCAAAAAAGGGGCAGGAACACCCGTATGCTTTCACATCCCGCGAAGGTACACCCTATACGATTAAAAGCTACTTTGAATCGCGTAAACGAGCCGTTGAACGAATAGGTTTGGAGTACAGCAAAGAAGCCTGTACGACACCTCACGCTGATCGTCACCGTTACGGCCAGAATTTGGCTGAATCAGGTGTACCTTCGATTGTTATTAAAACGGCCATGCATCATTCGTCCATCCAGAGCCAGCAGGTTTATACACAACCAACCGAAAAGGAAGTCAGGCGTCAATTAAAAAATGCGGAACAAACCGCTTTGACCAACTCCAGTATCAATCTGCAGTTTTTATCGGAGTTAAAATGAAATCTAACAAAAATAAATACACATATTATGAAGCACAAAAAAAAGCTCAAGAAATGGGAATTAAAACATCTAAGGAGTATAAAGAGAGGTATAAAGAAGATCCTCGGTTGATATTAAATGTGAGTAGAGCCTATTCGAGCGAATGGACTGGATGGAAAGAGTTTTTAATGACTGGAGTTAAGCCATACCTTTCTTTTGCAGAGGCATCTAAATCAGCTATTAATATTGGCATTTTAAATAGGGCTGATTACAAGAGGAAAAAACATAAAGATCCTAGACTCCCATTAAAGCCAGATCAAAAGTATAAAAACGAATGGAAAGGTTGGGCTAATTTTTTAGGAAATGACCCTGTCGAATACTATAAATCTTTAAGTGAGGCTTCTAAATCTGTTTTTAATTTAGGGATTCGCAGTCAAATACAATACTTCAAAAGATACAAAGAAGATCCAAAGCTTCCATCACACCCGTCTAAATTTTATAAAAATGAATGGGTTAATTGGTACAGCTTTTTATGCAAAGAAAAGTTTGTGTACTACGAATCCATAGAAGAGGCATCAAAAGCTGCAATATTATTAGGTATAAAAACTGGAAGAGATTACCATAAACTCCGCAAACTAGATCCGCTTCTACATTGCTCGCCTCACGTGTACTACGGCGATTCTTGGCTCTCATGGCAGTCCTTCTTAAAGACTGAAATTGAAAGATATGAGACATTAAGACAAGCATCTAAGGCGGCTTTAAAACTAGGTATTAAGACTGCAAAAGAATACCAAAAACGATATAAGTTAGACAAACTTCTACCTTCAGATCCTGCTTTGATTTATAGATGTGAATGGACTGGATTTTCGGACTTTCTTAATTCTTATCAGAAGTATCCTACCATTCAAGAAGCATCTAATGCGGCTTCAAAACTAGGAATAAAAAATCGAGCTGAATACAGAAAGAGGTACAAAGAAGACTCCATGTTATGTATGAGCCCTGAAAACAAATACAAAAGAGATTGGATTGATTGGTATTCCTTTTTAAAAATAGAAAAACCTATGTCGATGAATGAAGGTTGGTTAAGTGCAAAAAAAGCTTTCTCAAAAAATGTCAGTCAAATGAGCACCTTAGATTACTCGTTGAATAAGTTTTATATTGACTATTTTAAATCAGAAAAACCACCTGAAGTACCATCACAAGTGCTACATAAAGATTATGATTTTAATGTGATTAGATACAGGTCTTTTATATATGGTTTGTTGAACTATCAACAACAAAGATATCATAATATGATATCTAGTTTTTTTGACTTCATACTGGAAGAATATTGCACTGATCAAACGGACGATGGCGACTCATTTATTTTGCCGGGGTTTAGGAATCCTTTAAAGACAATTCTAAAAGAATTTGGTGGTGGTCTAACTAGATATAGACCTGATGAGTCTGTAAAACCTGCCTTGCCATTTGTATATATAGAAAAAGCAAAATCATTTATGTTTCCTGACATGAACAGTAATTTCTCAGACTTTAAACATTTGCATGATATGTTTACAGCTGATTGGTTTGATGTGAGCTTGAATTGCATAGATAAGCTTGATCCAGATTGCGTTTGGAGAGTTAAAATACATAAGGGAAAAGAGGTATATCAAATGTGGTGTCCTGCTAGGGCGATCGCATTATTCACATTGCTTTCAGTCCCGTTGAGAGGCCAGCAAATATTGTGGCTTGATTCGGGGGAAGCTGATAAGTCGATTCCAGTGTTCGATAATACTGGTAATATAACATGGGTTGAAAATGCAAATACTATTGCAGGGCAAAAAAAGAAGAGTTTCGGTTTTATTAAAAGATACCCTGATGGCTTAGGTATGTTTGTTACAACAAACAAAACATCACTAGAAAAACCAACATATTCTATACCCTACATACCTCATGATCTTGCAGTGATTATAATTAAACTCAGGATCTGGCAATCCAAGTATAACCCTCTTAAGAGCCTAACTGGCTGGGATGAAATAAAGCTCCCAAGAAAACAAAACATTAAGATGCTCAAAGCAAGAGAAAAGCAAGCCTTTCTATTTAGAGACCCATGCTCTGACAAGGTTTCTCCATATCGCACAGCAAACGCTTTTTACCATTATTTACCAAAAGTTTTGTATGAAATCCAAAATAACGACTTTCCGCTTGTAAATCGTCATGGGAAAAACAAACTTAAAACCGAATATACACCTCATTCAATGCGTGTCAGCCTCATTACTGCGTATGTGGTTGATGGTGGAGTTCCGTTGCAAGTGGTTTCAAAGCTCGTTGGTCATGCATCCATTGTGATGACCATTTACTACACCAAGGTAAGTTCAGGAGAAATACGCCGCGAACTGGGCGAAGCTGAAAAACGAGCTTTAGCCAAAAGTGCTCAACAGTTAGAAGATACAATTCTGGATCGTAACATTGAACAGGCTCGCAGCGAACTGATCGGCAGAGATCAAGTTTTCTTCCAGCGGGTTGATGACTCTTGGCCGATAACGGCGTATCAATTCTCTGACAAAGGTATTTGCCCAATGGGTGGTGGAGCGTGCGATAGTGGAGGAGTAGGCGAGGATGGCAAACCGGATAATTCTCCTACTCCCGCCGGTTATTTGGGTAGACGTAACTGTATCAAGTGCCGTTATTTCGTCACAGGCCCCGCTTTTGTTGGTGGCTTGCAGGCTTTAGCTAATGAAATATCACTCGAAATCCAAGTGGTTAATGATGAACATATCGTTTGCCAAGAGCGTATGCAGCAATTAGAAGATGAGCAGTATGACTGTGAAATATCAGGCGAACCCTTCACCAAAAAATCAGAGTTATCAAAAGCACATTCAGATCATGAAGAACGAGCAACCAAGCTCGACGTATTATTGTGCGATATGTCATCCCTGGTGACTCTGATCAAACAATGTATGGCATTACTCAATGAGTATGATATTGGTAATGGCAAGCAACTGATCGTATCCGAGTCATTCGCAAAAGTTGATTTTGAGCTTCAAGAGTCAAAAACTAATTTCAGGCTTCTGAGCCACATTTGTGAAAATGCCTCCATCTACAGTGGTGCAAGTGCCTCAAGAGCCTTACCACTGAGATCTCAGATGCTCGACCAACTTGTTGATAAAAATGGACTGTCCCCTGCAATGTTCCGTTTAAACAAGGAGCAACAATTAAGTATTGGCAACCAGCTTACTAAATTACTGATGGATAGAGTTGAAAGTTGGTCTGATATTGACCGTCTGATGACAGGTGAAATACAGCTTAACGATTTATCAGGGGCAGAGACTCTTGAGCCTCTATCGCAATCCATTAAATGTCTACTCGATCAATCTAGGCAGAGTGCATTACTAGGAGATACCTAATGAATATTAACGAGTTATTTGAAAAGCTTTGCTCAGAAGCCAAGAACGACCGCGCAAGAGCGACTTTGAACGCAATCAATACCATTTGTCAGGAACAGCATGGTCGAGGCTCGAAAGATTTCTCCGTAGCTACGATTTCACGACTTGGGGAAGGAAGAGGCGTTCCAAAAGCTCAGTCTATCCACAACAAGACTGGAGAAATTTATCGGGCACTCATAAGCGCTTGGCAAAATGCTAATCCGTTAGCTAAAAAGCCTAAAACTCCAGCTACGCTGGATTGGGTTGAAAATATCGAAGACCTAGCCTTGAAATGGCTGGTATACGATCTTGTATCTGCTAATAAAGGACTATCCTCTGAACTACAGCTATGTAAATCCGTCAAGAATTTGAATATTGACCTTAGAGAGGGGCAATCATCTTCGACAGAAAAGCGAGAGCTTTTGGATGTTGAGAGAAAAGCTTTGACTGGAGCCATCGATAATAAGTTTCTTGATCGTAGAGGTTGGCAGAGAACTGAGAGGGGGGCTATTATTGACACTGCGACTGGAGAGGTGATTTTCAAAAACGGCTTTGCCTCTGGAATTGAAAAGCTCACCTCAATTAGTGCCGGCGAATATTAGGGTTTGTTAGTTTGCTCTAAAGAACGTAACTCAGAA
>NZ_JBLBVL010000014.1:0-87701 GCF_047250365.1 Thaumasiovibrio clandestinus
TGCGGCAAATTGCCACATATCCTGCTTTCCACTTCGCCGCCTATCCCGCTATATCTTAGTTTCACCACTAGATTTAACTATATAAAATTCAATAGGATAAGGGGTAACTCCTGTTGCTTCTACAGCTGATATTCCGCAAGTTGCAGCCTATTAGCAGGGTACACTACTGTACTCACGTTACCAAAGTTTCATGCATCTCGTAACATTATCGCAATAGTATTGATCGCTGTACATGCAGTTCACTCAACCGGACGTGATGCCATTAGCAAAAGTACGGAAAAAGAAAAGTGGATTGCTGGCGTAGAGCATTTGCTCCAAATGATCTCGGGGCAAAAGTATTTTAGCTGATTTGCCCATCTGACTTGATACAGCCAAAAAGCGCTCAATCTTTATTGTAAATGATCAGACTTTATGCCCTCCGACATCACTAAATGATGAAGAGGTGGAAGCGAGTTCACCCGGCCGCAGTTACCATCTTTAGTCGGCTAAGAGATCAAATTTTTGGCGATGTTGCATCTTTTCTTAACTGAATGCGTCTTCCTATTATCATTTATTAATAGGAATCTTCCATGAGCCTCTCGTTCATTGCTTTGAGCATACTTTTCTTTGCATTCTATGCACTGCTAGCAAAATTTAAAAAACAGAAAAAAACCTTTAACTTTAGAGTGCTGAGTGCGTTGGCTGCAGGCTTGCTGTTTGGTGGCGTCATTCAAGTGATCTTTGGTGTGGATAATTTGGCGACCGCTAACTTTGCTGAACTTATTTCACTCTTTGGTAAAGGCTATATCAAGTTACTTCAAATGATTGTGATTCCATTGGTATTTGTCGCCATGATCTCATCAATCATGAATGTCGAGGGTAATGGGACTCTTTCAAAGATAGCGCCGAAAATCATTGCTGTGCTGATAGGCACGGTGGCGATCTCTGCTGCAGTGGGTATTGGCAGTGTTTATTTTTTTGGTATTGATGCTAATGCCTTAGTCAGCGTTGTTGGCACCAACAGTGCGATTGAAGCAAGAGGCAACGCTTTAGTTGCCACGCAAGATGCCTTGGTCAGTACAGGGCTTTCCGACTTAGCTCTATCAATTATCCCAAGTAATGTGTTTGAGATGTTAACCGGCACAGAGCGCACCGCCACGCTGTCGACGGTATTGTTTGGTATGTTCTTAGGCTACAGCACCCTGCAAGTGAAAAAAAGAAAGCCTGAAAAAGTGGCTGGATTTATTGCCTTCATTAATGCATCAAAAGAGGTCGTGCTGTCGATGGTACGTGAGATCTTAAAGCTAACCCCTTACGGAGTGTTTGCCCTGATGACCTCATTTATGATGACCAATGATTTATTCGCATTGGCAGAGATGGGGCGCTTTCTTATTGCTAGCTACGCCGCCATTGGCGCAATGTTTGTGATTCATTTTGTCATGGTATCTATGTTGGGGTTATCGTCATTAAAGGTGCTTGATTACGAGCTTGCCAGAACGGGAATCTCAGAGAAAATGGCTGCTGAGCACAACGTAAATATCAGCGTATCGACCATTGCCGATAAAAATCAAACCGATTACTACCCGGGCCAGGAGGACATTAAAGTGAAGCTTCTCTATCAGCCTGATAGCCATGTTCTTCTTGGTGGGGAAATCATTGGCAAAAAAGGCGCAGTGAGCCGCATTAATGCCTTAGCCGTAGCTATTTCAGCGAAGCTGACAACTCAGCAATTAGGCTATCTTGATTTTGCTTATGCTCCGCCATTTTCACGCACATGGGATGCCTTAAATGTGGCAGGAAACGTAGCAAAATAAAGCGCATCCAGTGTGATGACTGATGCCAATTTAGGGAGAGTATTGATATTCTCCCTTCTGCTTTTAACGGCGTGTTGTCCCACGGGTTTTCGCCCTCTATCTGTTTCGGCATAGTCTTTGAAATAGTCTTCGAAACAGGTTTCGACACTTTTTTGAAAAACTTTTGCGTCTTCTCCTTCTTTGTTGCGTCTTAACCACGTCAATCAAATTTATATCGAATATTACCTATGAAAAATGAAGCGACCCCTCTCGAGATGAAAGAGACAAAAATCAACAACGAGATGAACTCTCCAGCGTTAGGGTTGCTGGCGGACTTTATCGCCAGTGATGAAATAGCCAGCGCACTAAAGGGTATTCGCCGTGGAATAGAGCGAGAAATGGTGCGAGTGAGCGCAGACGGAGCACTTTCTGAGCGTGCCCACCCGTCAGCGTTGGGGGCTGCTCTAACTCACCCATACATCACCACCGATTTTGCAGAAGCCCAGCTTGAGTTAGTGACGCCAGCGCATACGGAACGAAGTGAGACATTTAATACCCTGGCTTCATTACACCATTTTGTCGCAACTCACCTAGAAGACGATGAGACGCTATGGGCAGCAAGCATGCCACCACGATTAGCCGACGATGGCAGCATTGCGATTGCTGATTACGGTACCTCGAATAAAGGAATGATGAAGACTCGCTATCGTGAGGGGCTCGCCAATCGGTATGGCAAACGCATGCAGCTCATCTCGGGTATTCATTATAACTTCTCATTGCCAAACAGCTTTTGGGAAGCGCTTCATCGCTACAGCAACAGTGAGCAGCCGTTAGAGAGCTTTATCTCCGAGCGCTACTTTCACCTGATCCGCAATGTACTGCGCCATGGCTGGATCATTCCCTATCTGTTTGGTGCGTCACCGGCGGTCGATAAGAGCTATCTTCAAGCTAAGCCCGATGCACTAACGCCTAATCCATTGATGTCATGGAATGAGACGACCGATTATCTGCCTTGGGCGACCTCGCTGCGCCTTAGTAGCCTTGGGTATGGCAATAGTGAGCAAGCTGATTATCCAATCAGTTATAACACTAAGGATGCATATCTTACTGGGCTGTGCCACGCATTGACCAAGCCAAGTAAGCACTATGCGCACTTGAGTGACGAGCAGCAGTTAAATAGCGCCGTTCTTCAATTAGAAAATGAGTTGTATGGCTCGGTGCGCCCCAAGATCGTTAATGCGAAAATGCGCCCCTTGGCGGCAATGTGTCACTACGGTATCCAATACATTGAATTACGCAGTTTGGATAATAACCCCATGCTGCCTTTGGGGATCGATGAACTGCAGAGCCAGTTTCTTGATCTGTTTTTAATCTACAGCGCCCTGGCCCCGAGCCCAGAGATGAGCGAGAAAGAGCAAAAACTGATCATGGAGCGCCAAGAGTTGGTGGCAACACAGGGCAGAAAGCCCGGTTTGATGCTACCCACGCTAAGCGGTACGATGTCATTGATTGACTTGGCAGAACCGCTACTCGATGCGCTTGAGGAGATGGCAATAACTATCGGCAACCCTCATCAAGGCGATGACTACATGCGAGCAGTGTTGCGTGAAAAAGCCAAAATTGCAGACAGTACGTTAACGCCGTCAGCGCAGGTGCTGGCCAATATGGAAAAACAGAACCAAAGTCATACGGCATTTACTTACGCTCGCTCGCAACAGCATGGGAAAGGGTATCGAGATGACATACTCACAGTAGATGAGATGAGTAAACTCGAATCGCTGGCTACGGCATCATTGCATAAACAACAACAGCTCGAAGCAATGCCAGAGATGCGTTTTGATGATTATGTCGCGCAAAAGAGCATAACGGATTGCGATGCATGTCCTGACACGCCGATCCCTAGGTCGAAAATGCAAGATATCATCAAGGCGGCATCATCAATGCCATCAAAGCTAACGCTATCAAAAGTAGCGTCATAACATACTTACTACAAACAAGCGCATCAAAAATACGCATTGGAAAAATTGGAAAGATATGAATATTCTTTGGAAATTAAAAGCCTACCTTAAGATGTATCGTCGGCACTACTTGATCGCTTTCGTGGCGTTGCAGGTCGTTGCGTTGATTAATCTGGTTCCTTCATGGCTGATCGGTCGTATCATCGATGGCATTAGTGCAGACACACTCGATACTCAAACGATGATTGTTCACGTTGTTGGGATTATCGTTGCCGCTGGGGCGATGTACGGCTTGCGCTTTGTATGGCAAAGCAAGCTGTATGGCGCATCCATTGCAATAACTCGTGTGATTCGTAGTGAGTTATTTCATAAATTCTCGCAACTACCGCCGGCCTTTTATACCCGCCGTAGCACAGGAGATCTGATGGCACATGCCACCAACGATCTGAATGCGGTAGAAGAGACCATGGGAATGGGCATTATGACGCTGGTGGACTCGTTAATCGCTGGTATAACCGTCATCTTAGGCATGATCTTTGTTGTCAGCGGTGAACTGACCGCAGTGGCACTGCTGCCTTTCCCACTACTAGTTTTGATCACGCGCCGCTATGGTGTGAAGCTGCACAAAGCCTTTGGCAAGGCGCAAGCCGCCTTTTCTGGTCTGACTGAAGAGACGCGAGAAACCGTCTCGGGTATTCGTGCGGTTCGCTCACATGGCATTGGCGATCGTCAAACGCAGCGCTTTGGTAAAAGCTTGGCTGACACGGTTGAGACTAATCTAACGGTGGCAAAAGTCGATGCGGCGTTCGCCCCGACGATCCAATTAGTGTATGGCTTGTCGTTTGTGATCGCCTTAGGTTACGGCGCATGGCTTATCCAGCAAGGCAGCATCACAGTCGGTTTGTTTACCACCTTTACCCTCTATCTAGGGCAGCTTCTCGGGCCATTTATGCAGTTTGGCTGGCAGTTCAATGTGTTTCAGCGTGGCAGCACCTCATGGCGTCGCCTAGAGCAGCTGTTTGCTGAAAATGTTGAGGTTGTTGAGGGGGATAAAACACTACCCAAAGATGCCGATGCCAGCATGTCTTTCGACATTCAATCATTCACTTATCAAAAAGCAAACCGCAAGGCGCTGGATAACGTGAAGTTTGAGCTGCCATCGGGCGGATTGGTTGGCATTACCGGGCCAACAGGCAGTGGGAAAAGTACATTATTGCATCTGGCGCTGCGTCAATTCCAACTGGATGAATCGTCGAGTATCCATGTTGCAGGCATGCCAATCGAGAGCCTGACGTTTAATTCCCTGCGCAGCAAATTGGCCTGGGTGCCGCAAAAGCCGCACCTGTTTTCAGGCACCATCGCCGAGAATATTGCGCTAGGGAAACCCGATGCATCACAAAGTGAAATAGAGCATGTTGCGCAGATGGCCGGGATTCGAGCTGAGATAGAGGCAATGCCAGACGGCTTCAACACGCCGCTGCGAGAGGGAGGAACCAATCTATCTGGCGGTCAAAAGCAGCGCTTAACCCTTGCTAGAGCGCTACTCTCGAATGCCGAGATTCTCTTATTGGATGATCCATTCAGTGCACTAGACATGAAAACCGAGGTGCAGGTTCGTCAAAATCTAAGGGCGCATTATTCGCATAAGACCATGCTGCTGGTAACGCAGCGATTGACCAACCTCATCGAGGCGGATCATATCTTAGTGCTAAATGATGGGCAGATAGAAGAGCAAGGCTCTCACCATCAATTGGTGGCAAATCAAGGCTGGTATTCAGTCGTTTATCAACGTCAAAGTCAGCTAGGGAAAACAGTGAACAACAATCCACTTAACGGGGTAAATAGTGAGGAGAGTGATCATGAGTAATTCTCAGGCTAAGCGTTCGCTTTATCGCCGTATATTGAGCTTCTCATTGCCGCATAAAGCACGCTTTGGCTTCGCCTTTTTGATGCTTGCGCTTGCCGTGAGCGCAGAGATGGCGATCCCATGGTTGGCGAAAATCATCTTAGATGAGGTGATAGTGCCGCAACAGTTTGAATGGCCACAGCTGATGATGCTGACAGGCCTTGTCATGCTGTTTTATGTCCTTGCTGCCGTGTTTGGCTACTTGCAGGCGGTGACCTTTAAACACAGTGCATTACTCGTGGTGAAAGATGTGCGTGAACAGCTCTTTCGTCATGTGCTGCATTTTCCAATTGCTACCTTCGATAGGTTATCGACGGGGAAGTTGGTCTCTTACATCACCAACGATACCGAGTCGTTACGCAATATGTTCGTATCGACATTGCCGACGGTGATTCAAGGGGCTCTGCGTATCAGCGCCATTTTTATTGCCATTGCATTACTAGATTGGCGTTTAATGTTGATAAGCATGGTACTTATCCCTGTATTGCTGATGACGATGCACCTGTACCGTAAGATCTCAATGCCAGTCTTTGATGGCATTCGAACCCAAGTTAGTAGTATCAATGGGCAAATAAACGAGTCGCTGCAGGGCATGGCGCTGGTACAGGCATTTCGTCAAGAGAAGGCGTTCCAAGCTAAGTTTGAAAAAGAGAACCAAAGCTGGTTTAACTTTCGCACTAAGTCCATTGCAATCGATAGCCTAATGCTATTGCCGCTAACCCGCCTGATTGCAACATTAACAGCAGCAGGTATTGTGGCGTGGTTTGCCGGCGCATCAATGTCAACGGTGGTTGAGATTGGTACCTTATATGCGTTCCTCAATTATATTGAGCGCTTTTTTGACCCGTTCCGCCAGCTCTCGATGGAGCTACATAAATTGCAGGTGGCAACCGTCTCTTCAAAACGTATTTTTGAACTGCTTGATGATGAATCGGAGAGCCATGACGCAACGATGCCGGAAGTGACGATTAATGAAGCTCATGACATTGAGTTTCGCAATGTCACCATGGCGTATGAAGACGATAAACCAGTGCTAAAAGATGTCAGCTTTACTGCCAAAGGTGGCAAATTTACCGCTATTGTTGGTCATACTGGCAGCGGTAAAAGCTCGGTGATCAATCTGCTGATGCGCTTTTATCAGCAGCAGCACGGTGAGATTCTAATCGGTGGACAGCCATTACATACACTACCAGAGTCGCAGCTACGTCAATTGTTTGGTTTGGTGTCGCAAGACCCGACTATCTTTAGTGGCTCGATTGTCGATAACATCGATCTCTCGCATGTTACAGGTGTAGAGAACGAAATGTTCCACCAAGAAGCGACCAATCGACGTGACAAAGCTATTAGCGCCGCAGAAAAAGTGCAAGCGGATCGCTTCATTCATCGCTTACCGGATGGGTTTGACCATCAGGCAAGTCATGGTGGCACCTCGCTCTCTGTTGGCGAAAGGCAGTTATTGGCATTAGCGCGAGCTATCTCTCATGATCCGAAAGTATTCCTGCTTGATGAGGCAACCGCAAATATCGACAGTGAGTCGGAAGAGGCCGTAAAGCTGGCACTTGAGAATATTAAAGATGGCAGAACGGTGATTACGGTTGCGCACCGCCTATCGACGATTCAAAACGCTGATCAAATCCTAGTGATGAATAGCGGCAAGGTGGTACAGAGCGGCACACACCAGACGCTCATCGCACAAGCGGGTGATTACCGAGATTTATACCTTGCGCAAAAAGCGCAAGAAGAAACCGAACACCAAAACAGCACGCTAGGTCTAACACCTGCAAGCGTGGCCTAAGTGGAACAGAATATGAGTCATGGCAATATGAATAACAGCACAGTAAAAAACACGACAGTAAACAACGAGACGATGAATAAACAAAATCAGTTTGTCTCTCAGCAAGTCATCAATGATCTGCTTGAGTGGGAGATCATGCATGGCGTCGCATTTCGTCAGGCGGATAATACAGCAAGGCATGTACCCTTTAGCATCGCCCCGATGACGATGGAACGTTCGATTTATGAGCACTTACTCACGGTGACACCGCTTATCGCAAAGCTGGTGAGCAACGTGTCTGAGGATCATGCATTTTTGCAACAATCGCTGAGTGACATGGCCAAAGCCGACCCATTTTTTGGCCGCTTGATGGAGCTGCACCACCAGGCGCATGGTGATGCGACTCAGTCTCAACCACCTGCGCGTCAGCCACTGCTTTTGATGCGAACCGATTTTATGGACGATCGCCAGCATGGGGCAAAAGTTATCGAATTCAACGGTATTGCTGCGGGCATGGGGCCATTTGGGCAGCGTGCCTCAGAGCTGCATCGTTTTGCCGAAAATCAATGGAATGATGTGTATCGCAACTGGCTTGAAGATGAAAGTGCAATACCAGCGAATAATCAGGGCATGGAACAACTCGCCCTAGGTATTGCGGCAGCCACCGCTAAGGTGAAGGCGCACTTTGTTGAGCTTGGCGAGAGTGCAACGGCGCAAAAGCCGACGTT
The DNA here is from genome assembly GCF_047250365.1 of Thaumasiovibrio clandestinus. Lineage (NCBI taxonomy): Bacteria > Pseudomonadati > Pseudomonadota > Gammaproteobacteria > Vibrionales > Vibrionaceae > Thaumasiovibrio > Thaumasiovibrio clandestinus. The sequence goes on from NZ_JBLBVL010000014.1 coordinate 8,139, forward strand.
TCTAATGATTGTGCAAAAAGATGAAGACAATGTTTATGATCAGCACTTACTAGAGGTCGCACTGCAACAACGTGGCGTGCGCACCGTTAGACGCACCTTTGAGCAGTTGAGCTCGCAGTTATCGACTGGAGAGAGCCAGCGCCTCATTCTGGATGGTGTTGGCGCTATTGATAGCGTTTATCTGCGAGCAGGCTATCAATATGCCGATTATTGGGCGCCGGATCTGAATGAAGACATTTGTTGTCATACATTGAGCCAAACACGCCTGTTTATTGAGAAACACTACGTGGCGATTAATGCCACCATCAGTCAGCAGTTGGCAACGAGCAAGTCGATGCAGATGATACTCACAATGATGCCAGCGCAAGACTATGCCCGTTGGGGGCTTAGCCTTGAAGAGGCGCAATTAGTAAAGAGTGTATTAGCCGACATGAAGCCTATTTCGGCGCAAACCATCGCGTGGTTTAACAGCTCGGCTAACAAGGATGAGTGGGTGCTTAAGAATCAGGGCGAAGGCGGCGGTCACTGCGTCTTTGGTGAGCAGATAAGTGAAACTCTAGCATCACTCAAACCACAAGAGTACGACGCATGGGCACTGATGCAGCGCCTCTACCCGCATGAGCGTGATACCCCAACCATTGCGGTGCGTGATGGCAAACAGACCTTGGTGGATGACCTCGTTAGCGAGATCGGCTTGTTTACCGCACACTATCAAGGTGACCCTGTCACGGAGTTGGGCGGCTATGCGGGCTATCTAATTCGCAGTAAACCGGCCAGTGAAAATGAGGGTGGTATTCATAGCGGTCAAGGGATATTGGACTCGCTGGTGCTGATGGATGGGTAGATAAAGATAAGGAAAGCCTCGTGTTGAGGCTTTCCTGTGCATTAGTGGATTAGTCCTAGTTCTACTGCTTCTTCGTAAGTTAGGCCGCTCTCTTTAATATCACGCAGTGCTTCTATACGGCGACGTGCGTTTGCTTGTTTACTGTTCTTTGAGCTCTTCTCTGAACGCTCTTCTGTATCTGTTGCCCAGTGGGTAGTGATATTTTTTATTTCATTGTGATCAATGGAGTTGATAGACATAGTTCCTCCGTATACAACTCGCTGCGAACTCAAGGTATGTTTATCAAACTCAGCAGGTTCTTTTAAGCCCTAATTTATCGTTCTGTGATTGAGTCATTGTTTCTACCAAAAACCTGCAAAAATGGGGTGAAAAAGGACAATTTAACGTTACTATCAGCGGTTATCGCCTTATATTTTCCATCTTATTGGAGTGAGTTTAAGTTGGACACCATTAAGGAACCGTGCCGACGTTTGACTAGACGAAAGGCATTGATTTGCCATGATCCTATCGAATGACAATACTACGTGGTATTAACTCTATACCAGTTTGATAACGCTTATTTGAAGCATCTAAAGCCGCTGCTAAAGCAGTATTAGCAATGAGTTCAAATTGTTGAGGCATAGAGTTGATTTTTATAGGCAAAAAATCGAGTAGACGGTTATCACCAAAAGTGCCCAATTTGAGTTGATTCATTAATGCAGGGCGCTCAAGTAAAGCATCCAAAATGCCTTCTAAAAGCGTGTATGACGTGGTAACAATCGCATCTGGCAGTGTCCCTGCTTTTATCCAGCTCTCAAATACCTTCTTGCCTTCTTCTCGATTAAAGTGTTCGCCATAACCGATGATTGTTTTTGTTGACGGACTTTTTAAAGCGTCTTCAAAACCCAACTGGCGTTTGTGAGATACGTTTAACTCAGGAAGAGCGCCAATAAGACCGACGCTTTCGACATTATCGGACAAAACTGATTTAGTGAGCTCAAATGCAGCATTGTAGTCTTCACTGATGACACAAGAAAAAAATTCATCATCTAAAGGTCGGTCGATGGCGATGATTGGTGTGCCTTTTTTCAGCATATTACGGTAAAACCGGCTGGCATTCGGCAGGCAACTCGCGACAAATAGCGATTCAATTTTGCGGCTAATAAGTGCGCCTGCAAGCGACTCTTCCGTTGTAGGATCATCATCGGAACAGCCTATTAGGATTTGATACCCGGCTTTCCTTGATTTCTGTTCCAGCAGTTTTGCAAGCTTAGCGTAACTTGTATTTTCCAGATCTGGGATTATCAGACCAAATGAGCGACTGTACCCAGCACGCAGTGACGAGGCAGCATGGTCAGGTTTGAAGTCATGCTCCTCTACTACAGCCATGACTTTTTCTTGGGTCTTTTCACTGATACGGTACTTCTTTGCCTTACCGTTTATTACGTAACTGGCTGTCGTTTTCGATACTCCGGCCAGCTTTGCTATTTCATCTAATGTCATATCTTCACATCTCAATATGTGCGCTTGATCATAAATTCATTGCTTACTTCCCATTCGGTATTGAATTATACGCTGAACCGATTCAGTATCAAGGCTGAAAGGATTCAGCACATCTTGATATTTGACCAATATCACCTAAATTAGAACACAAGAGTAGAAAGTTACTGCTTTTAAAATTAAATGCTGAATCGATTTAGCTATGAGATAACTCATTGTTAAAATTCAGTTATTAGCGGAAGAGGCGAGATACCATGCTAAAACTAACAACGACAGATATAAAAATTCAACAGGCCGCGGACGACAAGCAAGCCGCTATTCGCACTCTTGCGGCAGATCTTACAGATAAAGGTCTTGTTGATGCTGATTACGTGGAAGGGATGTTAAACCGTGAAGCACAGAATTCTACGTATCTAGGTAACGGTATCGCTATCCCGCACGGTACAACTGATACTCGAAGCCTTGTTAAGAATACTGGTGTTGCGGTTCATCATTTTCCTCAAGGGGTTAATTGGGGGGACGGTAACACCGTGTATGTGGCCATCGGTATAGCGGCGAAATCCGATGAGCACCTTGGTATTTTGAAACAACTGACTAAGGTTCTATCGGATGATGAAGTTGAAGCAAAGCTGCAGGCTGCGACATCAAAAGATCAAATCGCGGCCTTGTTGAATGGTGAAGTGCAGTTCAAGGCTGATTTCAGCGAAGAGCTGATTCGGTGTCGCCTGCCAGTTGGCGATATGGTTGAGATGAGCAGCATCGCCGGCGACATGGTTCAAAAGACAGGGGCGGCATCTCAAGATTTTGTGACTGAATTACTGACAAAGAAACCGACTAACCTTGGTGGAGGATTGTGGCTGATAAGCAGTAAGTCTGGCGTATCGCGTACCGCAATGTCTTTCGCTTCCGCAGAAAATGAATTTAATTATGACGGCAAGCCGGTAAAAGCACTCATTACTCTTGCAGCTTGTAATGCCGCACATAAGCGCTTACTTGAAACGCTTAGCCAGTTGGTCTTTGAGCAAAGACAAGGGGCGATTGCGCAAGCCACCCCGCAAGAACTGCTAGCAATATTTAGTGCCGACGAAGAAGCCGACGAGAACCTAGTTGTTGGTGGAAATGAGGCGGTATTTAAAATTAAGAACCCACACGGCCTTCATGCCCGTCCTGGGGCAGTACTAGTTTCCCAAGCGAAGAAATTTGAATCAACGATCAAAGTGTCAAACCTGAATGGCAATGGAAAACAGGTCAATGCCAAAAGCCTTATGAAGGTGATTGGTCTGGGTGTTACGCAGGGCCATGAATTAAAGTTTGTTGCTGAAGGTCCGGATGCACAAGAAGCGCTTGTCGCTATTGGGGATGCAATCAATGCTGGCCTTGGCGAAGGTTAAGAGGTTTTTATGTCTACGAAAAAAGTTGTGACAGTCACTCTGAATCCGGCACTTGATCTTACTGGTCACCTGAACGTGCTGAATGTGGGGTCGGTAAGCCTAGTAGAACAAGGCGATCTGCACGCCGCAGGTAAAGGGGTAAATGTCGCTAAAGTTCTGTCTGACTTAGGCGCTCAAGTTACGGTGACGGGCTTTTTGGGGGCCGATAATCAAGATATGTTCTGCCAGCTTTTCGAAGAGCTAGGTGTGAACGATCAGTTTGTGCGTGTGCAGGGGTCAACGCGTATCAACGTTAAGCTTGTCGATAAAGCTGGGGTAACCAGTGATATCAACTTCCCAGGTGCAGACGTTAAGCCAACAGACATTGAACAGTTTGAGAGACGCTTATTCGGCTTAGCAGAAGATCATGAGTACATCGTTATAGCGGGTAGCTTGCCTAAGGGCGTATCCCCAAAGCTTTGCGCAGCTTGGATTCAAAAGCTTCATAAAATGGGCAAGAAGGTTTTGTTTGATAGCAGCCGTGCAGCTCTTGCCGATGGGATTAATGCCAACCCATGGTTGATAAAGCCTAATGATGAGGAGTTGTCTGAGTTTGTTGGCCGTGACTTGGCTTCCGCTGAGCAGTGCCAGGATGCAGCAACGGCGTTAGCGGATAAGGGTATCGAGAATGTCGTGGTATCTATGGGGGAGAAAGGGGTGATGTGGCTAAATGCTGGAAAATGGCTGCACGCTCAACCTCCTCGCATGGATGTAGTGAGTACCGTTGGCGCGGGAGACACGTTGGTTGCTGGTCTTTGTTGGGGCCATATGCAGGAGATGAAAAAGCCAGAATTGCTAACTTTTGCAACAGCACTTTCTGCTCTAGCAGTATCTCAGGTAGGGGTCGGCGTCCAGAGCGTAGATGAGCTCAATAACCTACAACAGAAAATTAGATGTGATGAGCTTAATTAGCCGTACTAGATAAATTTAAGAATGAAGAAAGGTCGATTATTATGAATATTGCAATTATTACAGCGTGTCCAAGCGGGGTTGCAAACAGTATTATTGCTGCAGATTTACTATCTCAGGCAGCTAAGACACTGTCATGGCAAGCTAAGGTTGAGTGTCAGTCTAGTTTCATGGATGGCGAAGTGCTTAGCGCGGACGATATTGCAAATGCTGATGTTGTTGTTATCGCGGCAAATGCTGTCATCGATACAAACCGTTTTGTTGGTAAAAAAGTCTATCAGGCAGATATTTCAGCTGTAACGGCAGATGCGAAAGCATTTTTAAAAAAAGCCGTGACTGAAGCGACGGAGTTAACTGCAGCGACAGCCGTTAGCACGGTCGCAACGTCGAATTCTAATGCTAAGAAAATTGTGGCAATTACAGCATGCCCAACAGGAGTTGCTCACACCTTTATGGCAGCAGAGGCGTTGGAAGAAGAAGGCAAACGTAGAGGACATAACATAAAGGTGGAAACGCGTGGTTCAGTGGGAGCCAAAAATCAACTGACCGAGCAGGAAATTGCTGAAGCCGATCTTGTTATCATTGCCGCCGATATTGATGTACCGTTAGATCGTTTTAATGGTAAGAAATTGTACAAAACCAAGACGGGTCCAGCACTGAAGAAAACGTCAGAGGAGATGGACAAAGCCTTTGCTCAAGCGACCATTTATCAACATTCGGGCAATGCTTCCTCATCAACTGCTTCTGATGAGAAGAAGGGCGTGTACAAGCACCTGATGACCGGTGTATCTCACATGCTTCCTGTTGTGGTCGCTGGTGGTTTGGTTATCGCACTCTCTTTTGTTTTTGGTATCGATGCATTTGAAGAGGAAGGAACACTCGCAGCGGCTCTAATGGAGATTGGTGGTGGTGCGGCATTTGCTCTGATGATCCCAGTTCTTGCCGGTTACATCGCCTTTTCTATTGCAGACCGTCCAGGCCTTGCTCCAGGTTTAGTGGGTGGTATGCTGGCTTCTTCGCTTGGCGCTGGATTCCTTGGTGGTATCCTTGCTGGTTTTATCGCGGGTTATACGGCGAAATTTATCGCCGACAAGTTGCAGCTACCTCAAACGCTGGAAGCGCTAAAACCGATCCTTATCATCCCATTGATTTCCACGCTATTCACTGGTCTGGTCATGATTTATGTTATCGGTGGTCCAGTATCGGCAATCATGTCTGCAATGACTAACTTCCTTGAAAATATGGGCTCAGCGAATGCTGTGATGCTTGGTATTATTCTTGGGGCGATGATGTGCTTTGACCTTGGTGGCCCTGTTAACAAAGCAGCCTATACATTTGGTGTTGGTCTTCTTGCATCTGAGACTTACCTACCAATGGCGGCTATCATGGCTGCGGGTATGGTTCCGGCACTCGGTATGGGGCTTGCTACATTCCTTGCTAAAAATAAGTTCAGCGAAGATGAGCGTAAAGGTGGTGTGGCTTCTTTCGTACTAGGTCTGTGCTTTATCTCTGAAGGAGCGATTCCATTTGCAGCACGCGATCCAATGCGTGTAATTCCTTGCACGATGGCTGGTGGTGCTGTTGCTGGTGCGCTATCTATGCTGTTCGGCTGTGAACTACTTGCTCCACATGGTGGCTTGTTCGTTCTATTGATTCCAAATGCTATTTCGGCAGTTTTGATGTATTTAGTGGCGATTGCAGCGGGCACCGCAGTAACAGGTTTCGGTTATGCCTTGCTTAAACGTTTAGACGAGGAAAAGGTGGCAGCTGCATAATATTATTAAAGTCGAGTTCATATAAGGCTGTTTGGGGCGCTCGTTGAGCGTCCTTTTTTTTGTACAAATATAGAGTTGATCAAATAAGACGATATTACCTACATTTCAAAAAGTTGTGGTTCTCCATCATGTTCAAGCAAGAAGCTTAGATTAGGGCGACAACTGCATTTACTACTGTGATTATTTTACCTCATGAAATAAGTCGCGTTGTGAGTGTTGTTCCTTATCTTGGCTTGGTGATTTAGCTTGAAAAGTTTGAACTGTAACGAGGGTTGCTTAAAAAGTAATCACTCATTGCATGTTTTTTGGGGCTCGAAATCATGATATTGGAATTATCATTACGCAACGCGAAAAAACTTATTCCAGACTGATGTGAATCGCGTAGGAAGCGCGAGAAACCCGTATCAATTTCTGGAGAAGAAAATGCAAACTGGAATAAAACGTACTTTAGCGTCTACTGCGGTCGCTTTAGTATTAGCGACAGGGACATTCTCAGCGGTGCATGCCGCACCGACCCACGATAAGCAAGTTATCGGTTATCTCACTCAGTGGGAAGCATGGAAAGGTGCAGCGGATGGTTTTACCGTTAAAGGTGAAGCAACGCATTTGAACGTAGATATGGATATTTATTCCATCCTCAATTTCTCATTCTTTGGCGTAGCTAAAGATGGTTCACTGCATTCTGGCGACTTGCGTAATAAATCTATTTATCAACCGAATGCAGTGCAAGAGCCTGGTCCATTACTTCACCCTGATGTTTATTCTAGCTGGGACTTCCATATTTTATGGGGTGAGCTGGAGTACATTCATCAATTCCCGGGCAATGAGCCTTGGGAAGAAGCCGCACGTTTGAAAGTAGAAGAACAAGGCTTTGTAAAAGACGGCAATGGTTGGAAGCATGCGCCAACTGGCATCTCTGGCCAAATGCCAATCCCACTGAAGAAAGCGGGTGGTGCGCCGGGCTTAATTGATTTAGCTCATCAGAAGGGCGTGAAAGTGATGGCCTCGCTTGGCGGGTGGTCAATGTCAAAACATTTCCCTGAGATGGCAGCAGATCCCGTTAAGAAAGCACGTTTCCTCGAAGATATCGACAAGCTTCTAGCACTTGGCTTCGATGGGATTGATATCGATTGGGAATATCCGGGTTTTGGCGGTATGAACTTTGGAGGTACTCCAGCGGACTACGCTAACTTCGAGCAACTGATGGAAGACATTCGTGCCAAGATTGGCCCGGATCGTTTGCTGACAGCGGCGTTTTCAGCATCAACGGCAAAACTTGAAGGCTACGATTGGACGCGTTTAGCGAACTCGATGGACTACTTCAACATGATGACTTATGACCTGAATGGTGGTTGGTCAAATGTTGCAGGGCATAATGCGCCGTTGTATCCATACCCTGAAGAGGAATATGCCGATTTAACCTTGGACGATTTACGCGTTTGGATGCAAGCGCGTGGTATCCCGCTTGAAAAAGTGAACTTCGGTGCTGCTTTCTATGGGCGTGGCGTTCAAACAACAGAAGCGACAGCCTATGTTGGTGCGCCAACAGATAAGCGCAACGTTAATTTCTCGGTGGATGGGCCGACGCTGTCTGCGGTTGACTTAACGAACTGGGCCAACTTTGAAGGGCAGCCGAGTTACAACTATATTCTTAAGCAGTCAGGCTGGGATCATCAATGGGATGCCAGTGCAGAAGTACCGTATGCAGTAAAAGGGCAGTTCTTCCTTAGTTATGACGATGAAGCCTCTATTCGTAAAAAAGCCGAGTATATTGTTGATAATGGCATTGGCGGTATCATTGTATGGCAAGTGCATGGTGATATTCAGTGTGAAGGCACCTTTGTTAACTATGGAACTAAGCTGAAACAATGTACGAACTTGCGTTCACCATTGGCAGAGCAAATTGATGCGGTATTTAGTAGTAATGCAGTACCAAATAATCCGCCAGCACTAACGGTTCCTGCTGCGCAAGTTGCTGATGCAGGTCAAACGATTACCTTTACTGTTTCTGCGACAGATATGGATGGTGATAAACTAAACTTCAGCGTAACCAATGCATCTGTTACTGATAATGGTGATGGTACTGCGCTAGTGACTTATACTGCCCCAAATGCTGCTGCTGATACACAAGAAACAGTCGTGGTTACAGTCAGTGATGGGCGTGCGTCAGTGTCTAAGAACGTACTGGTCGACGTGACTGGTAGTGGCATTGTGGTGAACACACCGCCTGTGATCTCTGCGCCCGCAAATGTTGCGGTGAATAGTGGTGAAACGGTTGATATTGCAGTTGTTGCTTCTGATGCTGAAGGGGACAGCTTAACAATTACGGCTAGCGAAGGTGTGGTAACTGTTACCCCAGAAGGCGCAACAGTCGCTTACACTGCGCCAGTTACTGAAACCGATCAAACAGTGGCGTTGACAGTAACGGTTAGCGATGGTGAGTTTACGGCCCAAGCAACTGTGACGGTAGCGGTTAAAGGCAGTGGTGTTAGTGGTGGAGAGTCGACTTGGGATCCAAGCAAAGTCTATACTGCCGGTGATACCGTTGTTCACAATGGCGTTGAATACACGGCGAAGTGGTGGACCCAAGGTGAAGAACCTGGAACCAGTGATGTTTGGGGTGAAGTTGAAGACAATGCTGGTGGAACCACCAATGAGTGGAAGGCGTCGAAAGTGTATACAGGCGGCGACCAAGTGGTTTATCAAGGCGAAACTTACAAAGCCAAATGGTGGACACAAGGTAATGCACCCGGCAATGTAAATGGCCCATGGCAAAAGTTATAAGTCGTGTTGTTAATGCAGTAACGGCTGTTTAAGTTCCCTGCTACCTTCGGGTGGCAGGGCTATTGTAGCCCTCTCTGCTTTAGTGGCAGTCTAGATTAAATGGTATTTTTGCAGTGAGGGGGTCAGTAGCAAGGGCATATTGGATAACGTCAATTGACGCATCGTTGGCTTATCAGTCTCATTTTAAGTCTTAAAATAGGCCGTCAAAAAATCGATAAAAGCACGAATGCGCATTGGTTGATATACACTGTCTTTATAGACAAGGTACATTGGCAACGCCATCGGCTCATATTGCTCCAAGACTAATTTCAGTGAACCGGATTGCAATTCTTCTTCTACCATCCACCTTGGCATTGCAGCTACACCCTGGCTCAATTTCGCCATTTGCACTAGCATCTCTGGACTATCACTTCTAACCTGCTCGTTGACCTTTATTTTGAGGATGTTTTCGCCATCGTTGAAACGCCATAAATCTGATGGTGTCGATAAAGAGTAAGTTAAGCATTGGTGTTGGCTTAGATCATTGGCCTTAACAATCGGCGGGTGTGTGTCCAAATAAGCTGGGGAAGCAAAATAAACCAGCGCATTATCTATCAGCCACTTGGCCCTTAAGCTTGAATCTTTAAGATAGGCTGCCCGAATAGCGATATCTACATCCTCTTCAATCATGTCAACAAACTTATCTGATACCGATACATCAACTGACAAGTCAGGGTGCAGTTTTAAGAATTGACTGAGTGGTTTAGATAACAGTTGAATACTAAATGCGCTGGGAACAGAGAGCGTTAGTAACCCAGCGACCGACACCTGTTCTTGGCGTAGTTGGGACTCAAGTAACCGCATTTCATCGGTCAGCTTTGATGCCAGCTCTAAGTATTGCTGGCCACCTTTAGTGAGGCTAATTGCGCGAGCGTGGCGATGAAACAAGGTAACACCAATATTTTTTTCTAACCACGCAATCTTTTTACTCACCGCGCTTTGAGTCGTATTGAGTTCATTGGCAGCGGCAGTAAAGGTACCAAGCTGTACAACACGAATGAAGACTTTTAGGCAATCGAACTTATCCATTGATATTCCTGTTGAGAATTGTAGTAAGTTAAAAAGTAGCCTTCTTGTGGTCAAATTGGAATGCTTTAATAGCGCCATCATTTGCAGAGGAGTTTAAATTATGTTGTTTGTTCAAGGTCTATTAATCGCATTTTTTCTGTTTGCAGGTTCAGTAAAAATATTTGGTTGGGTCAAGCCAATTTTCGAGCCACAGTTAGCATTTTTTCGACGCTATGGACTTAATCGTGCCGCGATGTTTATCGTTGGCATCATCGAAATCACAGGTGCGTTGGTCATGTTGGTGGGTATGACTCTGTCAAACCCTTTAATCAGCGCTATCGGCGCAGGCTTTATTACATGTACGTCAATAGGGGCGATGTTCTTTCACTTTCGATTCGATACATTCAAAGACGCGATCCCATCAATGGTAACACTCGTACTCTCTCTGCTGGTTGTTGCACCAATAATTAAGATAGTTATTCAGGGATAAGGTTCCGAGAGTCGATTAGGCAGGATCCGTGTTAGTTGCATGTGCTGACACGAGATCGTGTAACGGCGAATACCTTGACAAGCAAAACATATAAACTTATCTTTATATAAGCTTATGTTTATATGTGATGTTGTAGGAAGAATTATGTCTCAGGTGGAAAATACGTGCAGTAGTCAATGTTGCTCATCTCGGCAGCAAAGTGACGTGACTGTTGATGCAATCGGAGAGCGCTATAGCTGGAAAATTGAGGGAATGGACTGCCCAAGCTGTGCTGCAAAAGTTGAGAAAGCGGTCGCGGGTATTAGCGGCATTAAGCAAGTACGTGTTGCGTTTGCAACTGAGCGTCTACTCGTAATCGCCGACCAACAAGCGGAAATCGAAACCGAGGTCGTTACAGCGATAGAAAGCGCAGGCTTTGTTGTCGCTAAAGAGACTCAAGATCAACCTGAGCCTGTGAGCCGATTACAACAATATGGGCGGCTGTTCGCTCTGGCAGGGTTGGTGCTGATTGCTATCGCCTTAAAATCGGTATCGCTCGTTAGTAGTGAATTGTTGTTAATCGCTGCGATTATTTTAGGTGTGCTACCTGTCGCCATGCAGTCATTTAAGCTGATGAGGAGTGGTTCGCCGTTTTCTATCGAAACCTTGATGACGGTCGCTGCAATCGGTGCGTTGTTTTTAGGTGAAACGCTTGAAGCTGCGATGGTATTGTTGCTGTTTGCCGTAGGACAACACCTCGAAAGTTATGCTGCCAAGAGGGCGCGTCAAGGGGTGCAAAAATTAATGGCACTAACGCCAGACAGCGCAATGCAAGTGTTTTCAGATGGTAGAAAAGAGACGGTATCTGCTTCGACATTGCGTCCAGATGATGTAATAGAGGTATTACCTGGTGATCGTTTACCCATAGATGGTGAATTACGTTCTCGTGCAGCTAGCTTTGATGAAAGTGCATTAACGGGAGAGTCTATTCCCGTAGAACGTGAGCCGGGCGAAAAAATTCTTGCCGGTAGTCTACTTGTTGATCGCGCCGTACAGTTAACGGTGGTATCTGAGCCTGGAGAGAGTGCTGTTGACCGTATTATTCACTTAATCGAAGAGGCGGAAGAGCGTAAAGCACCTGTCGAGCGATTCATTGACGCATTTAGCCGTTGGTACACCCCATTAATGATGTTTATCGCTTTGCTGGTGGCGATGGTTCCACCGTTGCTTCTGGCGGAGAGCTGGGATGAGTGGATTTATAAAGCGTTAGCGCTGCTACTCATTGCTTGCCCTTGTGCGTTGGTGATTTCAACGCCAGCGGCTGTCACTTCAGCTTTAGCGACGGCCTCGCGTCACGGGGCGTTGATTAAGGGTGGATTAGCTCTGGAGTTGTTGGGTAATGTAAAAACAGTCGCGTTTGACAAGACCGGAACGTTAACAGAAGGCAAGCCTAAGGTAGTTAGCATAACCACCTTGGGTGGGTCTCAGCAAGAAGATGACATATTGCAATTGGCTTCATCGTTAGAACAAGACTCTAATCATCCATTGGCGCTGGCGATTATGACAGAGGCACAACAACGTGAATTGACCTTAAGCGCCGTTACCGAATCACAAGTGCAAGCTGGAATTGGGATCAGTGGTAGGGTTGATGAGCAGTGGGTGACAGTCAGCTCTCCGCGTCACTTACAAGCAGAACTGGCACGTCTACCTGAAGCTGAAAAACGCGTTTTAGAGCTAGAAAACCACGGCAACACGGTTGCGGTAGTGTTGAGCAATGGGGAAGTTAAAGGGTTGATTGCACTGCGTGACAACTTGCGCCCAGACGCAAAAGACGCGGTAAAGTTGATCAAAGATCTTGGTATTCATTGTGTCATGTTAACTGGGGATAATACGCGAGCTGCTGCTGCGATTGCTAAAGAAATCGGCATGGATTATCGCGCGGAATTGATGCCCGCAGATAAATTGAATACGGTAGAGTCATTGCGGGCAGATGGTTACGTGGCGATGGTCGGTGATGGCATTAATGATGCGCCTGCATTAAAGGCGGCTGAAGTGGGTATTGCGATGGGGACAGGTTCTGATGTTGCGCTCGAAACCGCTGATTGTGCTCTGACCCATAATCGAGTGACCGAATTGTCGTTAATGATTGCATTGTCGAGAAAAACGATGGGCATCGTGCGCCAAAATATCATGCTAGCAATAGGAAGTAAGGCTGTCTTTTTAATCACCACGTTACTAGGGGTCACGGGTTTGTGGGCCGCAGTATTAGCCGATACCGGTGCGACCGCATTGGTGACGTTAAACGCGTTACGTTTATTGCGCTTTTATCAACGCTAAAGGAAAAGGCACCGTAAGGTGCCTTTTTCACATCTGATTACTCGCTGCTCTGTTGGCGCATATGGGGGTATTGTTCAAGAATGGCATCTGACAAAGACTTGGCCGTGTTAGAGAACAATCGCCAGTCACGTTTTAGCTCCCGTGAGGCAGCGTGAAACAGATCGGCATTGTAGTTATCTCCTAAAGATTGCATCGCAATCCCAGCCGCACTAAAAAATCCTGCCATCACCATGATGGTAGACTTATCCGGATTTCCTTCACGACTAATACTATTAAAGCCATTTACCAAAGCATTATGGTAGTGCTGTAGAAGATGCTTTGCTTGGCGTCGGTTAATCTCTTCCAAGAGTTGTTGATTGGTCAGTGACATAAACGGAGTTGCTATAATGTTTTTATTAAATATAGAAGCGGCCTAAATGACTTTAGCCTTAACTTTTTCTGTTGTTTTGGTCTGCTGTAGCTTGTTATAGACCTTATCTAACACTTGAGTGAACTCGTCGACTAAATCATCACCGATATCAACGCGCATTTGTTGGTAACAGCGTTCAACTTGTGGGCTGAGTTGTTCAAATTTATCTCGTGCCGGCGTTGTCATACCGATAATAAACTTCCTTTTGTCATCAATCAGTTTGCGGCGATAGATATAACCACTTTGCTCTAATCGGTTTAGCATGCCTGTCATGCTAGGAGCTAGAATATTGCAATGCAGTGCCAACTGTGAAGGTTCTAGCTCCTTGAACTCAAACAATGCCCTGAGTATCCGCCATTGCTGATCGGTGAGGTCGTTTTGCGTGAGTATTGGTCGGAAATACGCCATCATACTATCGCGAGTTTTTAGTAGCTTTAAGGGCAGTGAGTCGTCAAATTTTCTCATATAATCAATTATCCATTTGATGAATATATTTTAATATACGGAATCTTCGACCGTTTGTAGACCTGATGGTTTCGATTTAAAGTGATTTAATAGAGATTTTGCCTCTTTTGCGAGCAAACTTGTATCTACGCCAACAGCAACGAAGGTAGCGCCAAGTTCAAGGTAGTGCTGAGCCAGTGTGGGGCTTGCACTAAGGATCCCTGCTGCTTTGCCTGCCTGTTTGATATCTATGATGGCTTGATCGATGATTTTTTGTACCTCTGGGTGACTGGGGTTACCTAAATGCCCCAGTGCCGCAGAGAGGTCCATTGGACCAATGAATACCCCATCAACGCCCTCGACATTGAGAATTTCAGGTAAACTTGCCAACCCTTTTGCCGACTCTATTTGTACCAATAAACACATTTCTTTGTCTGCTTGGTGCAGGTAATCAGTAATACTGTTCCATTGTGATGCGCGAGCAAGTGCGCTGCCTACACCCCGAATACCGTATGGTGGGTAGTGCATGGCACTGACCAATTGTCCTGCTTGTTCGGCAGATTCAACCATTGGAATTAGCAATGTTTTTGCGCCAATGTCTAGCAACTGTTTTATTACCACAGGATCATCGCTAGGGGGTCGAATGACGGGCTCTGATGCGTAGGGGGCAATGGCCTGTAATTGTAGCAATAATGATTGAAGCGTATTTGGCGCATGCTCACCATCAAGGAGCAGCCAGTCGTAGCCAGCGGTAGCAATGATCTCTGCGCTATAACTGTTTGCCATCCCGACCCACATACCGATTTGAGGCGTCGCTTGTTGCAGTGATTGCTTAAATTTATTGGGTTTGATTTTCATCATCGATCCTTAGCATTAAACGAATTGACAGCTTATAGCACCCATGTCGCCATAATCGACATAGAAAGTATCCCCTTTTCTGGCGGGAACCGGGCGCGTAAAGGAACCAGCAAGAATTATTTGTCCAGGCTCAAGTGCAACATCGTAAGGCGCAAGCTTGTTGGCTAACCACGCGATGCCGTTAGCCGGATGATTTAACACCGCCGCCGCAACGCCAGACTCTTCTATGACGCCATTTCTAGTGAGCAATGCAGAGACCCAACGCAGGTCGATATCAGCAGGTTTGACTAGACGCCCGCCCAACACAATACCGGCATTTGCTGCGTTGTCTGAGATGGTATCAAACACTTTGCGTGGTTTTTTACTGACAGGATCGATTGATTGGCTTCTAGCATCAATGATCTCAATGGCAGGAATAACATAGTCAGTGGCATTGTATACATCGAAAAGAGTGACACCAGGCCCTTTAAGTGGGGACTTTAATATGAAAGCTAGCTCGACTTCTACGCGTGGCACAATGAAACGATCGACGGGAATTTGTGC
Source organism: Thaumasiovibrio clandestinus (assembly GCF_047250365.1). NCBI lineage: Bacteria > Pseudomonadati > Pseudomonadota > Gammaproteobacteria > Vibrionales > Vibrionaceae > Thaumasiovibrio > Thaumasiovibrio clandestinus. The sequence goes on from NZ_JBLBVL010000014.1 coordinate 23,467, forward strand.
CCCGTTATCAAATAGCATATCGTCCAGCAACGTGCCGTAATCAGGCTCATCAATTTGTGAGCTGTACTGCATTGCTTTAGACGTTAAACCAATTTTATGTCCAATTACTTTCCTTCCTTCCGCGAGCTTCATTTCAACCCATGTTCTCTGAATGGCATAAGCATCATCGATTGATATCTCTGGATATTGCAAAGAAAGTTGTTTTATCTGTTCCCGCTTCACTTCGGCTTGATGTAGCAGTGAAGCTGCATAATTGACATCTTCAGTTGTAAGCATTCTATTTCCCTTTCTAGCTCTCTAATTAATATATTAACTATTGCGCTTTTGAGGATCTAATGTCAATAGTTGCTGTCTTTTTTGTTTCTAGGATGTTAAATAATATGTGATAACTATCATGGTTTTGTATAAATATACCAAATTTACATACTAATTTGTTTCGTTATAGTTTAGTTTATTTGTGTGGTTAATATGTTAATTAATTATTTGTCATGTGGATGGCTCTCGCTTGGTCATTTGCTGGGCTTATGGGAACGGTTATGAAAAATGAAACGATGATAGACAAGGAAAGATCGGTGTTAGGTGTTGCAGTTAACACTGATTCGCATGCAAAGGCGTGTGAGCTTCAGCTACCCAAAAACCCTATTTTGTATTTTAAGACGCCTAACACATTGGTGGCGCATGAAGCCCCGGTTCAAAAACCTGATCAGGTCAGCTTCTATACGCCACAAGCGGAGTTGGTCGTTGTGATCGGCGAAGTCATTCATCGCATAGAAAAAGAGCAAGCGATGGAGGCGGTATCTGGTTACACCATATTAAATAATTTTACCGCGCAAGAGTGGGTTCGTGGTTATTACCGTCCCCCGGTTAAAGCCAAAAACTTTGATGGTTCTGGGGCGCTAGGGCCATTGGTCGTGGCTGCTGAGCAAATTGCTGACCCGCATGACTTGGCGGTAACCACCAAGGTCAATGGCGAGGTTATCTCAAACGATTCAACGGCAAGCTATGTTCATCGTATTGAAGAGGTTATTTATTGGGCCGCGAGTTTTCTTACGTTATACCCCGGCGACATGATTGCTATGGGATGCGTGAGTCAACTGACACCGGTAAATGCTGGGGATGTGGTCGAAGTGACCATCGACGGGATCGGCACACTGCGAAATACATTGGTATCAGAACAGCAATTCTATGCGACTGAATCCGTTGCAGAAGAAACAATTGCAGAGCTTTAAGTGTAAAGGTAAGGGCGAACTCAATGATCAAAAATTACATCAATGGTGTGTGGCTAGATAGCCCTACATCTTTCACAACCTATAACCCAGCAACGGGAGAAGCCATCGCGCAAGTAGCTGAAGCGACGGCAGAGCAAGTTGCTATGGCAACGCAAGCTGCGAAAGAGGCATTTCCAGCATGGGCAAATATGCCAGTTAAACAGCGCTGCCAGATTATCAACCGTATTGGGGACTTGATTCTCGATAATGTTGAGACCCTTGCAGAGTTGGAAACACGAGATACTGGTTTACCCCTGTACCAAACACGTAATGCGCTTATACCAAGGGCGGCGGATAACTTCTATTTCTTTGCTGAAACAGCAAAACAGATGAATGGGCATACTTATCCGGTCGATGATCAAATGCTTAACTACACCTTGTACCAGCCAGTGGGTGTTTGTGCGTTGATTTCACCGTGGAATGTTCCGTTTATGACCGGAACATGGAAGAGCGCGCCGTGCCTAGCGTTGGGTAATACCGCTGTAATGAAGCAATCTGAATTATCGCCAATGACAACCAATTTCCTAGGTCAAATCATGGAAGAGGCGGGCGTACCTAAAGGGGTCTATAACATCGTTCATGGCCACGGTCGTACGACGGGGCAGGCATTGATTAGTGATCATAATGTGAATGCTATCTCATTTACTGGGGGAACTGAAACAGGCAAAAACATTATTGCAACCGCTGGATTGAAAAAGTTCTCGATGGAATTGGGGGGCAAATCGCCAGTGATGATTTTTGATGATTGCGACTGGGAAAGAGCCATGGACGCGGCGCTGTTTGGTATTTTCTCCATCAATGGTGAACGTTGCACGGCAGGGTCAAGAATCTTTGTTCAAGAAAGTATCTATGAGCGTTTTTGTGATGAATTCGCGCAACGAGCTGCAAACATCCGATGCGGTGATCCGATGTCAATGGAGACCAAAGTAGGCTCGCTGATTTCGCAATCACATTATGAAAAAGTGACGGGTTACATCCGCCTCGGCATCGAAGAGGGAGCGACGCTGTTATGTGGGGGGCCTGAGAAGCCTGACTATCTTCCTGAGCACTTAAAAGATGGACATTTTGTTGCTCCAACAGTTTTCAGAGATGTAAACAATCAGATGCGAATTGCCCGCGAGGAGATATTTGGTCCTGTAGCTGTGCTGATTCCCTTTACCAATGAAGACGATGTTATCGCGATGGCTAATGATAATGAGTACGGCTTGGCATCTTATTTATGGACGCAAGACAACGGGCGTGTGCATCGTGTTTCTCGCCAGATTGAATCTGGCATGATGTTTGTTAATAGCCAGAATGTTCGTGATTTACGCACCCCGTTTGGTGGTGTGAAGGCATCGGGAACAGGACGCGAAGGCGGTCTATTTAGCTTCGAAGTCTTTACTGAACCGAAGAATATCTGCATCTCACTGGGACATCACCCTATTCCTAAATGGGGAGTGAAATAATTTCTATACATATTGGTGGGTAGCTCACTCGCCAGCAAGCGTGCTTTGCCAAAACTAAAACATAAGTAAAGCCAGTTAACAAAAGGAATGAGAGGCAAGAATGAATAAATTATTAACACTATGTGCAATGACTTTACTGACATCCAGCGCGTCGGCGTTAGCAGCTACCGAACTACGTGTGGCGACTTGGCTCCCTCCGACTCACCCAATGAATGAAGTCGCGCTGCCAACATGGGCAGAGTGGGTTGAGGAAGCCACTGAAGGGCGAGTAACGGTAAAACTCGAATACGATGTGGGACACCCGAAGAGCTATTTTGATTTGGTAGAAGATGGGGTTGTCGATATCGGTTGGTCTCTACATGGGTATGTGCCTGGGCGTTTTATTGCTTCGGAAGTAGCAGAGCAACCAGCAGTTAATGCGAATGCCGAGGCGAGTTCGGTTGCTTACTGGCGAGTCAATGAAGCCTACCTGTCTGCTGCGCAAGAGCATGAAGGTTTAGTGCTTTTGTCTTTATTTACCAATGGCCCAAGTGTTCTGCATTTACGTGAGCCTGTTGAGAGTGTCTCTGAACTAAAAGGGTTGAAAATACGTGCACCAGGAGGGATTGCTGCGGAGGTGGGTAAGCGACTGGAACTGACCAATGTTAGTGCTCCTGCACCTAAGATTTACGAGATGCTTCAACAAGGGGTGATTGATGGCGTATTGATTGCGCGCCTTGATCAAAAAGCTCTAAAGCTTAACGAAGTAACGGAACAAATCATTGAATATCCTGGTGGTCTGTTCCGAGGCAGCTTCTCTATGTTCATGAGCGAATATACCTTTGATGATCTTAGCCCGCAGGATCGTGATGCCATTCTTTCTGTTTCTGGTGAAAGGCTGTCCGCTATGATTGGCCAGGTTTGGGATAGCGCAGACATTACGGGATTGGAAGCCGCGGCAAACCGCGATGTGCAATATACCCAATTGTCAGCTGATAGTGCGATGGCACAGGAAATCAGTGTTCGTATTGCCGACGTGAGTGAGGACTGGGTTCAGCGTGTTGAAAAACGAGATGTTAACGGGAAGCTTGCATTACAGTCTTTCAAAACCATTGCTGAGTCATATCAGGGACAGGAGTAAGTCATGCGGTTTGTTCAGTGGGTAGAAGAAACATACGACGATCTTGGCATGATGCGATGGGTCGCTTTTGGACTTGAGTTAATTGCAGGTATTGCGTTACTGGGTTTAATGGCAGTGACATGTGTCGATGTGGTTGGGCGATATTTCTTTAGTAGCCCGATAGAGGCGGCCACTGAACTGACTGAAATTGGTATTGCTGTCATCGTGTTTGCTGAGATGCCGGTCATTACGTTACGTAATGGGCATGTTGCTGTCGATATTCTAGATCGTTTTATTAGTCCGTTAGTGATGAAAATATTCGGTACCCTTTCTGCAGTTTTGATTAGCGGTGCATTTTATTTCCTCGCATTTCGGATCTGGGAATTGGCAGCACGCTCAATGCGGCGTAGTGAAACAACGGAACATCTCGGCGTCCCCGTTGGCGTCATTATCCAATATGTTGCCATCATGAGCTGGATTACTGCTGCTTTGATGCTGACGTGGGGAATATATAAGCTCTGGTCAGACAGTGCAGAACCCTCAGATATTCCCGTTGTCATGGAGGAGAAATAATGGACGTTGCTTTAATGGGGTTTGCGGTATTGCTTGCAATGATTGTGCTTGTGCGCATGCCGATCGCACTAGCAATGGGTTTAGTGGGGTTCTTTGGCTTTGCCTTGCTACAAGGGTTAGGGTTCGATAACTTTTTCGAGTTTCGCTGGAACAGTGTGTTAACCATGGCATCACGTCGGGTGTTGGACACTGCGCAAGACTATAACCTTTCAGTGATCCCACTATTTATACTCATGGGTAATTTGGTAACCCAATCTGGAATGTCAAAAGAGCTATATGCGGCGGCCAATGCCATGCTTGGGCATCGCAAAGGTGGGCTTTCTATGGCTACCGTGGTGGCCTGCGGTGGGTTTTCGGCAATTTGTGGTTCGAGCTTGGCGACAACGGCAACCATGTCAAAAGTAGCGCTGCCCCCAATGCGTAAATATGGTTACTCAGATGCATTAGCAACCGCATCCATTGCTGCAGGTGGGACATTAGGCATATTGATCCCGCCTAGCGTCATTCTCGTGCTTTACGGCTTGTTAACTGAAACCAGTATTCGTGAGCTATTTGCGGCGGGCTTTTTACCTGGGTTGCTAGGGATAGGGTTCTATTTATTGGCTGTTCGTTACACAGTGTGGCGAAATCCAGAAGCTGGTCCATGTGGCGAAAAACTAAACTGGGCGCAACGGTGGCAGGCCATTAAACAAGTGCGTGGCATAACGGGTTTGTTCTTGTTGGTTATCGGCGGCGTTTATGGTGGGATGTTCACCCCGACAGAAGCGGCAGGGATTGGTGCTGGAGGCGCGTTTGCGATCGCAATTAGTCGTCGCTCACTGAATTGGAAGAATCTCTTTGAAGTATTAGCTGACTCTATCCGTACCACCGCAATGATTTTTGCTGTATTGATCGGTGCCCTCATTTTCTCCAACTTCATCAACCGTGCCGGAATGACGGATGACCTACTAACCATGGTTAATAGTTATCAGCTATCTCCGATGACGGTCATTTTCGTAATTCTGGCCATTTACATCATGTTGGGGATGGTTTTTGAATCACTATCAATGCTGTTGTTAACCGTGCCCGTCTTTTTCCCTCTGGTGGCGAGCTTGGGATTCGACCCGGTGTGGTTTGGTATTGTTGTGGTGGTGGTGACAGAGATCAGCCTTATTACCCCGCCCGTTGGCATGAATGTATTTGTGCTTAGCGCGGTGCTCAAAGATGTTAAGACGGGCACGATCTTTAAAGGTGTTACACCGTTCTGGTGTGTAGACATGCTGCGGTTATTACTGATTACGTTGTTCGCACAAATCGCCCTGTTTTTACCTCGGATGATTTATTAACAAAAAATGCGTGTTGGCCAGTACGGTAAGGAGAAGGTATGCCACATTTTATTATTGATTATTCCAGCAACCTAAAACCCGAAGCTGATTTCACCGTTTTATTTGATGCCTTGCAAGACTATGTGACAGTGTCACCAACGTTCCCATTAGCTGGGTGTCGTTGTCGCGCGCTAGCTTGTCCCGATTTTCGAGTGGCTAATGGCAATTCGCGTTTTGGATATATGCATGTCAATTTGCGTGTTGGCTCAGGGCGAACGAGTGGTGAGTTAGCGGAAGCGGGAGATGAGTTGGTACAAATTGTGAAGCAGTGGGTTGAGCAACTGCAGAATAAAACAGGACTTCTCTGTGCGCTATCTTTTGAAATTAGTCAGATAGATCCAGAGCTGACATGGAAAGATAATCCTATAAGGGCAGCCATGGCAGAAGAAAAGCGTTTGCAGAATCAGGTTTAAAAGGAAGATAAAAATGAAAAGAGCACGCGTCGAAATAAACGGTGTAGAAAAAAATGTTATCTGTTTTGATGACTACTCTGTCGAGACTGAAGATGGCCAGTGCTATCGGGAAGATGAAGTGCGTTGGTTGCCGCCACGACATGGGGTATTGATGGGATTAGCTCTTAACTATGCCGATCATGCAGCAGAGCTTGCCTTTGATAAGCCTGAAAGCCCGATTATTTTTATTAAATCGGGTTCGAGTGTCAACGCACACAATGAAAAGGCCTTTAGACCAGACAATGTCAAGTATATGCATTATGAGTCGGAGCTTGTGGTCGTGATAGGTAAAACGGCATCAAAAGTGTCGCGTGAAAATGCAATGGACTACGTCGGCGGATATACCGTTTGCAATGAACTAACTGTGAGGGATTACCTTGAAGACTACTCGCGACCGCCAATCAAAGTGAAAAATTTGCGCGGGTTTGGCCCATTAGGCCCTTGGATTGTCGATAAAGAGGACATTGCAGACCCACACGTACTGGCGGTAAAAACTTATGTGAACGGTGAATTGCGCCAGGAAGGAAATACGTCGGATCTGATTTTTGATATTCCTGAATTGATAGCCTATATCAGCGACTTCATGACGTTACAGCCTGGTGACATGATAGCGACAGGCACACCTAAAGGGCTATCAGACATCGTACCTGGCGACGTGGTGGAAGTGGAAGTGGAAGGGGTGGGCAAGCTACGCACCTATTTAGTGACAGAAGAAGAGTACTACAACCAACGTGAACTGGTTGCCGAGTCGTGATCAAATAAAGGAGAACTAGGATGGGAAAAATAGCTTTAGCCGCCAAAATTACGCATGTCCCTTCAATGATTATTTCAGAGCAACCGGGTCCACATCACGGCTGCAGAGACGAGGCGATTGCGGGGCTAAAAGAGATCGGCGACCGAGCGAGGGCGTTGGGCGTAGATACCTTTATTGTGTTTGATACGCATTGGTTGGTGAATGCGGCGTATCACATTAACGGCAATGCTGAAAATCAGGGCTGTTTTACCAGTCATGAGTTCCCGCACTTTATCCAAAATCTCGATTATCAGTATCAAGGTAACGTGAGTTTAGCGCATGCGATTGCGGAATGTAGTCGTGACAAGGGGGTGAACGCGCTATCGCATGAAGTGGATACGTTAACGTTAGAATACGGCACGATTGTTCCAATGCGTTATATGAATCCTGAAGCAGATATAAAGGTCATCTCTATTGCCGCTTGGTGTACGCGTCATGAACTGAGTGACTCGATGGCGTTGGGAAGCGCGGTGGCAGAGGCGGTTGAGCGCAGTGATAGCACCGTAGCAATATTGGCATCAGGTTCGTTATCTCACCTTATCTGGGAAAACCGTAAGGTGGCGGAAGGAATGTTTACGATTTCTAGTGAGTTCAACCGTCAAGTTGATTTGCGGGTGATGGAACTTTGTGAAAAAGGTGAGATTGCCACACTGATTGATATATTGCCGGAATACGCGGCGTCTTGTGCTGGTGAAGGCGGCATGCATGATACGGCAATGCTATTAGGGGCGTTGGGAGGAAAAGATTATCAAGGAAAGGCGGAAATTGTGACGCCTTACTTCCCAAGCTCTGGCACTGGTCAGTGTAATATGATCTTTCCTGTATAAGGCAGCAAAGGAATGGGCAGTCTAGTTAGGGGTTAAAAATGTTACCAGAAATCAAAACCATATTGTATGCCACTGACCTACAAAATGGTTCACGGCAGGCGTTTCGTTATGCAATAAAGTTAGCACAAACCTATCAAGCACATATTGTGTTTATGAATGCGATAGAGCCACGGCAAAAGCGCGTGCTAAAGCAGTTAAAAAATGAGCTACCCAGTAGTGATGTTAATGACATGAACGCTGAAGGAATCCATGCGCTGCAGCACAAAATGCGTGAACGTTTGTCGCGATTTATTGAGGATGAGAAGCCCGACATTGATCCACAAAAAATCGAAATGATAATTGTGGAGGACAGCCAACCAGAGCAAGCGATACTGTATACAGCAAAAAAATATGGTGTTGATTTGGTTGTGATGGGCTATCACCACGGACGCAATATGAGTAAGCTTTTTCAAGGCGTCACGACCAATAAAGTAATAAAAGCCAGTGATTTACCTGTTCTAATTGTTCCACTGGCATAACGGATAAGGCAGAACAATGGATAAGGTAAAGAACGCACCGCTACTTAATTGTCTTCTTGATAATGAAGTCGATGGGTTAGCGGTAACTAACCCTGCAACTGGCGAGCTGATCGGCCACGTGCCATGTGCCACACCAGAAGATGTTAATACAGCGATAGAGCAAGCCGCGGTTGCACAAAAAGCGTGGCAACAACGAAGTGCTGAGCAGCGGGCGGAGATCCTGCTGCGTTGGTATCAGTTGTTGATGAGCAATAAAGAGGACTTGGCGCGAATACTCACTTTAGAGCAAGGCAAGCCATTGTCTGAATCTCGAGGGGAAGTTGCTTATGGTGCCTCTTTTGTGCAGTGGTTTGCAGAAGAAGCGAAGCGTGCTTATGGTAGATCTATTCCAGCTCCCGCAAATGATAGACGTATTATCACCATTAAGCAGCCAGTCGGGGTAGCAGCAGCGATTACGCCGTGGAATTTCCCAATTGCGATGATTACCAGAAAAGCGGCGCCCGCATTAGCAGCAGGGTGTGCTTTTGTGTGTAAACCAGCAGAAGCAACGCCATTGTCAGCGTTTGCTGTCGCTGAATTAGCCTATCAAGCCGGGATTCCGAAAGAGCTGCTGAGCATTATCGTTAGTACAAATCCTGCTGAAGTGGGTGAGGTATTATGCCAGAGTGAAACGGTGCGTAAGCTAAGTTTTACTGGTTCAACGCAAGTGGGGCGAAAACTGATTGCCCAATGCGCAGCAACGGTAAAGCGCACGTCAATGGAGTTGGGCGGCAATGCGCCGTTTATTGTATTGGCGGATGCTGACATTCCGAAAGCGGTCGAGGGGGCAGTAAAATCAAAGTTCCGCAATGCTGGGCAAACGTGTGTTTGTGCTAACCGTTTTTATGTTCATGACAGTGTTTACGATGAGTTTATTGAGCAATATAAACGTGCCGTAGCCACACTGGTTGTTGGTAATGGTTTAAATCTCGATACGGATATTGGTCCACTAATTAATGCCGCAGCAAAAGAGAAAGTGGAACAACTGATCGCATCAACACTGGATGCCGGAGCAACGCTGATAACGGGCGGAAAATCGTTATCAGGCTTGTTTATTCAGCCCACCATTTTAGGAGACGTAACTCAAAGCATGCCTATCGTTAAAGAGGAAATTTTTGGCCCTGTCGCGCCAGTGATTCGCTTTAGTGATACGAATGCATTATTGACGATGGCCAATGACAGTATCTTCGGTTTAGCCGCCTATTTTTATGGCAATAATATGGCTGAGATCTGGCATATTGCTGAAGCGTTAGAGTTTGGCATGGTAGGCATCAATGAAGGCATCATCTCTAGTGCGGTGGCACCGTTTGGTGGGGTAAAACAATCGGGTTATGGTCGAGAGGGTGCGCAAGAAGGGTTAGATGAATACCTTGATACGAAATATCTGTGTTTCGGTGGCCTCGAATAACCTCCATCGAGGCATACTCCAATAAGATAAAAGCGCACTCAGATGCGCTTTTAATTTTATCAGCGTCCTAGCTATGGCCATAGCCAGAGAAGAATACAATCCCTGAGATCTTGCTACTTTATGTTATCCGTTAGCGATTCACTAACTGAAAAGCAGAAGCGTAAGCTATCATCCCCGGTGCGACAAAGGTATGCTGCACGCCTAACATATAAGACATTGGTATACATTTACATCATTTTTAGTAACAAGTTATTTACATCTGGCGGTGAAATAGATTATTCTAGCCATGAAAACGCACTAACACTATGAAAAATAATATCAATTGATGAGGTGGTTAATATGGACAGACTAGTGCTATTAGATGATGGGGATATTGGTATTGTTGATGATTTTATCACCGATATGCCTGATAGGGATATGCTAGCCGAAGAAAAAACCAGCGCAATTTGCTTTGATAGTGCTGGCAATAAAGTGATTAAACAAGGCCGCATTATCGATATTTTGTCTTAACCGTGATGAGCGATGCTGCTAACTCAAATTGTTAGTGCTCGCTCCACCTTCTGCTTTACACGTACATTTCTTTCTAGTGTCTTGATTAACACCGCCTTTTTATTGCCCTTAGTGGTTTTACTCTTTAGCGATCTTGCGTTACTTTTCCGTTTGCTCCACACAGAGCTTTACTGTTGTTATGGGTTGCGTAGAATACGCCGCTTCAGTTTGCAAAACCAAGAGTAGCAGTAGATGGCAGTCGCGAGTAAACAGTTCGAATTATTGGCACCAGGTGGTGATATAGAATCAATCAAAGCTGCTATTGCTGCAGGGGCCGATGCGATTTATTGTGGACTTGACCGATTTAATGCACGTAATCGTGCCACCAATATATCGTTTGATCTGCTGCCCGGTCTGGTTGAGTTAGCCCATCAACATCAATGTCAGATTTTTATCACGCTTAATGTGGTGATCTTAGAACATGAAATTCCTGCCATGATGCGTCTGTTAGAGCTGTTGTGTGAGGTGGATATCGATGGTGTGATTATTCAGGATATCGGGCTAGCCTACCTACTTAAGCACCACTTTCCTCAGCTGGATGTACACGCATCAACGCAACTGAACTCGCACAACGAGGGGCAAATCCAGTTTATGAAACAGCTTGGGGTGAGCCGTGTCAACTTGTCTCGTGAGCTAAATATTCAAGAAATTGCCCATCTTGCTCAATTTGGCCATCAGCATGGTGTATTGATGGAAGTTTTTGTGCATGGCTCTTACTGTATTGGTTTCTCTGGCTTATGTTATGCGAGTTCATACCGTAATGGCTCTTCGGGGAACCGCGGACGCTGCAGTCAGCCTTGTCGTGATCGGTTTGAAACAACCGCAGCTGGCGTAGACCACCCATTAAACATGAAAGATAACTCTGCGTTTGATGATATGGCAGCACTCGCCGATGCGGGTGTTTATTCGCTAAAAATTGAAGGGCGTATAAAAAAATCAGACTATGTCTACACCGCGGTAGAGCAATGGCGTCAACAGATCGATCGCTACTTAACGTCTGCTGAGCTTAGTACCGACAAATCGTCACTTTATACCGTATTTAATCGCGATTTTTCCAATGGATATTTGCAAGGGCGTATCGGCAAAGAGATGTATATCGATGCGCCGCGAAATCATGCCGCGCTGTATCGCGCCACACTAGAAAATGTGGATGCGCAAGATGAAGTTGCGTTTAAAGCGATTAAACGTCGTCTTTATGATGATAAAACGGCCATAATCGAGCATGTTGAGCGGGAAATTTCAGCATTACATGTTCAAGCGACCAAGCAGCGCAGTTTGAAAGGGCATGAAATTAAGACGGTATTGCCGAAACTACAATCGTCGACACACTTTAATGAGATTGCGCAGCCAGCGATACTGCTCTCAGACTTTGCTGATATATCGAAATACCAACAATTGGGTGGTGATATTTATTATAAGTTACCCAATGGAATAGCCCGCGAGCTTGAATCCCTAAAACAGCATTTTGCTGAACACCCGCAGTTGATCCCGTGGTTTCCCGCCGTGTTGATTGGCGATGATTATGCTGCGGCAGTTGCACTGTTAGCGTCACTCAACACAAAGCGTGTTGTGACAGAAAATAGCGGCATTGCATTTTATGCGGCAGCGAATGGTATCGCTTGGTTGGCGGGGCCACAAATGAATATAACTAACTCTTGGGTTCTACACTGCTTGAAAGAAGAGTTTGGTTGTGTGGGCGCATTTATCTCCAATGAACTAAATGCAACACAGATGCGACGTTTGGTATGTCCGCCAGACTTTGAGTTGCACTACAGCCTTTATCATCCAGTTATGTTGATGACGAGTCGTCAGTGTTTGTTACAACAGAGCCTTGGTTGTCGTAAAAAGATAATTACCAAAGGATGTTTGCCAAAATGTAGCAAGCGCACACGGATTAAGAATGTTAATAATTCGACGTATATCATAGATAAAGCAAAGGGTGAGTTTAATCAGCTTTATGCGGATCAACATTGCTTTAATCCACAAGTCATTAACGAGTTACCTGATTTGTTCAGCCATGTGTTGCTTGATTTTAGACCGATTGAAACGGATACCGAACTGGCTGTTGATAAGGTGAGCTTTTATCAGGCGGTAGCAAAGCATGTAAAGGATAAGACAAGTCACTTTCCTCCGTTAGTCAAAGACAGCAATAATAAGCAATACGTAAAAGGGCTGTGATGACTAATTTTATTGTCTAATGTGTATGGTTTGACACTACTTCTTGTCAAGGGTTGGTCAAAAGTAGACCGGTTTTGTTGATTGCATATGGCATGTCATTTCTTGGTTGCTAGAGTGAGCGTTTTTTCGCCAGCCAACAACTGGTATTGATAAAACAGGATATAGACATGATGAAATGGACAGTACTACTCGTTGGAATATCTTCCGTGCTAGTTGGATGTGGATCAGGCAGTAGCGCTGAAAACAGCGATCTTGTCTCACAAGATAACAGTGATGCTGCGGCAACATCCCCCTCACTGCCCTCTGGTGATAGTGTTGAAAATGAAACCGGTAGTCTGCCATCCTCGTTCGCAGAGCAAATGTTGGAGGCGGTCAATCAAGCGCGAGCGGTGCCTCAACAATGTGGTGATACCATTATGCCTGCTGTTGACCCTCTTAGCTGGGATTATGATTTAGAAAGTGCTGCTTACGCCCATTCGAGTGATATGGCAAACGGTGATTTTATGAGTCATACCGGATCTGATGGCAGCAGTATGACAGACCGAGTAAACCGCACCGGTTATGCGTGGCAAGCATTAGGAGAAAACGTGGCGGCAGGGCAATCGAGCGTTGAACGCGTTATGTCTAGTTGGATGAATAGTGAAGGCCATTGTAAGAACATTATGAGTGAAGACTTCACTCAGATAGGGGCTGCGTTGGTCGAGAATAATGCGACAACTTATACTTACTACTGGACGCAAGTGTTTGCCCGCGGACGTTGATATTTGCTTAGCAGACCATCACTTTGTTAGCTAAATAAAAACTCGAAGGCCATGTTGGTCTCCGAGTTTAATTTTATCTAGCGACTAAACGAGATCTTCCAGCTTTTCCATAAGAATTTCAGGTTTAAACGGCTTAGCCATATAGTCATTCATTCCTGCTTCATAGCAGCGATGCACATCCTCATCCATAACGCTGGCGGTTAGCGCGATAATGGGCAATCTTGGACGTTGCTTCTCTTTTTCCAGTTTACGGATACTTTGTGTCGCTGCAAATCCGTCCATGATTGGCATCATACAGTCCATTAATACCGCGCGATAGCGTCCTGGATTTTGCTCAACACTGGTCACTGCTTCTTGGCCATTATTGGCGATATCGAAACTATAACCCGCTCTTTTTAACATTAATCCGGCGACTTTTTGATTAACTGGGTTATCTTCAACGAGGAGAACACAGTTGTTGGGGGTCACGTCTACTGTTGTTTCTACTTCTGTTTTTGTTGCTGTTTTAACATTAGTCTTGTTAGGCTGAGTAGTAACCAATGGCGTGACTTGCTGGCTAACATTTGTTTCTTGAATTGCTGGTGGTGTGGTTAATGCTGTTTTAAGCGATTTAGTAAATCGACGACCCAGTAAAGGTAAGGTGACGAGCCCTTGAATGTTATCGGCAAAGTCTACTTGTTCATTCGCATGGTAAGTGGCGACAATAATCGGTGTTGCTGTTTTCCAGCTTTGCAATTCCGCGATTTGTGTTTGGGTGATAGCCAATTGTTCAAAACAGAGTATAACAGCATCAACCGATTTCAATTGTGAGCGGTCGATATCTGTTATCTTTGAGGCCGCAATATGGTTAACTTGGCAAGCCTGCAAAATGTCGTCTGCCATTTTATCATTATCGTAAACAATAAAGACTTTTTTGCCGTTTAGATCTTGATTAATGGGCGTTTGCTGTTGTTTTACTTGAGTTTTCACTGTGAAATAGAAGCAACTACCTTTGCCTTTTTCAGAGGTGAGTTTTAGCTCTCCTCCCATTAACTCTACTAATTGACGGCAAATGGTAAGGCCCAAACCGGTACCTCCAAATTGGCGAGTGATAGACCCATCTTCTTGAGTGAAGGGTTTAAACACTTGCTCTTGTTTATCTTTATCTATTCCTATTCCAGTATCTGTTATTGAGAAGGTCATAGCGACCTGTTCTTTGTCGATAGCGTTACATTCTATATCTATTGTTATACTTCCTGCCTGCGTAAATTTAACGGCATTCGACATTAGGTTCATTAAGATTTGTCGTAGGCGGTGGTCATCTAACATCACGAGCTGCGGTAGATAATCCGCGATATGAATATTTAGTGCCAGTCCTGATTCGGTCGCCTTCGGCAGTACCATTGTGGCAGTATCGTAAAGAACCTCTCGGACATTGCATTCAATCGGAGATAATGCAAGGTTGCCAGACTCAATTTTCGATAGGTCTAAAATGTCATTAATTAAAATAAGTAATGTCTGTGATGATGTTTCGATTGTTTGAACGTAGTCTGTTTGGGTTGGCGTTAGGCTGGTATCGGTAAGGATATTCGACATGCCAATAATACCATTTAAAGGTGTGCGAATTTCGTGCGACATATTGGCTAAAAACGAGCTTTTAGCGAAGTTTGCTTTTTCTGCTTCATTTTTGGCGTGGATAATACGTGTTTCATTTGCCACTTGCTCTTCAATTAAGTGATTGATTTTGATGTTAAAAATAGAAAACTCATCTTTTCCGTCAATGGCAATGCTTTGTGCTTGATGCTCGTTGTCTGTCATTACTGAAAGGGTATTAATGACTTTATTTAGTTGTTGAACGATTCGCTTAAATACATTGATGCCAAGTGTAATAAGCAGAAGGATTGATACACCAGCAGTTAAGGCGAAAACAGCCATTAGCTGAGTGGTTTTCGCGACTTCCAAAGAGATATCGTTGGCGATGTTCTCACTGATTATATCGATGACGCTTTCAATTAGTTGATATCGCTGGTCGAAGGCACTGAGGCTTTGAGACAGTTGAGATGGATTTAGCGACCCTGCAAGTAGTTCATTACGAACTTGGTAACTGGTTGAGAACGCTTCATTGCTAAAAGTGCTTAACAGTAATTCAATTTGTTGCGGGGTCGCATTAATATTAATAAAGCGGTCGATCATTTCTTGTTGTTTGCCGACTAGCGCATATAACGCATCGAGCTGAGATGACTCATCAGCATATTCTGCTTGGTGGAGTAACCAGCTTTCTTGTTGCACCCAGAGTTGCAGCCACATGAGTTGATACATCGCATTGAGCTTTTGATCAATATGGATACTTCCGGACTGTGGCGTGTATTTTTGCAAAGAGATGGCAAATTGATGGGTTAGTTCATCAATCCAAAGGCTCCATTCTTCTAGCGAGTCGATATCTAAATGACCAATCTCATTTGTGGCTTCATGCATCTCTTCGAATTGAGCACTGACATCTGCTGAATGTTGAAACAACTCTTTGGGAAGCTGATTTAAGCGCTCAGTCGCGTCCCGTGCGGCAAGAGCATCAGCAAATGAGGGCAGTGTCTTATTGAGTACAGCAATGCGGATGCTGTGGGTTGATTGTCCGAATTGCGATAAAGCATCTAGCGCTATCACTCGCTCCATTTGCAAGTTAAGTTGCTGTTTCAAATTGAACTGATTATAAACTTGATTGGCGGTGAAGAGTCCGGCAAATGTCAGCGGTAGCAAAACCAGCAACATTAACCTGACTCGTATGGATAAATTGTTGAGTGCTTTCATGCATTGATCCCTGATTTTTCTTATAAAATTGCCTTCCCACCTCATGATTGTAGGCTAAGCTATACACTGCTGCTTAAAATTAATGGTTGATAGTTAGGTGTGAATCATGAAATGGATATCTGGGCTGATTTTGGCGCTTGTTATGACTAGCAGTGCGTTGGCTGCTGATGACGATGTTGAGTTTGCAGTGTTTTCGATGAATGCGGACATTCCAGCATTAACGGAAAGCAAAGTGCGCATGCTATATAAAGGTAAGACCAAAAAAGTTGGCGGAAGCATTAAAATTGTGTTGGTAGATATGCCAAAGAATTCAATTTTACGCGAAGAGTTTTATAGTCAGTTGTTAGGTAAATCGGTAGCACAGATGAGTGGCTACTGGGCTAGTCTCTCTTTTTCTGGCAAAGGGACGCCTCCTGACGAACTAAGCAGTGAAGATATAAAAGACATATTAGAGTGGCTTAACGAGAATCCTAACGGTGTTGCTTATGCACCGATAGAGAAGGTGCCAGAAGGCGCCAATATTTTGGTTACCATTAACCAAGGGGAGTAGGCAAAATGCGAGCATTAATACAAGGAGTGGTATTGGGTTGTATAGCAACATCAAGCTATGCGGCAGTGTCATTAGGCGACCACTTGTCTGTGTCTGGTTTTGGCTCATTTTCGGTGGCTAAGTCAGACAATAGTACCCCGCTATTGGTAAACAGAGAGATAACCGATGAAACGTGTTGGGACTGTGATACAACGGTAGGCCTACAAGTTGATTTGAGGCTGACAGATCAGTTGCGAGCATCTGCACAATTGGTGAAAAGGCCGCATGATCATTTTTCAAGTCCAGAGTTGGAGTGGGCTTATATTGATTATGAGGGTGACGAGTGGGGGATAAACGCGGGTAGATTACGCTTGCCTCTGTTTTTGACTTCCGAATATTATTATGTGGGTCATGCTTATACGTGGGCTCGCCCTCCAACGGAGGTTTATGGCAGCACCATCGGCTTCACATCCTACGAAGGAGCATCGGCGCATATTGATATTGAATTGCCTAATGAAGGCATTCTCAAAATAGGGCCGTACGTCGGAATTCCACGAGAAGATGATATCTCCTTAGGGCGTATAGATATTCATTTTGATATCGATAGATTATTAGGATTCACTGCTGAGTTAAGCCATTTTAACTATACGTTGCGCACGGCAATGCTACATTCGAAATACTCAACCAGTTTTAATCCTGAACCAGCTATTATCAATGTCTATACCTTAGGCGGACAGTATTTTTGGCAAGACTGGGAATGGATGGCAGAGGTACAGTCTGACACTCTTCAGACTAATTGGTATGTGAGTGGGGCCTATCAGTGGGGTGATATTAAGCCGTATTTGGTTTATGGAGAGAGCCATCATCGTAGCAAAAGCAAAAGTGTAACGCTTGGTGTGCGATATGATCTTCGCTACAACATCTCGATTAACGCAGAGTGGCAACAGTTCATGATGCGTGACAGTGACTATATGGCTGGTAACTCAGGCCAGTTTGTTGAGCCGCCGATTCTTCACCGAGAAGATAAAGACGCGCAGCTTCTAACGCTGATGGTTAATTTCGTATTCTAATACACAAAAGGTGCAGCCCTGTGTAGCGCGTGCACCTTGATTTTCCATTTGTTCATCGTAAGAAGCAGAAAGACTAAGCGCTTGTTAATACAACGCTTACAAAAAGCGAACAGACGCAAATCGTCTCTCTGTGTGTTTTTTGCTCGAAAGGTGCTTGCATTTTGGGCGGCTGTGGCTATAATTCGCGCCTCTACGATAGTTGTTCCACAGTTGAATGATATATTTCCGCGGTCGAAAGTGAATTTGACCGCTTTTTTTTGTCTATTAATTCTTAATATCAAATTTTTAATATCCTCGCATCTCGCCGGAAAAACACAAATACGGAAATTCAACTGATTGTGATGCTGTCACACGGTATCTTTTTGTAGTGACTTCAACCCAATGAAACTTTATTGATACATTTGTCGGAAACATGCTTAGAATATGTGAAAATCAGATAAAAAACGCTATCTTTGTTATGAAAGCTATGGTATTTTCGCGCTGTTTTTTTGTCGGGCAAGCATTCCGACGTGGCAAACGTTTTTTGCATCGTACTTGTTGACGTTGCAACTGTAGGTATCTGTATTATTCATATACAGATAGAAGGGCATTGATATCGCCATATGTAGCGAACCATTTGGCGACTTGTTGAGGAACCCAACATGATTAACTTGATTGCGTCAACCACAACCAGTTTGCTCGTTCCCCCATACAGTATCATTACTGAGCCTTGATCACTCCGATCACCTTCTTCCTTTCAGCGTAGGCTGTAAAAAGCGATCATCAGCTCTCATGAGTTGATGTTTTGATGTTGTAGTTTTTTTGGATACTGCTATGAACAATGTACTTCCGTTTGGTTCTGAAGACCAGCTGACCACCGCTTCTGTGCCTGTGGTAAATGACCTTTACGATTTGACCCCTGATGAGTTATTGCTCAGTCAGGAACATTATGAATCTGAAGTGCGCTCTTACCCGCGTCGCCTTCCACTTGCGATAAAAAAAGCGCAAGGTGTTTTGGTAGAAGATAGTCGCGGACAGCTATTTCTAGATTGTCTAGCTGGTGCAGGTACGTTGGCTTTGGGTTACAACCACCCTGAAATTAATCAGGAAATTGTAAATCAATTGAACAGTGGGCTGCCGTATCAGACTCTAGATATGACCACGCCTGCAAAAGATAAATTTATTAAAGAAGTCATGGGATTTCTTCCCCATGAATTTGCGCAAAACGCACGTATTCAATTCTGTGGGCCGTCTGGTGCCGATGCAGTAGAAGCTGCAATCAAGCTAGCTAAGCAAACCACGGGCCGTAACACGATGGTGGCATTCCATGGTGCTTATCACGGTATGACCAATGGCACGATGGCGATGATGGGTAACCTTAACACCAAAGCGCGTCGTCAAGGGTTAATGGCTGATGTTCACTTTTTCCCATTCCCATATAGCTTACGCTGCCCGTTTGGTATTGGTGGTGAGAAGGGTGCGGAGCAATCGGTTCGTTACATTGAGCGTGTCTTAAATGATGACGAAAGTGGCATTCAGAAGCCTGCTGCAATCATTCTAGAGCCGATTCAAGGGGAAGGTGGCGTGATCCCTGCACCTGCATTTTGGTTAAAAGAGCTGCGTCGCATCACCCAAGAACACGGCATCTTGCTTATTTTTGATGAAATCCAGTGTGGTATTGGTAAAACTGGCCATAACTTCGCCTTTGAAGAGGCGGGCGTGACGCCAGACATTTTATGTCTGTCAAAAGCGGTGGGTGGTGGCCTTCCTATGTCTATCCTGCTTTTCCATAAAGACATCGATAGCTGGAAGCCAGGTGAGCACACTGGTACGTTCCGAGGTAATCAACTGGCGATGGCAACCGGAGCTAAAGCGCTCGAAATAATTCGCCGTGATAACCTGGTAGAGCATGCAGCGAAAGCGGGTACTTACCTAAAAGAGAAGCTAGAAGAAGTCGCTCTAGAGGTTGGATGTATCGCTGAAGTTCGTGGTCGCGGCTTAATGTTAGGTCTTGAAATTGTTAAAGCCGACGGGCGCTTAAACAAGCTCAATGAACCGGAAGCTGATCCAACCCGTACATTGGCTATTCAGCGCGAGTGTTTGAAGCGTGGACTGATTATCGAGAAGGGTGGACGTCAAGGCAGTGTGTTGCGTTTCTTACCGCCGCTAATTATCAGCTATGAGCAGATCGATTTTGCGGTTGATGTGATGCGCAGAGCTATCTTGGCCAGTGCAGAGGACGCGCAATGACACAACAATCTTACTGGAAAGATCATTTTGTTCATGCTGGTGAAGGTGGTGCTGATCAGTTAGAAGCGGCATTACTGCAAAGTGCACAGGTGATTAAATCTGTTTTCGCGAGTGCAGATAAGCCTTATTCAGGTATGGATCCTTTGGCACTTAAAGCAAAGATCGATGCGATTAACTTACAAGGTGGCGACACCCTGCAAGATGTGATTGAGCAAACTGGCGAGTTGATCGGCAAGAATTCTATTATTGTCCAGCATCCGCACTGTATTGCGCACTTACATACACAGCCGTTGCTGCCTTCGCTGGCGGCAGAAGTGTTTATCTCTGTTCTCAATCAGTCGATGGACTCTTGGGATCAGGCCAGTGCGGCAACCTATGTTGAGCAGCGCATGGTTGACTGGTTGTGTGAGCTGTATGATTTTGGCGAAAACAGCGACGGTGTGTTCACCGCGGGTGGCACGCAATCTAACCAGATGGGACTGATCATTGCCCGTGATTGGATTGCCGATTCACTGTCTGGTCACAATATTCAACAAGATGGACTGCCAGAATACGGCCATAAACTACGTATCATTTGTTCTCAGAAGTCGCACTTCACGGTGCAGAAGACCGCCGCTCTTATGGGGCTAGGTATGGGGGCAGTGGTCTGTGTTGAGAGCCGCACAAATGGCACTATGGTGACAGACAAGCTAGAAGAGACCATCGCGTCCTTGAAGGCTGAAGGGCTTATCCCATTTGTTATTGTTGGCACCGCAGGTACGACAGATCATGGCGCGATTGATGATTTAACCACTATCGCAGATATCGCTGCGAAGCATCAGTTATGGTTCCATGTTGATGCAGCATACGGCGGCGCACTGATCATGAGTAGCGAAAAATCTCGCCTTGCCGGTATTGAGCGCGCCGATTCATTAACGGTCGACTTCCATAAGTTGTATTGGCAGCCAATCAGTTGTGGCGGCTTTTTGCTGAAAGAAAAGGCAAACTTTAAGTACCTGCTGCATCATGCGGATTACTTGAATCGCGAAGAAGATACCCTGCCAAATTTGGTTGATAAGACCATGGCGACAACAAAGCGTTTTGATGCGCTGAAGTTGTTAATGACCATGCAGACGATTGGACCAAAAGAGATGGGGGCGATGTATGATCACTTACTGCAACTAACCCGTGATGTTGCGGCAATGATTGATACTGATAGCCATTTTGAATTGTTATCAGAACCGAATCTATCAACAGTGTTATTCCGGTTTAACGACGGTAAGCACAGTGATGTTGATGCTATAAATAAGAAGTTACGCCTGCAGTCATTAGTGCAAGGTGTAGCGGTATTGGGTGAGACTGTCGTTGATGGTCAAAGTGCACTCAAATTTACTTTGTTAAACCCATGTTTGTCTCTACAACACGTTCGAGAGCTACTGGATAATTTAACTGAGCTGGCGAATTCGCTGGCGTAACCAAGGAACTAAGTCTAAATGTCTATTTTACAAATTGGTGCTGGTGGCGTTGGTTGGGTAATTGCCCATAAAGCGGCACAAAACAACGATGTTCTGGGCGATATCACCATCGCTTCGCGTACGGTTAAAAAATGTGATGCGATCATTGAATCGATTAAAGGTCGCAATAACATGAAAGATCCAGCGAAAAAGCTGGAGTCTCGTGCGGTGGATGCTGACGATATTGATGCTTTGGTTGCACTAATCGAAGATGTAAAGCCGGATTTGGTGGTTAATGCGGGTCCTCCTTGGGTTAACGTTGCGATTATGGAAGCGTGTTACCGTACCAAGACGTCATACCTAGATACTTCTGTGGCAACAGACCTATGTAGTCCTGGTCAGCAGGTACCTGAAGCCTATGATCCACAGTGGGCATTCCGCGAGAAGTTCGCTGAAGCGGGTATTACCGGTATTCTAGGCGCTGGTTTTGATCCAGGTGTTGTGAGCGTGTTTGCCGCTTACGCTGTTAAGCATCTGTTTGATGAGATCGACAGCATTGATGTTATGGACGTTAATGCGGGTGATCACGGTAAGAAGTTTGCGACTAACTTTGACCCAGAAACCAATATGCTTGAAATCCAAGGTGACTCATTTTACTGGGAAAATGGTGAGTGGAAACAGGTTCCATGTCATACCCGTATGATGGAATTTGAATTCCCATTGGTTGGTTCGCACAAAGTTTACTCTATGGCGCACGATGAAGTTCGTTCAATGCGCGAGTTTATCCCTGCGAAACGCATTGAGTTCTGGATGGGCTTTGGTGATCGTTACTTAACCTACTTCAACTGCATGCGTGACATCGGCCTACTAAGCCCTGAACCTGTTACTCTGCAAGATGGTACTGTTGTTGAGCCATTAAAAGTCTTAAAAGCGATGCTGCCAGATCCGACATCACTGGCTCCGGGCTATACAGGCAAAACCTGTATTGGTACTTGGGTACAAGGCACTAAAGACGGTAAGCCTCGTAGCGTCTTCTTGTATAACAACGCCGATCATGAAGTGGCTTATAAAGATGTTGAGCACCAAGCGATTGCTTATACGACGGGTGTTCCTGCAATCACAGCGGCACTGATGTACTTTAAAGGCGAATGGGGCGGAAAGGGCGTGTTCAATATGGAACAACTAAACCCAGACCCATTCCTTGAGCTAATGCCTGAAATCGGCTTGGATTGGCATGTTCAAGAGCTGGATGTCAAAGCGCCAGACATTCAAATTTTGAAAAAAGATTAAGTCTTAATTCAATAAGTTAATAGAGCCAGCCACGAGCTGGCTCTTCGTTATTTAGTTACTTGATATTGCGAAGAACGACTATGCAAGCAAATGAATTAAAAACGCCATTTTTTATGATTGATGAAGCTAAGCTCATCGAGAATTTAGAAAAAGCAAAGCTGTTAAAAACGTTATCTGGTGTGAAGCTGGTCTTGGCACTAAAGTGTTTCTCGACATGGGGTGTGTTTGACATTATCAAACCATACCTTGATGGCACAACCAGCAGTGGACCTTTTGAAGTGAAGCTAGGGCACGAAACGTTTGGCGGTGAAACCCATGCCTACAGCGTTGGCTATAGTGAAGATGATGTAAAAGAGGTTGCGGACATCTGCGACAAGATGATCTTCAATTCGCAGTCACAGCTAAAGGCGCACCGTCATCTTGTCGAAGGAAAAGCGTCGTTAGGATTACGTCTAAACCCTGGGGTAAGCTGTGCAGGGCAAGACTTAGCTGATCCCGCTCGTCAGTTTTCGCGCTTAGGTGTACAAGCTGATCATTTAGACCCGCAGGTATTTGATAACCTCGATGGTGTTATGTTCCACATGAACTGTGAGAACAAAAGTGTCGATGCATTGGTGGCCTTGCTTGACCATATCTCTGATCAGTTTGGTGAACACCTCAATAAACTAGACTGGGTGAGCTTGGGAGGCGGAATCTTCTTTACTTGGCCAGGTTATGACATAGAGCGCTTAGCACAGGCCCTAAAAGCATTCTCTAGCCGTCATGGCGTGCAACTCTACTTAGAGCCAGGCGAAGCGATTATTACTAAGACAACGGACTTAGTGGTTACTGTCGTCGATGTGGTAGAGAATGGCATGAAGACTGCGATTGTGGACTCAGCCACTGAAGCGCACCGCTTGGATACATTGATTTACAATGAACCAGCGTCGATAAAAGAAGCGACAGAAAATGGCAAACATGAATACATTATCGGCAGTTGTTCGTGTCTAGCCGGCGATCAGTTCTGTGTTACATCATTTGATGCACCACTGGAAGTGGGCCAGCGTTTACATATTATGGATAGTGCTGGATACACCATGGTGAAACTAAACTGGTTCAATGGATTGCGTATGCCTTCAGTGTATTGTCAACGTCAAAGCGGAGAAATTGACAAACTAAACGAGTTTAACTACCTCGACTTCAAACGTTCACTGTCGCAATGGAAAGTTGCATAAGCATTTCTTGAATCGATATCACAAAATAAAAGGCTCGGGTATTCCGAGCTTTTTTTTTATTTAGTGACATAACCCCTTTTTAAGCAAGGAATTTGTGTTGAACCACATTTGATGTTGAATATAGACTACATGCATGACGGTTTTCTGTCGTAATTGTTTCTGTTTGATGCGCATGGGGTATATGGAGTTCCAGCTTGAATTGTTTTAAATCGGTACTAGATGGCCACCCCAACCCGTGCGTTGTGCATATTGATTTCGTGCCTGTCTATGCGAATGATGCGTTTGCTGAGTTTAGCGGTTTACATTGTGCAAAGGATGTATTGACCCTATCTTCACTTAAGGAGTTGATCGTTCAAACGCATTGGCAAGAGGCAGAAAGGCGTTATCAACTTGTCTTGAATAATGAGGTTAATAGTGAACCTCAGATCATCGAACATACCGATTTAAATGGTATGTCTAAGTTAGCCGAGATTACCGATACTGCTGTTATGTGGGAAGGACAGAAAGCAGTGTGTACCTATATTTCAGTGGTCACTGATAGTGTAAAACGGGAAACTGCACTAAAAGAGATTGCCATGTGCGATGAGCTAACCGACATTGCCAATCGTCGTTATCTTAGCGAACTACTGAATAACCCTGAGCAGCATTTCAGCGATAGCTGCCACTATCTAGTTTTAATTGATTTAGACCATTTTAAGCAGATTAATGACTCTCATGGTCACCTTGTTGGTGATGAGTTGTTGGTTGCTGTCGCACAAGCGTTACATCATCAAGTCGATTCGGAGTTTAAAGCCTGCCGGATTGGTGGAGAAGAGTTTGCGGTTATCTTAAGAGCGGATGACGCTGAAGATTTAGTACGACAAGTTGATTGTGTTCAAACGGTCATTGCACAAACATCGATCAAAGTGAGAAAAGGGCAACAGCTTGTGAGCTGCACAGCATCTGCTGGCGTTAGCGCTTATAAAATAGGGGATAGCTTTAATACGTGGTTTGAGCGTTCAGATAAGCTGCTGTACAAGGCCAAGGGGCAAGGGCGCAACGTGGTTGTTTATGAAGATGCGCAACTGGCCGCGCATGTGGCCTGTTAATCAAGATTAGCACTTCTGACTATATAGATTGGCATTACTGATCAATGTGTCAAATTGATGGCATTAAAGTGAACTTTGAGTTGACTAAATTTTGAACAGATCCTAGTTTTTATGGCACGACCAGACAACAGAGGATGCCATATATGAAGAAGATGAATTCATCTTATCGATTACAGCTGATCAAAGAAGTCGCCCAACGTCGAGAAAGATTAAAAGATAGTGATGAAATGTCATTACATATATCGCAACTTCTGGAGAGTAAGCAAGAGTCTGCCCCCTTGAGCCAATCTACGTTCGCCGATGCACATTTTGATAGTCATGTTGGCGGATGGGTTAGCAATCGATGGGATAGTTTAAAGTAGCGATACATCTGTGGCTAGGGATTGGTCACCGAGAAGAACGCCCGGCGATATCGTCGGGCGTTTTTGTTGCTGCAAACTTATTTAGTCGCTTGCATTTTCTGTGGTGCTTGCGCCGCGCTTGCGGTGGTCTTGCCGACGTCTTTATTGCCTAAGCTAACCACATGCTCTTTTTGTGTTGGTAGGGTTTCACCAAGGAAAGAGCCGCCTTTTTCGATGCTTAGGTTGTCACAATAGATAGTACCAGTGACTTTACCTAACTCAAGAATCTCGATTTCATTAGCATATACGTTGCCTTCCAATAGGCCATTTACCATGATTTTGTCACTGTAAACTTCACCCTTAACACGGCCATCGTTGCTAATAACCAGCGATTTATCTGAGCGCAATTTGCCTTCGATAAAACCATCAACTTGAATATCGCAAGCTAGCTGGAGCTCTCCTTTGATGCTACACCCTTTTGCGATGACAGTTGCAGTTGTGAACTGACTCGTTGTTCCACTCTCTTTACCAAAGATTCCCATCGTATATTTCTCTCTTTCTCAAACAGTGTTTCGAAATTATCTAAGCCCCAGTTAACAAAGTGTCTTGGATCGAGGGCGCGTCCAACAAAGCGAACTTCGTAATGTAGGTGCGGTCCTGTAGATAGCCCTGTATTACCAGAACGACCAATAAGGTCGCCTTTACGAACAAATTGTCCTGAACGAACTTCAAACTTATCCAGATGCGAATAGGAGGTTGTGATCCCAAACGAGTGTTGTAGACGTAAAAAGTTGCCTGAACCTTCATTGCTTGGGCGCACAGTTTCAACCACCCCATCTGCGGGAGCATATATTGGCGTGCCAGTATTTACCGCAAAGTCCATCCCTCGGTGGGTGGTTTTCCGGCCCGTTACCGGGTGGGTTCGCGTACCATAATGAGATGAAATGCGTGCACCAGGCGTTGGCGAGCCATTGGGAATTTCATCTAATAGTGACACGCGTACCGCAGACGTTATCGCAGCAGCATCGAGGCGGCTTTCAATTTGATCATCTGACTCTGAAAAGCCTAAAATAACTTCCAGATCGCCAAGTCTGTCAGCGACTGTGGTTAACCTTGTTTCTCGCTCCTCTAGATCTTCTTCTAATTCTCGTTTTAAATCTTCTAGAGAGCGTAGCTCTTCGTTTAAAGAGAGTGATTGAGACTCCAATTCATGCTGTCGATCAAGTGCAAAGTCCACCTGATGGATAAGATAATAGATCACCCCGCCTGTAGCGACTGTTGCGAGGGCGGCTGAAATGACAGCACCACGTAGCCCTCGTTGTAGCCATTTCCCTACATGGAAGTGCCGAGTTCCTTTGATTGTTGATACAGATACAATGATGCGTTCTTTCATGTTGCGTATTTGGCTATTTACCCGACTCTTATTAAGCGACAGGTTAATTAAGTCCCTTAAGCCTATTTACTGTCAAATATTAATACTATTTTTATGATTCCTATCCCAATGTTTTTTATGTTATTTTTTGGTGTGTATTGCTAAAAATGGGTTAAATAGCATCTTTTTAAGCATTATGTACAAAAAAGGCTTTACTTGGTTCTGAAGAGTCGTTATATTACGCCGCACTTACGGAGAGATGGCTGAGTGGTTGAAAGCACCGGTCTTGAAAACCGGCATACGTTAATAGCGTATCTAGGGTTCAAATCCCTATCTCTCCGCCACATTTAGAAAGCCTCGACAGAAATGTCGGGGCTTTTGTCGTTTTACTGGCTCAACTCGGACTGTTTCTTATATATCCAGCTTCTTGCTGACCAATGCGATGACTATCGTGGATAGCACCAATAGACCTGCGGCGATCGACATTTTTATCAATAGGGTGAGCAGGATCAATACTTAGATTTGATGACTTCCAAATCGGCAGCCATAGTTACTTATGCATACACAGTAAGGGTTAGCATCGAGGGGCGAGTCTTATTTATGTCGGTTAAGCGTATGGCAACATTGCAGCAAGGGATGGCGTCTGTGCCTCAATGGCAGTTGCTTAATCAAGTCGGTTTTGAACAGATGTTACGTCAAGAGATGAAGCATATGGGGATGATGAGTTTTGTGCTGATGGTACTTGATCCGTACCAGCGTCCACTTGTCGATATTTCATCAGGGTTCTCCCAACAACAGCTGATGGTTTATCAAAAAAACCAACGTCATGATGCTTACCTAAATTATTATCTTCAGCAGAATTTGCAGAGTAAATTGGTTTATATGCAAGAAATGTTGCCTATTAATGCCATTGGTGACGCTATTTTCCACGACGTGTTGGTGCCGACATTGCAGTTACATCATTCGTATAGCGGCCTACACCCTTTACTCTCTCATCACTATTTAATGCTAAGTTCGCATGCAGATTGCCGTTTATCGCCTAAACAGTTTTATCATTTACAATCTCTGTGGAAGAGCTTGGCTCTGTGGGCAAATGGTTGGGTTTCCCATTATCTCTTTGCGCAGAAATGGCGGCAGCTAGAGTCGAGCAGTGTGGTGTGTATCGAGCCGTTAACGGTGGCTGAACGTAGTGTACTTAATCTATTGGTACAAGGCTGTGATGGTAGCGAAATTGCCGCAAAGCGACGAGTGTCAAAAGAGACGGTAAAAACGCAAATCAAACACATTCTGCATAAAACAGGCTCGAAACATCAAAATCAGCTGATCAGTCGCTATTACATGAATCAGCTCACCTCTTAAGTCTTACCTGTCTACTTTTTCTCTCATTTGTCCCCCGAATGGGGGATGTGGTTGTTTTGTCATTTATTACGCTCTTAGTATCATATAACGCAAAGGAACAGAGCGATGAAAGCACAACGATCACTTTTAACTAGCGCAATAATACTCGCACTATTTGGATGTGGTAATGATAGCGTTACCAGTGATGCTATTGCCACTCCGTCTTCAACGATTAGCGGTGTTGCTGCCGCGGGATCGCCATTGATGGGCTATGTGGTAGTGAAGGGCTCGGAGGGTAAGGAAACCAGCCATGCAACCATCGCAGCAGATGGTAGTTTTTCGGTTGATGTTAGTGATATTGAACCGCCTTATCGTCTTCGTGCCGTTGGCTATGTAGGAGGGCGGCAATATCAGTTGCATTCGTACAGTGAAGCTGTAGAGCAAGACGGTATCATTAATATCACACCGTTCACCGATTTGATTATTGCGAATGCAGCACAGCAATTGGCGCACGAATTTTATGAAAAGAACAGTGCAGTATTGGATGAACAAGTATTGCTAGAGCAAGAATCTGCCCTGCAAGCGAAATTAACACCAATATTGCAGAGCCTTGGTATTTCTGAGACCGTTGATTTGCTCTCAAGCGAATTTAAGGCCAATCACAATGGGCTGGACTTTCTCCTAGATATAATAGAGATCAGCGTTGATACCGAAACGGCTGTCGCATCGATACGTAATAAACTCAATCCCGGCGTGACGTTGCTCGATAGTATCACTGACCATGATGATAATGATGTGACTTTAGAGAGTGTTGACGGTGTGGATCTGGAAGAGATCCAGGATGATACAGTTTTGATTGCTAAGATGCTTGAGGCGATTAATAAGGTCTTGCGCAGTGGCAATATCTCCGAGGCAACATTAGCGCCATTTTTTGCAGAGTCGTTTGTCGACCTTGATGACAACAAAGCCATCGTAATCGCTGAAATGGTGGATGACCCCACCCTTGCTAATTTGCAATTTGTCTCTCCGAGCTATTTAGAATGGGCTGATGATGGTCAACGCGTTAAGTTAGGCTTGGTATTAATCGATGATGACCAACCAGGTTGGACTGAGCCACTAGATTGGTATGTCGCAAAATCAGACGTGGGATGGCAATTTGAAGGTAATCGCTTTATCGTTGATATGCATTTCAATTTCCACTGTAGTTGGCAGGCAAATTTCAATGAACCCGGTTGTGGGGTTAATATTGGGGTTAAAGACAACGACCCAACCAATACACCAGCACCTTATCAAGGCATGTTAATTAAGTCTGCGGTGTTTAGCAATCAACGAGACGGTGAACCGGTGGCCAATGCGTTTGTGTTTCTTAATGATGCTGATGGATTAGGGCAGTTGCAGGTAGTAAACCATTTAGGGGAGTATCAAGGTGATTGGGCCGGGGGCTTTCCATCCGATGATGCACTACAACCCTATCGCTTTACTGCCAATGACTTTAAAGCAGGGGATGAGTATGTGGTTTGGTTATATACGACCGAGTTAGATCTCACGGATCCCACCAGCCCAACACCGACCAGTGAGGCAGTAGCACAACTTGAAGGAGATGTTTGGACTCACCCTATAACGACAGTCTCAGTGAATGAGTTACCACAATTAACGCCCCAAGCGAAAACGGCGTTTGATGCCTATCAAGGCGGGGAGCTGACGCTAGCATGGTCTGAAGTCGGTTTGCCTGAAGGCGCAGAAGTGGATGAGATTTGGCTAAGTATCTGGCCGGAAGGAGAGGATGAATATGGCCCGGGGTACGTGAGTGTTCAGGAAAGCGTTGCACCTGAAGAGAGTCGCATCACGTTATCTATAAATCGTAGCGTGGTAACGGATGAGGGGACGTATAGCAAACAAGTTCGAGTTTATGCGCTAGACGCCAGTGGGCAGAGAGTGTTTTCTACCTTTTATATCGGTACATTTGATACTTCTTCTTTCCACTGATAAATCGTGGTGGAGCGCGCGTTGTGGCGATGAAGAGTAGGCTGATTTTATAAGTCATCGAATATTGCAGTGCCCCTAAATGCAAAGCCCCTACACTGTTGACAATGGTGCAGGGGCTGGTTTATTACAACAGTGCCTATCTATTGTTAATCTATTTAGGGCACTGACTTTTCTTGCGAAAATCACTGTTGAAAAGGGGCTTTTGAAATAATAAATCGAACGCTGTTTTTTATTTCGAGCGTTAAGTCGTGCTTTAAATGGTGCAATGGAAAAAATGAAAACTCGGACAGCTATTGTCCGAATTGAGCGCTATCTTGAGTACTAGCGTTAAGAAATTCCCCTTCCACCTCGGTACCATTCTCTTAAAAGGAGGTGTCCATGCTCAAGCCACACCGGATAAACATGATTCGCTCATTACTACTAAGAGATAAGCGGGTGACGGTTGCTGAGTTGGCCAGATTGTTAGAGGTATCTGACAGAACCATACGCAGAGACTTAAAGCAATTAGAAGAAATCGGCGTCGCCGAGCTGTTCTTTGGTGGGGCACAGCTCGCCGCTATCGACAAAAATACCCACTTCAAGCAAGTAAGCATCAGGAACATTATGAGCGCACTGACAGAAAAGTATGAACATTCAACAGCCGATCCAGCCAAGGGTAAGTCTACTCATAGTGGCGTATATGTGTTGGGGTCGTTCAACATTGACATCGTCTCTGAGGTGTCAGATTTCCCACGTCAAGGTGAAACGATACATTCACTCTCAACAGAGTTTTATGCCGGGGGAAAAGGTTCCAACCAAGCAACCGCTGCCGCTAAGGTGAATGATTTGGTGCACCTGACCGTTAAGATAGGAAAAGATGAATTTGGCTCTAAAGCACGGAGCTATTTTTCAACCACCGATATTAACTCGTTCACCATCCTTGAGGATGAAGCAAAACATACGGGCAATGCGTCAATCTTTGTTTCGCGTAAGCGTGGCGAAAACTTCATTGCTATCGATCTTGGAGCCAACCTGTCGCTAACGGAGCAAGAAATTTGCCAAGAGTTCTCGCTCATTCAAGATAGTCGCGTATTTTTAACCCAACTTGAGAATAACTTTGATGCGACACGACGTGCGTTGGAATACGCCAGCACGACAGACTCACTGATCATATTAAACCCAGCGCCTTATCAGGAGCAGGTGAAATCTGTGATCCATTTGGTGGACATTATTACCCCTAATGAAACAGAGGCCCAAGATCTCACCGGTATTGAAATTACCGATATAGCAACTGCCAAGCAAGCTGCAACAGCTATCTATGAAATGGGTGTCAAAATAGTGCTTATCACCATGGGGAGCCAAGGGGTGTTGCTATTTAATGGTGAGGAGCATCGACACTATCCGAGCTTTAAGGCGGTCGTTACCGATACATCAGGCGCGGGTGATTCATTTAATGGTTCGTTAGCCGCCTGTTTAGCCAATGGCAAGCCACTTGATTACGCCATTAAATTTGCCTCTGCGTATGCCTCGTTGGCTGTTGAGCGTAAGGGGGCATCCAATATGCCAAATGCCTCGTTGGCAGAAGCGCGACTAAATGAACAGGAGGGGATGTAATGAATCCTACAGAGTTAACGTTAACCGCAATGACAGCCAGCTTTCCATCGCTGACGCTATCTAAGCGCATGCATCTGATGGACGTGCCTGCGACGGGGCGTATTGCAACAGTAATCGACAGCGACACGTTTAATGAAATTGATGATCAGTTTGCGATTGCCTGGGCCATGTTACGCAGTGATCGTATCGATTTACAAGCGGTATATGCAGCGCCATTTACCAATGCAATGTTTAATGACAGTCATGAAGCGGTGTCTGATCCCGCTGTAGGTATGACCCTGAGTTTCGAAGAGATAGAGCGGGTAATGCAACGAGTCGACACTGCCACGAAACCAGACATTTTCACTGGCTCGACGCGGTATGTTTACCAGTGTACACAGCCGGAACGCTCTCCTGCCGTCGAAGACTTGATCGCACGAGCTTATGCCTGTGAAGGGGTGCTACAAGTTATTTGTATCGGTGCTCCCACCAATGTCGCTCATGCGTTATTGGCAGATCCAACTCTGGTTAATAAGCTGCACATTCTTTGGTTGGGAGGTCATAGCTTCGATTGGGAAAACACAGAAGAATTCAATCTAATGCAAGATATCGATGCTAGTCGGGTGTTACTGGACTCCGGCGTTGCATTGACTCTGTTCCCTTGTATGGGGGTGACCAATACACTGGCGAGCTCTGTTCCAGAAATACAGCACTATTTGGCAGGCACCAGTGCCATTGGTGATTATCTCGCTCAAGAAGCGCCTAAATGTCCTTGGATTGGTTTTGCCAATCGTAAAGTCATTTGGGATATCGCCCCGGTTGGTTATGTGTTGGATGCCAATTGGTACACTGCTACCCTGAGTGCGTCGCCTGTGCTAAATGATAACTTAACGTGGACCTTCAATCAGCTGCGTCATCCGATACGCGTGATTAAATTCATTGAACGTGATGAACTCTTTATTGACCTATTTAACCGTCTCATTAAAGGATAAGTACCAGCATGCAATCATTCATACCCCTATTGGGAATTATCGTACTATTACTTATTGGCTGGCTTTGCTCGTGCAATCGACAGGCGATAAATTTTAGAACAGTTAGTATCGCCCTTCTATTACAAGCATCTATTGCAGCATTTATTCTGTTTGTTCCAGCAGGGCAAGTAATATTACTGGGCGTTTCTAATGCCGTTGGTTCAATTATGGACTATTCCGGCGAAGGCATACGCTTTTTGTTTGGTGATTTAGGCGCATTTAGTTCCGGTTTTATATTTGCCATTCATGTTCTCCCTATTATTATATTCTTCAGTTCACTAATGTCAGTGCTGTATTATCTTGGGATAATGCAGCGTGTAGTGAAATACATTGGCATGGCGGTACAGAAAATTCTTTGTACATCTCAAGCAGAATCGACAGCTGCAGCAGCAAACATTTTTATTGGTAATACCGATGTATTTGTGATGATGAAGCCGTATGCGCCTAAGATGACAAAATCAGAATTGTTTGCATTGATGACGGGTGGCTTTGCCTCTATTGCTGGTTCAGTCTTGGTTGGATTTGCCGGGATGGGGATCGAGATTAAATACCTAGTGTCGGCCGCGTTTATGTCTGCGCCTGCTGGACTACTATTTGCTAAATTGATTCTGCCTGAAACAGAAACACCAGTTGAAGTTAACTTAGATATTTATAATGAAGAAGACAAACCAATTAATATCATTGAAGCGGCCACCAGTGGTGCATTCAATGGCTTAAAAATGGCATCAGCCATTGGTGTGATGTTATTAGCACTGATTGCATTAATTGCCATGTTAAACGGTATATTAGGCTCGCTGTTCGGCCTCGTCGGGTGGGATGGTGTTACGCTACAGTCCATTTTTGGCTTTATTTTTGCGCCAGTGGCATTCCTTTTAGGTGTGCCAGCAGCTGAGGTGATGGTAGCAGGAAACTTCCTTGGTCAAAAGTTAGTGCTTAATGAGTTTGTTGCCTTTATGAGCTTCTCTGAAGTAAAAGAGACGTTAACGCCGCATACGCAAGCGGTAGTAACAATGGCTTTAGCTGGGTTTGCTAACTTGTCGGCGCCAGCGGCGATGATTGGTGTATTGGGAACCATTGTGCCAGAGAAAAAACCATTCATTGCGTCGATGGGGGTTCGGGTTATTCTAGCAGCGACGTTAGCGAACTTAATGAGCGCAGCATTAACCGGCTTATTCTTATCGTTTATGTAAATAAATACTCTATTGGGAGTGGAATAATCACTCCCGTTTAAATTCAAATTAAGACCAAACTATTTTCTCATGGTAAATAGTGGTTTCTACTTGTTCAATAACGGAAATATAATATGAAGAAACTTATTTGTACCTGCCTGTTAGGGGCGGCATGCTTATCTACGCCCGCTGTTTCTAATGAATATTCAGCATGGGGTAATATTCATTTTGATTATCAAGCTTGGGGGCATGGTGTAACAGAGAGTGACTTTACTCAAGCTTTAGTCGGCATTGAAGGCGGCTTAAACTTTGAATGGGGTGAGCTGTTTGGTTTTTATGATTTTGAAAACATCGATAAAGCCAGCGGTGAGCAAGGCGCGACAATGAGTCTGCAATCTCATGTTTATTTGGGTGACTCTAACGTTAGTGTATTTAATAAAGTCTATAGTTCTCAGTCCCCAGCAATTAAAGAAACTAATAGCTTTATGGGGCTAGGGTACACTGGCATCGGCGGTAACGGCTGGTGGTTTACACCGTGGTTAGCAGCCAACTACACCAATGTGCGAAATGAATTTAATAGCGTCACTGATTTCAACGGCTTTAATGGGGCGACGTTGGGCTGGAGTGCGGGCTATGTCTTCGAGCTTTTCGGTCAAAGCATGCTGCTATCAAATTGGAATGAAATTGAAATGTTCCGAGATGATATCTACGGCAGTAATAACAACGGTAATACTGGCCTGAATGGTGGCTTGAACTTGGGATGGGATATTACCCAACATGTTAATGCGACGGTAATGTACCGTTACTATTACAACAAGCTAGGTGCCGATGGGTATGGCGATATTCTTATTTACCGTTTAGCGTACAAGTTCTAATCTTGGCAAGCAAGGGGAATGCGCTCCCCTTGTCCTCCATACCTAGCCAGAACTTAACATCTGGATTGGCTTGTTTGTGCTAACATATTTCTCTATAGATACTTGGAGGAAATATGTTTGCAAATCACACTAAGTTCTTGTCTGGAAATATGATGCGCCACATTGCCGTTATGTCCTCTATGTGTGTGATCGGCATTCTGCGATTTTTTTACTTTTATAATGGGTAGAGACCAATGTCATCGCAATGCTGGCGCTCTTATGTGGAAGTAAAGGGCATAGATACAAAAGGCGAGTACCCTCCGTTGGTATTTATTCATGGCTCTTATGCGACAACATCAACGTGGAAGATGATCGTTAATGAGCTCGCAAAGAATAGGCTGTGTTTACTGGTGCGCTTGCCAGGGCATGGTTCAGCACCGCCGTTACCGTCAGGCGCAGCGTTAGATGCAGAGTGTTGCTTAATAGAAAATATTTTGAATCATCATGTCAAGGAGCCCGTACACCTCATTGGCCACTCATTTGGTGGTGTTTTGGCATTATCTTTATTGTTGCGCGGAAGGGTTGCGATCGCACGGTTATCGCTATTTGAACCCGTCGCAGTTTGGTTACTGCATAGTGTGCAAGAAGATAAATATAAACAGCAAGTGGATGAGCTACTCGTTCGCTGTCGAGATAAGGGCGTGATAGACCAGCGATGTGTCTGCGAACTGGTTATCGACTTTTGGGCCGGCGAAGGGCAGTTTCAATCCCTCCCTGCAGAGATTCAGAGGACGATGGTGGCGTTGGTGGATGAAAATGTGCGCCATTGGCAGATCTCTCAGCTATGCCGTTACTCGCTCTCGTTGTTGAGGCAATGCATGGTGCCCGTTGATTTGGTCTACGGGACCGAATCCAACCCAGTTGTTCACTCTATTTGTCATCACCTTGCTCAACTATTGCCTGTTAGCAAAACTTGCCATATCGAAGCTGCCAGCCACTTTTTAGTTACCAGTCACCCCAAGCAGTGTGTGGCTGTGATAAACCGTAATCTAGGATCTTAACGTTTATCGAGAGGCAAATTTCTCGCGAGGGAGTAAGCGTCCCCAAATGGCGATAACAATCAAGGCAAAAAATAATCTCGCCCATAAGATCGCGACGATGTCTGCGCCCAACAACAAAATTAGCAACGTGTCTTCAATCAGGCTATGGCACAGGCCGAGGAAGCTCATTACCAGCAAAGTATCACGCTTTGATATATGGCCTTGGCGCACTTCATCAATGAGCAGTCCTGCACCAAATGATAAGCCTAGCGTCGCGCCAATGATGGTGATATTGGCCGCTTCCTTGCCGAGCGTTAGGCCGCGCAATACTGGATAGAGAGCCTTGTGCATTAAGCGCTCAATTCCCAGCCAACGTAGAAATCGCAATAGGGTGATCAGTGCGCTGATGATAAGAAGAATGCTGAGTAACATTTGCAGCTGTTCGGTTAACCAACTAAAGAGCGTTGGTGTTGGCTGTATCTCCGGTTGCCATAGTAAGCTTAATGTTTGTTGCTGCCACCCTGTCATGGAGTAATAACCATTAAGCAATGCACCCAGTGCCAATGCGCCGCCAACTCGAACCATTAACGTGATGCGCCATGAGATGCCGGTGGCTTTTGCCACCGCGCCCTCAACAGGCAGGGCATGGCCGATTAAAATCATACTACCGAGAATGGAAACATCAGCGACAGTTAGTACTTCGCTGGCAGCTATCGTATAAAAAACCACCATAGCAGTATAGATGTTGGTGAGTAATGCAACGGCCCAAACGAGCCCCAGTGCTTCAGGTAAACCAACAAGGGCCATGAGGGGGGATAATAAGATGCCAAGCCACTCCGTCGCGCCAAGCATATCCAGTAATTTGACGACAACGGTTGCGGGTAGGAGAATTTTCATCAAGCCTAAGTATACACGAGCGATGTCAGATCCTAGTTGATGAGCAGTCTGTTTGAACGGTAGCATTTAGTACTCAGTAAGTGACGGTGGTTAATGTGTGCATTGTAAAGATAAGTGGGCGTTTTTCTAGCCGCGATGGTACTTATTTTAATTCGCGAGACAAGGCTATTTCATGATAGGCTATTTGCACTTAGTGCACTGTGTGTAGGATGAAAGAAGGATGTTCACTAACTGCATTCATGTCGCACTTATCACAACGACAATGAAACAGACGTCGAAGTCGTAGGACTAACAACTGCGATGAAGCGTCATTAAGACGAAGACGGAACTTAGATGAAATCTGTAATCAATTCTTTATACGAATCAACCTTGGCAAACCTGAAAGCGAAAGTCGATGCCGAGCAATTGCCAGTCGAGTTGACGATTGTCACGGTTGGTGATGATCCTGCCAGTAAGGTCTATGTGCGAAATAAAAAACGTTTGTTTGATGCATTAGATTTACCTTGTCATCACTTAACATTGGATGAAGCAACCACGACTCAGATGGATTTGGATAAGCTAGCAGAAACTACCTCTCATCCTATTTTATTTCAATTGCCTTTGCCTAATGGCTTGGAAGCACCTGATCTTCCATCGGTGATTGATGTTGACGGTTTTGGCTCAGAAACCTTGGGGAAACTGGTACTGGGAAGCAATATTGTATTGCCATGTACAGTACAGGCTGTGATTGACATTATTGCACAACATTATGGTGAGAATGGCTTTGCTGGCCGCAAAGTGGCCGTGATTGGACGCAGTAATATTGTCGGTAAACCATTAGCGATTGAACTGATTAATCGCCA
Organism: Thaumasiovibrio clandestinus; assembly: GCF_047250365.1. Classification (NCBI taxonomy): domain Bacteria; kingdom Pseudomonadati; phylum Pseudomonadota; class Gammaproteobacteria; order Vibrionales; family Vibrionaceae; genus Thaumasiovibrio; species Thaumasiovibrio clandestinus. The sequence goes on from NZ_JBLBVL010000014.1 coordinate 60,823, forward strand.
ATGTACCGTGTCGAGCTTTAATAGCCGCTCTGATTTGGTGGCCGTTGACTGGCATCAGTTTGATGTTGTTGTTGTGGCAACGGGACTTCACGGTACATTGCAAAGTGACCAGTTTAAGCAAGGTCAGTTAGTGATTGATGTGGGTATTAATCGTGTGAATGACAAGTTGGTTGGTGACATTAAACATGTTGAAGGCCACCTTGCAGACGCGGCAATTACACCAGTTCCTGGTGGTGTGGGGCGTCTAACTTGCCTACATGTGCTTGGTAATGCAATAAAACTGATTGCTGCTCGTCAGTAGTGAGTCGCACAGTGAAAAAAAGCCTGCTTAATCGCAGGCTTTTTTATTTGCACGTGGTTTTGAAGCTTTAGAAAGACGGCAAGATCAATAGTTGGTTATTGGAATGGTTATGACGAAAGCAGCCCCTTCAATATCGGCTTCTTCTACCCAGATATCGCCTTGATAGATAGAGATAATTTCGTGGCAGACTGCCAATCCGATGCCCTGCCCAGGGTTTAATTGATCAGCTCGTACTCCTCGCTGGAAGATATTCTCACGATGTTCTTCTTTAACACCAGGGCCATCATCTTCTATTCGAATTGTAATATATGTTGCACCTTTGTGTGCATGAATCCTTACTTCGGAAAGTGCAAAGCGATACGCGTTCTCGAGTAGGTTGCCAAATAGCTCTAACACATCGTTGTGATTCATTGGCAACTGTATGTCGCTGTTGTAGTCGTGAAAAAGCGAGATCTGCTTATCGTGGTACACTTTGCTCAACATACGTTCGAGGCTCGCCGTGACGTCCGCTAACGGTGTGCTTTCTTTAACAAGCCCCTGATGACCCAACATGGCACGCTTTAATTGATATTGAATAAGCTCGTCCATCTGACTAATTTGCTCGTTAATCTTGTTGTGCAGCTCTATTTGTGTCAGTGCACTATCATCAATAAAGGCGTGAATGGCGGCGATGCGACTTTTTAAGCTGTGAGCTAAATCGTCCATGGCATGACGATAGCGTTCACCTTGATCTTGGCTTAAATAGATCAATCGGTTCAGTGCTTCTGTTACAGAGGTTAGCTCGATGGGGTAGTTGGCTTTAAGGTCCTTTTGCTTACCGTCAGAAATATCGTCCAATTCATCTGCTAGTTGTTCCAATGGCTTAAAACTCCAGTGAAAGGCCAGCGATAGGGCGAGAATGGACAAAGTAATAAAACCGAACACGGCCAGTAAGGAGTTACGTTCCACTGCGGTGCGTTGTTCAACGAAGTCCGTTGCTAAACGAATAACGATAAAGCGAGTCTGATTGTTCGCATTATCGTTAGAGTGAGGGGCTGTGGCGATATACGTTAAAAAAACGCGGTTATTCTCATCTTCAATTATGCCAAACCCATCACTTAAACTCTGTGTGTTTTTACAAATGGGGGTTGGGTCATCATTTGTTCGAATTTGTGAGACCCAGAGTAGATTGTCACCTTCACATATCGCAGAAGTGTAGTTAACTTGTTCTATCTCAGCGAGGCTATTAAGCCAGTTGTCCATACCTGGGAACAAGTCGGACTGGTGCATTTGTGCAATAAATACAGGGGTTTGATTGATCAAATCTTGTGAAAAAGCATTAATGTGGCTCTGGCGAAATAGCTGATAGACCACACCAGCCATCGCAGACGAAATCACCACAAGAATGACCACAGTGGTGATCATCACTCGGCGCCTTAGCGTTGGCTTTGGGGAGATCATTGGGTTGCTAGCTCAAAAATATACCCTTGTCCTCGAATTGTAGAGATAGGGTTGGCGATATCGTGCTTGGCAAACTTTTTACGTAATCGGCTGACCATGACTTCAATGGTATTAGGGTCACCCTCTTGATCTTCGTATAATACATCGAGCAAACGCTGTTTAGAGACAACCTGACAACTATGACGCATGAGGTATTCAAGCAAATCATATTCAAATGCCGTCAGCTCCATGGGTTGCTCAGCAATGGTAACGCTCTTAGCGAGTAGATCAACCTTGATCTTGTCAGCGATGATTTCTGGTTTTACAAAACCTGAACTGCGGCGAACCAGGGCGTTTAAACGGGCAACAATCTCTTCTTTTTGAAAGGGTTTAACCAGATAGTCGTCGGCGCCAGCATCAAGGCCTTGCACTTTATCCTGCCAATTTGAACGAGCGGTAAGAATTAGAATTGGTATGCGGATACCTTTCTCTCTAATCTTCTTAATTAAAGAGATCCCATCTAAGTCCGGCAGACCTAAATCGATAATGGCGATATCGTTAGGGTAGTTTTCTGCAAAAAAAAGCCCCTCATGCGCGGTAGGGGCACATTGGACTTGATTGCCAATATGGCTAAGTTGGGTTTTTAGGTGATGGCTCAAGATCGTATCATCTTCAACAATTAGAATTCGCATAGTGTCCTTCATTCATCGTCATATTCAGTAATGTAATATTATTGTATAGGGTCTCTTAACCTTGGCTGAAAACCTGAACAAAAATTTACTAATAATATATATTATCGCTGAATTATATGTGAATTACATCTAATCAACCGCGCCCCTTATTAAGGGGCGGTGATGAGTGAACGAGGAGTGCGTATTAGCTAAAAATGATCATCATGGTACCAGCAATGGTTAGCAAAACGTTGGCAATCGCGTAGGTACCTGCATACCCTAAAGCTGGGATATTACTGCGAGCATGCTCGTTGATCATATCCATCGCGGGGGCACAGGTTCGGGCTCCAACAATAGCACCAAAGAGTAAAGCGCGATTCATTTTTAAGATATAGGCACCAACGAGGTAAGCCAGAACCACAGGAATAACGCTAATAATGATGCTAGCGATAATCAACTGCGCGCCAAGATCAGCAAATGCATCAAGAATATTACTGCCTGCGCTTAAACCGATCCCCGCCATAAAGACCATCAGACCGAAATCCTTACTCATGTTTAATGCGCCCTGTGGGACGTAACCAAACGTAGGATGATTCGCTCGTAAGAAGCCGAGAGTGATACCTGAGAGCAGCAACCCGGCGGCATTACCTAAACCAAAGGTGACTTGACCAAAAGTAAAGGTGATTAAACCAAAAAGCATACCGAGAATAAAAAAGGAGCAGAAGGCCAGTAAGTCAGCGATTTGGCTATGAATAGAGATAAAGCCAATGCGCTCAGCGAGTCCCATAACGCGGCTTCTTTCACCACTGACCTGCAGAATATCTCCTTTCGCGAGGAGAATATTCTGTTCGACGGGCATTTCAATTTGAGCACGAACCACGCGATTAAGAAAGCAACCATATTCTGCGAGATTAAGTTCAGATAAACGCTTGCCTGCTACGCTATCATTTTTAACCACAATCTCTTCCTCAACGACGCGCAAGTCGAGTAAGTCACGATCAAATACTTCTTTGCCGTGGCGAAAGCTAGGGTCGAGACGGGCGTGGCTGTCGGGATAGCCCACCAAAGCAATTTCATCGCCTTGTTGTAAGATGGCATCTCCATCGGGATTCGCCAATATGCCGTTGCGGCGAATGCGTTCGATATAACAGCCGGTTTGACGATAAATTCCCAACTCTCGTAAGTTTCTTCCGTCAAGCCACTCGATAAGCTCAGGACCGACACGATAGGCACGAATGATAGGCAGATAAACTTTACGTTGTGCCACTTCGCCAATGCCGCGTTCTTGCGCGATTTGTAGCGCAGAGTCTTTTAAGTTGTGCTTTTGTAACTTTGGCATTAATTTCGCGAAAGCGATTAAGCTGACTAAACCGAAAAGATACGCCAATGCGTAGCCAACACTGACATTGTCAATCAATTGGCTGATAACTTGTGGGTCATCATATGAACTAAGCCCGCTGTTCAATGCATCTTTCGCTCCTACCAGTACAGGCGTTGCGGTAAGAGAGCCAGCCATCATGCCAGTTGCAATGCCTAAATCAATATCAAATTGCTTTGCCAATATATGAGTGAGTAAGATAGCAGACAGCAGCACAACGAGGGTAAGCAATAAATAATGTTTACCATCACGGAAAAAGATCCCGAAAAAGTTTGGACCCGCTTCGATACCCACACAAAAAATAAACAGCATAAAGCCGATATGAAGTGCATCTGCGTCAAAGGTGAAGCCGGACGACCCCAACAATAAGGCAGCGAGGAGTACACCGATAGAGTTGCCAAGTTGAATGCTGCCAATACGTATTTTGCCTATTGCTAACCCAATAGCAAGGACAACAAAAAGAAGTAATATGTTGTTTTGATGTAGTAATGAGACGACGTCGATGTTCACTGAGCGACTATTCCAAGTGGGGAGAAGAATCAGCCGATAGTGTAATTCAAACCCTACGTTTGATCAGCATTTAAAGTAGGTTATTCGTTTGAAAAAAACTTATCGGGCAATCTGATTTTAGTAATCATTAAAAACGACAAAAATAAGGGAAAATAAAAAAGAAAGCAGCTGGTAAGAGCTGCTTTCGTGATGGTGTCTTTTAGACTTCAGTGATGTTGAACTTATGCTTGGTATAGACCAAGGTTTTCTTTGGCATAGGCTTCAAATTCGGTGCAGCCGCCGACATGCTCTTGATCGATGAAGATTTGTGGCACTGTTTGCACGGGTTTACCAACCGTTTTTTCTAGGTCAGCTTTTGAAATGCCTTCCGCGTGAATATCAACATAGCGGTAGTTGAAATCGTCTCTGCTCCCTTTTAACTCTTCTGCAATGTCTTTTGCTCTAACACAGAAAGGGCATCCAGGGCGTCCAAAAATCACTACTAACATGGTATCTCTCCTTAAGTGGCTATGTTGTAACTATGCCTGAATCATATTCTCTCGTGAAGTAAAAAAGAACACTTACTTCAATAGGTGCTACCTATCAAATAGGGTTAGTCTTAAAAGTGATTTGAACGAGCTCAAGTTAATGAGGTATAAAATTTAAATAATTGACAACACTTGAGTTACATCAATATGGTTGCCACACGACTCATTCACCCTGCTAGTAATCAAGTGGCATTAGGGAGCTTATGATGTTTCAGTTTATGACTTCAAATAAAGTGATATTTGGTGAAGGCGCATTAAGCCAATCTCTGTCTATGTTAGGTCGCTATGGGTACAGCGTATTGTTAGTCACAGGCAAAGGAGGAGAGCGCGCCGAGCCATTGATTAACTACATGAAGCAGCAAGGCATGCGCTATCAACAAGTTGCGGTGTGGGGAGAGCCTGTTATTGCCATGGTTGAAGAGTTAGCAGCGATGGGGCGTCGTTTTGCTCCCGATATGGTGGTGGCCGTAGGGGGCGGCAGTGTGATGGATGTGGGCAAAACACTGGCAGCGATCATTCCTAACCAGGGGAGTGTGTATGACTATTTGGAAGTTATCGGGCGCAACCTGCCATTTAAGAATGCGCCATTGCCTTGTATTGCCGTGCCAACCAACGCAGGAACAGGTTCCGAGGTTACTCGTAACGCTGTGCTTAAATCGGCACAGGAAAATATAAAAGTAAATATCCGTGATGAGTCACTCCTACCTGATGTCGCGATTATAGATCCAACGTTAACTTACGGGATGGGACGTGCACTGTCTGCCCGTAGCGGTTTAGATGCTTATACCCATTTAATGGAAGTTTATGTGTGTAACGCACCCAATCCATTCTCCGACATGGTGTGCGAGGAGGGGCTGCGCAAGCTTAGTGGTGCGATATTTTTAGCCTGTGAGGATGATGATTTTAGAGCGCGAGCTGACATGGCGTTTGCCAGTATGTTGGGCGGAATGGCGAGAAGCAATGCAAGTCTTGGCGCTGCGCACGGCCTCTCTGCTGCATTAGGAGGGCGCTTATCCGCACCGCATGGCACAATCACTGCACGTCTCGCGCCGTTTGTCATGGCAGAGAATATTGCGGTGGCTAAACAGATGGGGCGTAATGACGTGCTCAATCGGTATCGTCGTTTAGCGGTATTGTTAACCGACAATATGCAAGCTAAGCCACAAGATGCAATTGAGTGGACGAATAATGCATTAAATCGATTACAAATACCGTCGTTACAAATGTATGGGTTAGCGTATGATATGTTTGACGGGATTGCTGAGGACGCATTACGTTCTACAGCGATTAAGGGCAATCCGCTCCCTCTTACAAATGAGCGATTAATACACATCTTAGAGCAGGTATCGCAGGCGACTTTGATGCCTGATCCTGTTTAATTGCGACTGATAACCGATACAAAAATGGATAACTATATGACCAATAGCACCACTGAAACGTTGCTTTCTCACCGTTCTATTCGTGCCTTTAAGGATAAAGCGATTGATGAGTCAATGCTTACAACTATTCTTGAATGTGGACGGGCAGCGTCAACATCGAGTTTTATTCAGTGTGTGAGTATCATACGGGTCACCGATCCTCTCAAGCGCCAGCAATTGGCAGAGTATGCAGGTGGGCAAGCATATGTTGCCAATTGCGCAGAATTTTTGGTTTTTTGTGCAGATTTTCATCGCCACACGCAAATTGTCCCGGACGCCGAGCTGGGGTTTACTGAGCAAACACTTATTGGTGCAGTAGATGGGGCGTTAGTTGCACAAAATTGTTTAACCGCTGCGGAATCATTTGGACTTGGTGGGGTCTACATTGGAGGTATACGCAATGCTCCCGATTTGGTAAGTGAAACATTGGCCCTGCCTTGCCATGTTATCCCATTATTTGGGCTCTGTTTGGGATACCCCGCGGAGAATCCGGGGCAGAAACCACGTTTACCCTTATCACTGATGGTGCACGAAAATCAGTATCAGCCTATGAATAGTGAAGTGTTAGAACAGTATGATCGGGACGTTGCCAGTTATTATATAGAGAGGACCAAAGGGGCTAAGCAACACTCTTGGTCAGAACAGATGCAAAATACGCTGTCAAAAGAAGCACGACCGTTCATGAAAGCATTTATATTATCAAAAGGCTTTAGTACTCGTTGATTTAGTATTAAAATCAGTCGCTTTTTGACTCACATCACGTTTTAACCCGTTTAGGTATATGAATGAAGTTTTTCTGTCGGGCAGTATTATTTGTTGCTATCTCTATCTCTCTTACTGCTTGTCAGTCAACGCCAAAGCCAGTTAACGATGAGCTGTTGGTTGAAAAGTCACAACTAGCTGCTGACACTTACCAATTATGGTCAATAAAGTTAGAACAAGTTGAGGAGCTGGCACGTTATTCACCGAACACTTATGCATCAATAAATACGTTATGGCAACGTATTGAGACCAATTATCGAGAATTTAGTGACCGTCCCGAACGTATGTCGGCGACCTCTTTGTTTGGCTCTGACACCTATTATGATCGCTTTGCACAAGACATAAAAGACGTCGAGCGTTTGTATAATGATTTAATTGAGACTCAGCAACAGGCTGATGTTGCATTGCGTTTGTCGACCGAACATTTGAACTATCTCGATAGTATTTCAGCACGGGACTACTATCGTAGTGAGTATGACAGGTTGGCGCGGATGTATGACCGTTTGTTTGTCATCTTTGATGAGCAAGGCAGAGGACGTGCTGAATTGCAGCAGAAAGAGTTTCTGTTGCGCGCTAATACACTTGAAGTGAAAACCATCAAGCGGGTCCATATTACTCCGTTAGAGAATATTTCGCGTGAGTTGCGCCGTAAAGATGCACGGAATTTGGTTCCTGAGAGCTTTGAGTTGGTTGATTTGGCATTAATCAAGGCGAAAGGGATCATTGATGTCACGCCGAGAGACTTCGATGCGATTGATGCGAGTGTTGCAGAGATAAATTTTCAGTTATCGCATAGTGAGAATATGCTTAAAGCAGTGCAAGCGTTACGGGCTCTGAGTCGTGACCATTATGAACGTTATATTCTCGATACCGAAGAACACTTGCTTGCTATTTCGCGCGCCTTGTCTGAGGCCGACTACAGAGATAGGCCACTTAATGTTCAGTTTGAAGAAGTGCTCAATGTCGTTGAAGACCAAGCCGATGAGTTGAGTACACTACGCAAAGAAAACGCGTTGCTTCGTTCGCTATTGAAAGAAGAGTAGCCTTGAAACTGGCAAGACTACATTAATGTTCTGAGGTTACTTTATCGCGTCATATTCCTGCACGGCCATTTTGTTGCAGTGAGAATATGGCGTTCTACTTTGTAAAATGCCTGCAATAATGATGGCTCCGCCTCCAATAAGCTGAAGTGGGGTGAGAGCCTCCGCAAAAAATACCCACCCTAAAGAAGCTGCCACAATAGGTTCAAGATAAGAGATGGTTGCGAATGTGGCAGTTGGTAATCGATTGATCGCATAAATAGCTAAAGCGATACCAAGAAACCCCGGAAAAAGTCCAGCGAGAAACATCCATCCCCATTGTGGTGTGGAAAGCGTGAACCCCGCAGCTAAAGCAAATGGCGCAACACATAAAGTTCCAATTAGGAATTGCCAACTTGCTTTGGGTAATTCAGGGTAACTTTTAGGGATGATGCGATTAAAAATTAGGAATGTGGTGTAACAGAACAGTGAAAGTAGCGCATAGCTCATTCCGGTGATGCTCAGTGATAGTGCCTCTTGGTTTTCTCCTGCGACGACTACGAGAGAAAATCCCGCCAAGACCAGCAAGAGTAACCTAAATGAGCGTGAACTTAGGGGTTCGTTAAAGAAGAAATGCGCGATCAATGTTGAAAGTGCCGGTGCCAAATAGATGGTCATAATAGCGATCAACATGGTGGTGTGGTTCATTGCTTCAATATAAAAGATCATGAATCCCGCTAAGGCCACGCCACTCAGAAGCACATAAGGGTGTGGTCGTTTTAGGCATTGGCGCCGATGGCTTGGAAAAAGAACGGCGAGGTTGATAAGCAGTACGCTAAAGCCAAGTCTAAAAAAGGTGACTGTTGCGGACTCCAGGCCGGAAAAGCGGGAAATAGTGCCAATGGTGCCCATAAAAATGGCGGCAAATGCAGCGGCGATAAGAAGAGTTAGATGGTGGCGGGGCATTTGGCCTCTTTAAGTTGAAAAGTGCAGAAAGAGGCCAATGTACCCTATTATGGTATTGATATTCAACGCTGCATATCGACTGGCAGCGGCATGGTTTTAAGTGTTGATGAGATGCTCAATGGTGCATCGGTTGCCGCGATGACATCATCAATACTAAAGTAAGGCGACAGCTCGATAAGCTGCATGCCTTGAGGACCAATTTCAATAACCCCCATCTCTGTAATGATTAAATTCACCTGATTGGTTGCAGTGAGTGGTAGTGTGCAGTGGTCGAGCAGTTTTGCCTTTCCTTTGACCGTATGCTCCATCGCCACAATCACTTTTTTGGCTCCAACGACCAAGTCCATTGCTCCACCCATGCCGGGTACCATCTTGCCAGGAATGATCCAATTGGCTAGGTTGCCTTGTTTGTCGACTTGTAGCGCCCCAAGAACACTAACGTCGACATGTCCGCCGCGAATAATAGTAAAAGAGTCGGCACTATTAAAAGAGGATGCCCCGCTTACAGCAGTAATCGGTTGACCACCGGCATTCACAAGGTTGGGATTGATGTCATCACCATCGGCTAGGGCTTCAATACCGAGCAGACCATTTTCTGATTGAAACCATACTTCAATATCATTACTGATTTCATTGGCCACTAGTGAAGGGAGTCCAATCCCAAGGTTGACTACATCGCCATCCTTGAGTTCGAGGGCGACGCGGCTAGCAATAAGGTGACGGGTGGTTGGTTTATCGAGTGGTTGTGTCATCGTTTATTTCTCCACGGCATAAATATGGTCTACGAACAGGCCGGGTGTATGAACAGCTTCTGGTGCAATAGTTCCTGTTTCAACCAGTTGGGTTGCTTCAACAATCACGGTATCTGCTGCGGTAGCCATCAGGGGATTGAAGTTTTGTGTGGTGCCGTGATAAACCGTGTTACCTTTACTGTCGACAACAGAGCCCCTAATGAGGGCAAGATCTGCATGGAGAGGTTTTTCGAGCAGATAGTCTTTACCATCAATCGTAATGATCTGTTTGCCTTCAGCAATCGTGGTGCCCAATCCTGTAGGAGTAAGCACGCCCCCGAGTCCAGCTCCCGCTGCGCGGATTTTCTCTGCGAGAGAGCCTTGAGGTACGAGGGTGACATCTAGCTCATCGTTACACATTTGTCGCCCTGTTTCTGGGTTGGTACCTATGTGTGAGGCATACAGTTTAGTAATGCGCTTAGCACTGATTAGGCGCCCAGAGCCCGTCGTTTCGGTACCTGTGTCTGTGGAGATTAGAGTGATATTTTTAATCCCACTTTCTAACACAATATCAATAAGGTGTTCCGGTGCACCGTTGGCCATAAAACCGCCAATCATAATGGTCATTCCATCACTTAGTTTGGCCAGTATTGCTTGCTTATCGAGTTGTTTTTTCATTGTTATGCTCCTAGCTGACAACGCTGCAAGATAATCGCTGTGCCCATACCACCACCGACACAGAGAGAGGCAAGCCCGGTACTTTTATCCTCACGCAATAGTTGGTGAATAAGGGTGGTGATAATGCGATTACCTGAAGCCCCAAGAGGATGGCCTAACGCAATCGCTCCGCCACAGATGTTGGTTCGTTCAATTAATGTGTTTTCGTCAATGCAGTGCTGCTCGGCTAACTGCTTACGCACCCCAATAGCCTGCGCAGCAAACGCTTCATTGAGTTCTAAGCGTTCAATCTGTTGAAGTGACATATTGGCTTTATCTAGGGCATTGGCGATCGCAGGAACAGGCCCTAAGCCCATGATCTCCGGAGCGATGCCAGCTTGTGCAACTGCAACGATTTCTACAAGAGGGGTTAAGTTGTGACGCTTAATCGCAGCCGATGAGGCTAGCAGTAAAGCAGATGCGCCATCATTGATCCCAGATGCATTGCCTGCGGTGACCGTGCCATCAGATTTAAACGCGGGACGTAAAGCTTGCAGGCTATTTAATGTGGTGTCTATTTTTAGGTATTCATCTTGCTCCACCGTATATTGCTTTCGTCGGTGAGTGACGGTAACGGGGGCTATTTCAGCATCAAAGAAGCCACTTTCTTGTGCAGCAACTGCTTTTTGTTGGCTGTAAAGGGCGAATTGGTCTTGTTCGTCACGAGAAATATTAAGGGCTGTTGCAATGTTTTCGGCAGTAATGCCCATTGGGTATTGGTGGAACGCATCGGTGAGACCGTCTTTAAAAATACTGTCTTCTAACTGTTGATGCCCCATTCTTACCCCACTTCGCATTTGATAAGATGAAAGAAATGGTGCTTGCGACATGCTTTCCATGCCTGCGGCAACAACAATATCTGCGCAGCCACTAATAATATGGCTATACGCGTCCATCACTGTTTTCATGCCACTGCCACAGATCATATTTAGCGTATACGCTGGTACGCTGTTGGGAATGCCAGCTTTGATTGCAGCCTGACGTCCCGGCCCCATGCCAATACCCGCGCTAAGCACGTTGCCCACGATAACCTCATCAATCAGTTCGGGGTCAACTTTCGCGGCTTCAATGGCGCTTTTTATCGCTGTTGCTCCCAGAACATCGGCGCTAACTGGAGAGAGTGCGCCGTTAAAACTGCCGATCGGGGTTCGCTTTGCAGCGACAATATATACTGATCTCATGCTTAATCCCTTCTGGTTAACTTATTTGAAATCAGTGTATGAGTGATAGCTTCGCGAGTGTTATAGCTATATTGGCAAAGCGGCTTTGCATATTTGCAATATAACTAATCCCTTGTTTATCAATGCGTTATTTTGTGGCGGTGCTATTTCTTTTTATTAGCATCTGGATTAAAACTGATTGCAGGTGTGTTTTGGCCATGATGTTACAACGGCGACTCTAACAAGTAAGCTTTAAAGTGATTGGCGACGGCCGAGGCTTTATGGGCAGGTTGGTAGTATAAGTTTAAGCTCCATATGCTGGTATCGAAACTCTCAAAGAGGGAGATTAATTGATTGTTGGCGATTTTATCTTCAACAATGAAGCGGGGTAGATAACCAATGCCAGCGCCGCTCATGACGCCTTGTAGCAAGAGATCACTGTCATTAACCTCAATCGACTTGGGAATTTTCACCATTTGTGTCTCAAGATCTTTGGAATAAATCCAATCGTTGCTACCTGTTAGGGTCGAGGCATATAAACATCGATGTTGACTCAGCGCTGTTGGTGAGGTTGGCGTGCCATGTTCTTGCAGGTATTTAGCGGCTGAAACGGTGACGAAAGGGCATTGCAATAATTCACGACGGACGAGGTGTAGGTCTTTTTCTTGGTAACCTTGATAACTTGCATTGGCACTGATCATTAGATCGCTTTCTCCGGCAAGATCTAACGCCCATGGAGTGACAGTAATATTAAAGGTGACTTCTGGTTGTCGTCGAATATATTGGCTAATTTTCTCCATCAAATAGTGGTTAGCATACACCGGGGTGCAGGCAATGTTGATATGTCCTTTGTCGTGGTCTTGAAAATCTAGCAATGAGCGTTGAAGGTTCTCCGCGCTATCGACAAGCGGCGAGAACTCTTCAAATAGTTTTTGTCCGGCAGGCGTTGGCGTTAGTAAGCGATTGGTTCGTCTTAGCAGCGTCATGCCAAACTTTGTTTCAAGCTCTTGTAGCCAGCGACTGCCTGCAGAGACAGAAATTGAGAACTGTCTTGCCGCGGCGGAAATAGATCCACTACGAATGACATAAACGAAAAACGCCATTTTATCTAGCATTGCAAAATTGCCCTGTAAACGTATTAGTCGATCTTATGCTGATTGGATAATTTAACGTTTAGATGCTTATAAATCAGTGACCGAGTTAGAAAACTCCCAATTTAATCTCCACTTAACGAGTCGACTTTCCTCGCTCTGTTGCTGGGCTATAGGCGTGAAAAGTCCAGATTTTAGTCTGTTTGTAGTTGCTAGTTTGTATGTTTACACAGGTTAAGCGCCATGCATTAGTATGAGTGAAAAATAATTTTCATTTGTCAGCGTGGGTTAAGACGACCTAAACATCATTCAAATTTCTATTTCTTGCTTTTCAGTTAGTGTTAATTGTTAACTAAGTCAAGTTTTGGAAAATTTTTTTCATTTCGATGTTTTGCTGTAAGTTACTGATTAATAGTATTATTGGCATTGCGTGATCTAAGTCATTAATTTGTCTTAGACCGCATGCATCCTCGCTTTTTTCATCTGCACCCGTTTCTAGTTGGTCCATTTTCAGGAGTGAAAAATTATTTTCACTGTCGGATTTTGACGTTATATTGATACCCACTGAACATTACGCGTAATTGATATACCTCTTTTGAGTCTGTTGCGTTGAATATAACTTAATTGGAGTTTTGCTATGACTAACGTGAAATATGGTATCAGCCCTTTGACGTGGACTAACGATGATATGCCTGAGCTAGGCGGAGATATCCCATTAGAAACCTGTTTAAGTGAAATGGCGGAGTCGGGTTTCACTGGCACAGAGTTAGGGACAAAGTATCCTCGTGAGCCAGAGGTCTTGATTCCACTATTAGATAAGCATGGCCTTGTATTGGCATCGGGTTGGTATAGCGGAAACTTGATGACCTTATCAGCGCAAGAAGAAATCGATGCAATGCAAACCCATATTAAGTTGCTAAAAGCGGCAGGCTGCAAAGCGATGGTATTTGGTGAGGTGAGCAATACGGTTCACGGTGACATTAATAAGCCCCTTTCTCAACGGGTAATTCTTACTATGGATGAGTGGAAGGCCTACTGTGAAAAGTTAACAACAGTGGCTGAGTACCTACTTAACGAGCATGACATTAAGCTCTCTTTCCATCACCACGTGGGCACTATCTGTGAAACAGAAGACGACATCAACTTAATGATGGAACTCACAGGCGATGCTGTTTACCTAACGCTAGACACTGGTCACATCACATACGGTGGCGGTAACCCTGTCACCATGATCAAGCGCTGGGGCCATCGTATCGGCCACATGCATTTTAAAGACCTACGTCTAGACGTGATGAAGGCCGCTCGTGATGCAGACAAATCATTCCTTAATGCAGTTCTTGATGGTGTATTTACCGTTCCTGGCACTGGCGATGTCGATTATGACGATGTATTCGCGGCACTTAAAGAGCGTGACTATAAAGGTTGGCTGCTGGTTGAAGCGGAGCAAGATCCTGCAAAAGCTCATCCACTGACATTCGCCAAAACGGCGTTTGAAAACATCAACGGCTACGCGAACAAATACGGCTTGTGATTAAAGACCCCGCTAGGGGGCCTCGCCCCCTTAAGTCTCCCGACTACACCATTGTGGGGTCGGAGTAGGGATACCCCATTGGGTACTGAATATCGAGGAAGACAATGAAAACGATACGACTGACAGTTGCTGAAGCATTTGCGAAATATCTTGCTGCCCAAATGATCGACATTGATGGAAAAAGGGAGCAATTATTTGGTGCTTCTTTTGCCATATTTGGCCATGGAAACGTCACCTGTTTTGGTCAGCAGCTGAAAAATATAGAGAACAAGATTCCCACATGGCGCGGGCAGAATGAACAAACAATGGCGTCAGCGGCAATAGCGTATGCAAAAGCAAATAAACGTCAGCGTATTGGTATTGCCTCTAGCTCAATTGGCCCAGGCGCTACAAATATGGTGACTGCTGCGGGGATCGCCCATACTAACCGACTCCCACTATTGTTAGTGAGCGGTGATGCCTACGCGAGCCGTCTCCCTGATCCGGTACTGCAGCAGCCAGAGAACTTTGAAGACCCGTCGGTGACTTGTAATGACGCGTTTAAACCACTAACGCGATACTGGGACAGATTAATTTCTCCTCCTCAATTGATTCACACCCTACCGCATGCCTTGGAAACCATGCTTGACCCTGAAACCTGTGGGCCTGCATTCATTGGTGTTCCACAAGATATGTGGGGGGTTGCTTATGATTACCCAGAAGTCTTCTTTGAAGAAAAAGTACACCGTATTCGCCGTCCAGAACCGGAAATGGTGGCATTAGAAGAAGCCAAAGAAGCCTTGTTGCAAGCAGAGCGTCCGTTGATTATTTCTGGTGGTGGTGTGCATTACTCGCTTGCCACCGATGAATTAGCCGCGTTTGCCAAACAGCATAATGTCCCTGTGGTAGAAACCATTGCTGGTCGTGCGACAATGTTACAAGACAACCCGCTAAACTGTGGCCCAATTGGTGTTACCGGATCTGATTCTGCGAACTATATGGCTGGGCATGCTGATGTTGTATTGGCGATCGGTACACGTTTACAAGATTTCACGACCGGCTCTTGGTCTGTATTCAAAAATGAAGACATGCGCTTAATTAGCATCAATGTGGGTAAGTTTGATGCCGTTAAACACCGCTCTTATCCCGTACTAGGAGATGCAAAAGTTTGTATGCAGAAGCTTTCTGCCTTACTTGGTAATTGGCGTAGTAGCGATGCTTGGTCTGACACCGCAAAGGCCCAAGCCGATGAATGGAAAGCGCTGATTCACAAACGCACCCATCCTCAACCCGGTGAACTTATCGATGGCCTAACGTCGTATGCGGAAGTGATTGGCAAAGTTAATCGCATGATGGAGCCGGGTGATACGGTTGTTACCGCTGCGGGCGGTATGCCAGCAGAACTGGCAATGAACTGGCAAAGCTACCAGATCGGCCATATCGATATTGAGTTTGGCTTCTCCTGTATGGGCTATGAGATAGCAGCTGGCTGGGGAGCTAAATTGGCTAATCCTGATCATGACGTGGTCGTTATGGTTGGAGATGGCTCCTACATGATGGCTAACTCAGACATCTATTCATCGGTATTAACCGGACAGAAGATGATTGTTGTCGTGTGTGATAACGGTGGTTTTGCGGTGATCAATAAACTGCAAAATAATACAGGTAACGAGTCGTTTAACAACTTGCTAGAAGATTGTCGCCGTCCTAATGGTGAACTGGCAAGGATTGATTTCGCAAAACATGCTGAAGCGCAAGGAGCTATTGCAGAGAAGCTCACCGCTGTCGACCAATTCGAGGATGCTTTTGTCCGCGCCAAAGAAGCGGATAGAACATACGTCATTGTTTTGGATGTCGATCCTGTCTCTCCTGCGGCATGGTCAAAATGTGACTGTTGGTGGGAAGTCGGTTTGCCTGAAATGGCGCGCAACGAAGAGACGGCGAAGAAAGTCGCTGATTGGGAAGAGGGTCGAGCCACACAGCGTCGCGGCGTATAAGCAATAACGAATTCTGAATATTTAGCAGTTTCTATTTATAAATTAATGCGTAGGCATTACGAGAAGCTTTGCGAGCTTTAGAGCTTGGCTTAGTTATCTGTGCTCGTGGTGCCTACCAAGGAGTTAAGCCATGTTTAATGAAGAAAGTCGTTTAGAACAACCAATCCGTTGGGCGATGGTCGGTGGTGGCCGTGGCAGCCAGATAGGGTATTCACACCGTAACGCAGCACTGCGTGATGGCTTGTTCAAGTTGGTCGCTGGTGCTTTCGACCTTGACCCTGCACGCTGTCGTGATTTTGGTGAAAACTTAGGCCTTGATGGCGACCGTTGCTACGCCAACTACCAAGAGATGTTTGCGCAAGAAGCACTGCGTGAAGATGGTATTCAAGCTGTGTCTATCGCGACACCAAACTCGACTCACTACGCCATTTGTAAAGCCGCGCTTGAAGCGAAGCTGCACGTGGTGTGTGAAAAGCCAATTACGTTTACCTCTGAAGAAGCTGAAGAGCTAAAAGAAATTGCGGCAAAAAATAACTGCGTAATCGGTGTGATGTACGGGTATAGCGGTTTCCCAATGGTTCAGCAGGCGCGTGAAATGGTTCAGCGTGGTGACCTTGGTGACATTCGCGTTATCAACATGCAGTTTGCTCATGGCTTTCACAACGAAGAGTACGAACTAAACGATCCAGGCCTTAAGTGGCGTGTAAGCCCAGAAGTCTCTGGCCCAACTTACGTATTGGGTGATATCGGTACTCACGCATTCTATTTGTGTGAAGTGATGACTGGCTTAGAAGTCAATCGTCTTGCGTGTATGCGGCAAAGCTTCATTCCATCGCGTGCACCGCTTGAAGATAACGCCCATGTAATGATGGAGTTCAAAGGTGGTGCCGTCGGTACGCTATGGGCTTCTGCAGTCAACTCTGGCTCTATGCACCAGCAGAAAATCCGTATCGTTGGCTCAAAAGCCTCTATCGAATGGTGGGATGAGCAACCAAACCAGCTTCGCTACGAAGTACAAGGTGAGCCATCTCGCCTACTAGAGCGTGGTATGGGCTATCTACATCAAGATGCGCCAGGGGTAGCAGCAAACCGGGTTGGTGGCGGTCACGCAGAAGGTTACTTTGAGTCTTGGGCAAACCTGTACCACCGCTTTGCATTAGCGTTTGATGCAGCCAATCGAGATGATCAGCAAGCACTGGCGGATATTTGGTTCCCGGGTATTGATGCTGGCATTGAAGGCGTACGCTTGTGTGAGAAATGTGTTGAGTCAGCAGATCAAAATGCGGCTTGGGTAGATTACGAATAATAGGAATGTACCATGACAAAGATTGCACTTCAGCAAGATCGCAAGCTGGATGCCATCGTGTTAGGGCGTGCGGGGGTAGATCTTTACGCCCGTGAATCAAACACGGATATGGCTGATATTTCAGGTTTCAACAAGTTCGTTGGCGGCTCGGCAGCCAACATCGCAGTAGCGGTAAGCAAACTTGGCGGTAAAGTCGGGTTTATAGGTTGTGTAGCGGATGATGCATTCGGCGGCTATGTGAAGCAGTACATGTCAGATCAGGGCATTAATCTTGACGGCATGATGACAGACGGATCAGGCTCGCGCACCTCAGTTGCGTTTACCGAGATGAAGCCAAGTGACTGTACGGTGTTGATTTATCGCAACAAAGCCTCTGACTTGACCATTAAGCCAGAGCAGGTCGACGCGGAGTACATCGCAAGCTCGAAAGTGCTAGTTGTAACTGGTACAGCGCTGTCTGAAAGCCCGAGCCGCGAAGCAACGCTGATTGCAATGGAGCATGCTCGTCGCAGCAATACGTTGGTGGTATTGGATGTTGATTACCGCCCATACTCATGGCGCACTGATATCGATGCTTCTATTTACTACGGAATCGCAGCGGGGTTATCCGATATTGTTATCGGTAACCGCGAAGAGTTCGACATGATGGAAACTGTGCTGGCACCGGGTAACAAGGATGACGAGGCAACGGCGGAGCGTTTCCTACGTGCCAATACCCAAGTCGTTGTTATTAAAGCGGGTGAATTCGGTTCGAAAGTGTACTGCCGTGATGGACATAAATTCCAGCAAGGTATTTTCCGCGTCGAGGTTCAAAAACCATTCGGCTCTGGCGATTCTTTTGCTGGTGGCTTGATTTGGGCATTGGTTAATGGTGGTGAATTAGAATTAGGTGTGAAATATGGCTCTGCCGCTGCAGCAATTAATGTGAGTGGAAATAGCTGTACAGAAGCAATGCCGACAAAAGAACAGCTACTCGATTTCATTGAGTGTCGAGAGCAAGGTTAAAAACGAAGATGGTCCATTTTACAAAAAGGACCATTCTTTAATTTTATTCGAACCCTTGTGCTTTTTATTATAAATAATGTGTCGTCATAGTGGTTCAGGTTTGTCTTATTTAGACAATTTGTTAGCGATAAGTCGCTAATAAAATAGACGCGATAAAGGGGTAAAATAATGGGTAAACATATTCCTCCATTTAATAATGAAAATAAAGCAATTGTAGATGTTAATGATGATGTTACACCGTTGTGTTATTTCAATCAGGTATATTTAAAGCAGGGCGAGACATTTCAGCATCATGTAGAGGAATATGAATCTGTCATTGTCCTTGCTGGTGGCACATGTTCCGTGACAGTCACTCACCCAGAACTGCCCGATATAGTCTATGACAACATAGGTAAGCGAGCATCTGTTTGGCAAGGGAATCCCGAGGCCGTCTATATCCCACTTGGTTACAGCGCCGTGATTGAGTGTGTCAGTGATAAAGCGGACATTATGATCGCCGGTGGCAAATTTGAAGAGAGCTTGACGCCGTTTTGTGTGCGTGATGACGACGTTGATATTGTGCAGTATGGTTCAGATGACACCAAGACGCACCGTAAAATCAAGCATGTTTTAGGGCAGTCAAATGCGGATAGACGTGGTCGCTTGCTGGTCAGTGAGTTATTCACTGTTGGCGCAGGTGGCTGGTCTGGTTTCCCGCCTCACAAGCACGACGAAGACCGTGTTAAAGCAGATGGCAGCCAAGAAACCTTATATGAAGAGGTTTATCAATTCCGTTTTAATCCCGATTTTGGCTTTGGTGCGCAATTCCTATATGAGCATGAAGATGATTTTGGACCGGTTTATCACGTACGCACTGGATCTGTGATTGCGATTGATAAGGGGTATCACCCGAGTGTTGCGGCACCGGGGTATGAAATGTACTACTTCACGATTATTGTTGGCAAAACCGCCAAATCACTGATCCAGCACTTTGACCCCCATCATGAATATCAGGTGGAAACCATTCCTGGAATTAAAGACATGATCGCCAAATTTAAGTAGGGAGTTGTTATGTTAGTAACATTGAATGACTTATTACCCGAGGCGGCGAGCAGCAGTTATGCCGTTCCGTGCTTTAACGTGTTTGGCTATGAGGACGCGCGAGCTGTTGTTGAGGCTGCAGAAGAAGCGCAGCGTGCCGTCATCCTTGCTTGTAATAAAGATGTGGTTGATTTTTATGGGGTAGAGACCGCTGCTGCCATGTTTTTGAGTTTGGGAAAGCAAAGCTCCTCTAAGGTGTGTCTGCACTTAGATCATACTTACGAGGAAGAGATCGTTTATCAAGCCATGAAAGCGGGTTTTACCTCCGTGATGTTTGATGGTTCCCAGCTACCTTTGTCTGAGAATATTCAGCGTACCCAGCAGGTGGCAAAAGTGGCGAAGGCGCTTGGTATTTCTATTGAAGGTGAAGTGGGCTCGGTGCCGTACGACGAAGGACGTGATTACATTAAGTCTATTTATACCGAACCGGAAGAAGCGGCACAATTTTATCTCGAGAGTGGTGTCGATTGTGTTGCCGTTTCAGTCGGCAATGTGCACCGATTAACAGAGCCTGTGTGTGATATTGATTTTGCTCGGCTTGATCGTATTGCAAATAGTGTTTCCGCGCCGCTTGTTATTCATGGTACCAGCGGGATACGAGATGAAGATATGCTGAAATTAAAACAAAGTCGCGTTTCGAAGTTTAATATCGGCACATGTTTACGTCAGGCGCTTGGTCACAATTTGCGCGCGTATATGAATAAAGAACCAGACAAATTTGACCGAATATATTTTATGCAGAAGGTCATGCCTTACGTACGTGAAGAAGCATTGCGTAATTTTAAACTATTGGGCTGATTATTTAAGTACTGGATGCGTAATCCAGTACTTAAGTGTATTATTTACTTGTTTTTGGGAGAAATAATGCAATTAGAGGAACCAAGTGTGTTAAATACACCAGCCGATTTGGACTCATTACGAGAGCTAACGGTAAAGCGTTATGATAGTTTGAGTCAACGACTCCAACAGGTCGCAGATTTTATAATGGCACAACCAATGGTTGTTGCGGTTGAAACTATGGCGACCATCGCAGAGCAAGCGGATGTCCCTCTTTCTACATTAAGCCGTTTTGCTAATGCAATGGGCTTTAGTGGCTTTAGCCAAATGCAGTCTTTATTTCGAGAGCAATATTTAAATCGCCCGCGTGATTACAAAGAGCGTGTTCGCCATGCCAAAGAGCGTGATGGGCAAGTGACTGATTCACCCGCTTCCATTTTTCAGGACTTCGGTAATGCGAATGTAGAAGCCATCGAGCAGCTTCAACTGAGCGTATCGCCACAAAAACTCGAGCGTGCTGTTACGCTGATGGATAACGCTGAGACCTTGTATATCCAGGGTGTACGAAGAGCCTACCCCGTGGCCTTCTACCTTTGGTATGCATTGATGAAATCGGACAAAAATGTCGTGTTACTGGATGATCATGGTGGCATGCTGGCACCAATGGTTAAAAAAATGAATGAGCGCGATGTGTTATTAGCCGTGACTTATACTCCGTATGCACAAGAAACCAGTGAATTAATCGAACTGGCCTATGAGCGCAATGTCCCGATTATTTCAATAACCGACAATCAAATGTCGGCACAAGGTAGTAAAATCTCGATCTGTTTCGAAGTGCAAGAAGGCGAGCTTATGGGGTTTCGCTCTTTGAGTAGTTCTATGTTCTTGGCACAATCATTGGCCGTTGCGTTAACTTGTAAAGAGATAGACTAACAACGTAACGACGCACAATCACAGCCCCTCTCGATTCGAGAGCGGCTGCCTATCTAATCAAACGCCTTATGTACGTGACCGATACCTCATTTCGAGGTGTTTTTCGTCCTTAACCCGACTAATTTCAGTCCTTGTTTATTTGCCGCATAAATATATTGTCATCAACCAAAGTGTTTGAAATGTACGCTTAACAAAAAGCAATGCGTCTTGCATTAACGGTAAGCCATTATGGGTTGCCGTTGAATTAGGTTAGAGCCGTTGTTGCAGTAATCGCATAACGGTTGCCGAGTTTGCATCACGAATGGTTGGCAGTTGGAAGCGGGCGCGGCGTGTCTCTTCTAAACTGAGTGTTGCACTAATTAGTGCTTCCTCTTGGCCGGCCTCTACCAAGCATTCACCATTAGCATTCATAATACGTGAGCCCCCCCAGAACTGACTATCTCCCTCTCGAGCACAACTATTGGCCATTAATAGCGGAACACCATATGTCATTGAGATAAAATCGGTATTGGTTTTCCAACCTTGTGGATTGGAGAATTCATCCGATACGATATCTGCCGCCGAGTTTACTGGTGCTAACAGTAGCGAAGGCTTATCAAGCATGGCGATATGAGGTAGCGCAGGGTTCCATAAATCGGCACAAATCAAGGTATGGCTGCGCCAGCCAGGAAAAAGCTCACAACTGGTTAACTCTGTGCCGTGGCTGTACCATTTGGCCTCTTCTAAACCTCCGTAATTAGGTAGGTTGATTTTCCGATGTAAATGGACGATATGGCCGTTTTGAACAATGGCTTGTGCATTGTAAAACTCACCAGGGGCGACCTCTTCAACAAACCCGACACACACCGCCATATTACCTGCTGCTGCCGCCAGTTGCTCAAAAAGCGAGTGCGATATCGACATTGCCACATCTAAGGTTTGCTCTTTGAGGCTGTAGCCTGTTAAAGACAGTTCAGGAAAAAGTAATAGATCGAGTCCTTGTTGATGGGCTTTATCTATCCAGTGTAGGTGTGCTGCTAGGTTTGCTTCAACGTCGGCCAGTTTAGGTGCAATCTGGGCAATACCGACGGACAATTGTTGAATGTTGTTCATAAGATAACGCTATGCAAAGAGTGTATTAATGAGATGCTTGGCATCTCAGTACAATAAGTAAGGGGCAGATATTGTCTGCCCCTCGTTGGGTCTGTTGCTGACGGAAAGTGACTTACTAGCGTAGATTATACGTTTGCAAGAACTCTTCTGCGACACGCTCGATGGAAATCCCATCGACATCAACGCGTGCATTTAACCCTGACATGATTTCGTCATCAATAATGGCAGCAAGCGCATTGAGTTGATCGGCGAGATCTGGGTTTTTGTCCAAGGTATCCTGACGAACCACGGGTGTCATCGCATAGTTTGGAAAGTGCTGTTCATCATCTTGCAATATATAAAAGTCGTAGGCTTTAACACGACCATCAGTGGCAAAGACCATGGTAATTTCAACAATCTCGTCACGTAGTGCTTGATAGAGCAAACCGGTGTTCATTTTCCGCAAGTTATGGCGTGGTAAGTCAAAATCATAGGCTTTAAGCAATGATTTTAAGCCATCATCTCGCGCGCCAAATTCGACATTGGTCGCGAGCTGTGCTCTTTGGCCTTCTTCGGTCAATAACCAAGCCATCATATCTGAGATGGTTTTGAGGTTACGCGCTTCTGCGAACTCGCGGCGCATCGCCAGTGCATAGGTGTTATTGGCCTTAGAGCGGTTGAGCCAGATTAGCCCTTTTTCCGCATCAATTTGTTGTAGGCGGGCAAAAGCTTCATCCGGTGACATCACGTCTGTTACTTTATTGAACGTGATAAGCCCGGTTCCGGTGTACTCCCAGTAGAGGTCGACTTGGCCATTTTCCTGAGCGGTACGTAACACGGTTGACCCCATGCCATCACGTTGATCGATGCTGTAACCTAATGCGCGTAAGTACTCACTAGTAATTGTCGCAATCAGCAGTTGCTCTGTGTAGCCTTTTCCACCGACAACCAAACGGTTGGCATAAGTTGGCAATGCCATAGTGATGGCAACAAGTAGAGTAATAATGTGTTTCATTGCTGCTCCTTAACGACGATTTGGATTCACGCCTTTGCTGACGATCATAAATGTGAGTAGGCCCAACAAAACGTCCGCAATTAGTGCCAGGATGGCGGTTGGAATCGCACCTGCCAGCATCATTGGCGTATCGTAAAGATCAATACCAGCAAAGATCAGTTCGCCTAATCCGGTACCACCAATTTGGAACGCTAATGGAACCGTACCGATGTTAATGGCAACGGCTGTACGCACGCCTGCCATAATCACATACAGTGAGTTAGGAAGTTCGACACGCATCAGCTGTTGTCGTGGGGTTAGACCGATCCCTGTTGCTGCCTCTTTAAGATGCTCTGGAACTGAAAGCAAGCCAGTATAGGTATTGCGCAGAATTGGCAATACTGAGGCAAAAGCCAATGCAAAAACAGCGGGACGATCACCAATACCAAGAAAACTCATCGAAAGAGCCAGCACAGCAAGCGTCGGAACCGTTGTGCCAATATTGAAAATTTGCATGAATATGTCAGCAAATTTGCGCATCGCTGGACGGCTAATCAATATACCCAGAGGAACACCAATCATGATCGCGATCGACGCTGAAATCACTGTTAACTTAATGTGGTGTCCAGATAAGTAGATTATCTCATCCCAGTAATAAAGAACTCCATCAACGAAACCAGAGGCTTGTGCCCAAATGCCAATGAAAAAAATCATTAGCATTAACATGGCATTGAAGTAAGGTTTTAGGTCGATTGTCATGGCTTATCCTTTCGCTCGGAAGCTGGCTCCAAGGTGATGAGTAATACCACGCTGTGAAATTTCGCCAACAAGATGACCTGCGTTATCAACGACAGCTAACCAACTAATATCGTGGGCAAACATCTTAGAAACAACCGAACGAAGATCTTGACCTTGGTCGATCAAAACAGACAGGCCTTTCATGTGCTCTCCACATAGCCCTTTGTTATTTTTGGCGATTGCTTGCTCGATGACACCGACAGGCTGATGCTGTTTATTTACCACGACAATCATGCCGTGGCCGTGCTCAATCATGAGCGAGAGTGCGCGGTCAAGCTTATCATCAGGGGTGATAACCGGAACGTTCTTTTCCATCACTTCGCCCGCTGTGGCTAACTGCAAACGTTTCAGGGTGCGGTCGGTGCCGACAAAGTCGCGGATGAAATCAGTCGCTGGGTGGGCGAGCAATTCATCTGGACTCGCATACTGTTCAAGTTTACCTTCACGGAAAATGGCGATTTTATTCGCCATTTTTACTGCCTCGTCAATGTCGTGAGACACGAACATGATGGTTTTTTTCAACTCTCGGTTCATCTTCAGGAATTCTTCCTGAATAATGTCGCGGTTGATAGGATCGATGGCGCCAAAGGGTTCATCCATTAATAACACTGGTGCATCAGCCGCCAATGCACGAACAACACCAACGCGTTGTTGCTGACCACCTGATAGCTCATTCGGATAGCGCTTTAAGAATGTGTTTGGATCTAACGCCACCATATCCAACAACTCTTTGGCACGAGTGGCGCAACGCGTTGCATCCCAGCCCATTAATTTAGGCACTAACATGATGTTTTCTTCGATTGTCATGTTAGGGAATAAGCCAATTTGTTGGATAACGTAACCGATATTTCGACGTAGGGTAACGGTATCAATATCGGTGGTATCTTCACCATTAATGAACACTTTTCCTGACGTAGGAGTGATCAGGCGGTTAATCATTTTTAGAGTGGTTGTTTTACCACAGCCAGACGGGCCTAAAAGAACGCAGATCTCACCGGTTGGCACTTCCATATTAATATGATCTGCCGCGGTCACCACGCCTTGTGCGGTTTCGAAAACTTTTGTTAAATTATCTAGTTTTATCATCGATTTACCTTAACTAGCGATGACGTAGTTATACGTCGCGAACAGTAACACCCTTGGGGGTGAATTTTTTCTGAATACGGGCCAGTGCTGTGTCAGCTACGATAGCAAGTAAGCTGACGGCAACGGCACCAACAATGAGTTGTCGTGGGTCTGTTTGGCTAATGCCACGGGCGATAAAAGTACCCAATCCACCTGCACCGATATAGGTTGCGATAGCCATGACACCAATGTTCATAACAACGGCAGTGCGTACACCCGCCATGATGACAGGGATAGCCAATGGAATTTCAACCAGACGCAGACGTTGCATGCTAGTTAAACCGATACCACGTGCGGCTTCGCGCAAGGCAGGATCGACATTATTGATCGCTGTATAGGTGTTGCGAATAATGGGTAACTGAGAGTAGAGCAGCACCGCAATAACAGCAGGAACGTAACCAATTCCTTGTCCAATCTTGGATAAAACCGGAATCATAATTCCGAATAACGCGATGGAAGGAATGGTAATAATAATGGATGCAACGTAGAGCACGGTATTGGCAACACGTTGATTCTGGGTGATAGCCACTCCCACGGGAACACCAATTAGAATAGCAAGGCCGACAGCCAAGCTCACTAATGCAAGATGTTCGATAGTGCGGTGGGTGATGACGCCCCAGTTATCCAGTACGAAATTGAGTATGTCCAATTTGCACCTCTGGATTGAACGTTAAACACAAATGACGCTAAGCGTCGTGAAACCTGAGTGATCAGGTCAGGCGAAGTGTCTTGAAAATTTTCGCCGCTTTTGTCGTAGAGCTAATGCTTAGTACACGAAAGATCGGGGATTCTATTCATTTATGGGACTAAGCTCAAGCTTTATCATGAAATGTTTCGAGTGCGTTACTTTATGTTGATGTAAATCATGGGCTTACAGTCTGGGAAGGCGGAGGCTATCACTCGTTGTATTCCATTGAGGTCATTATTAATTAAGCACACGAAAGGAACCTTGGCTCATTCATCGCGATAATTTTTGGATTGATTCACCGTGAATAGAAAAAACTGCCAATACAATACCGATCACGGCAGACATAACTATAAGGCCAGTTTCCTCTCTTGAAAGGAAATAAAAGGCAATAGGTAGAGGAAAGGCAATACTCAACATCGCCAAGTCCCCAATTTTGTCCCTTGGTGGGGTACACTCCCACTCGTACAGGGTCGGCTCGGTTTTTAAGCGCTCATACTGCTGCTCGGTGTAACCTAAACCACCTCCAAATTTGCACATCACTGACACTCTGACATTTGCCCTGCGACAAGGCGCCCTAGTCGGGCGCATTAAAAATAGTCGATATTAATTCAGCCTTTACTCTGTATAAAGGTCATCGCTGTCATCCACCTCTTTTGCATCACAAGTATCTAATATATTAGAAAAATTATTGATTATGCTTTGGTAGTCCTTAGAAAATACATTAAGTGTTTGTGTGTAGGACATCCATTGTGAGTCTAATTCCTCATCATTAAACGAACGGATCCTCAAGCTATTAGATTTAGCATGAAACCTAATTCTTGTGTTTTTGTAAATCAAGACATTGCTGTATGAGGGTGCTTTTTTAAACCCCGTAAACCCAAACGACATCAACGCTGATGCCCCCGCGCCCACAAAGGCCATTGGG
>NZ_JBLBVL010000015.1:0-86916 GCF_047250365.1 Thaumasiovibrio clandestinus
TTCGCACCACTATACCAAGCGCTCAAACATCACCTCCTGAACCAAGTTGTTGTTCATGCCGATGAAACCCCACTCAATGTGCTCAAAGAAGACAAGCAGGCATATATGTGGCTCTACTGCTCAGGTGCTGACTCCCCCAAAGCCAGTGTTGATGGTACAAAAAACATCGTCTTGTTTGACTATCAAAATAGTCGTGCAAGTACTTGCCCTACGAGCTTCTTAGGTGATTACCACGGTTACCTTCAAAGTGATGGCTATGCAGCTTACGACCGGCTCGATAAGGTCACCAATGTGGGTTGCCTTGCTCATGCTCGTCGCAAGTTCATGGACGCTAAAAAGCTGAAGGGTAAAGGCAAGACAGGTAAAGCTGACGTAGTCCTGGCAAAAATCCAAAAGCTCTATGCGTTGGAAACGAGGCTGAAAGGCAGTACGGCTGAGGAGCGCCTGATGGCAAGGCAGACTGAAGCAAAACCGATATTAGATGATATCCATCACTGGCTCACTACGCAGAAAGTGGTTGAGTCGAGTGCGCTTGGTAAGGCTATTAAATATACCCGAGGACAGTGGCCGAAGTTGATTCGTTATATCGATGACGGGCATTTATCTATCGATAATAATCGTGCCGAACGTGCAATTAAGTCACTGGTTATTGGGAGAAAAAACTGGCTCATTGCAGATAACTCAAGAGGCGCTGATGCTAGCGCAATGCTCTACAGCATCATCGAAACGGCAAAAACGAATGACCTAATCCTCTACAATTACATGGTTCATTGCCTGAAAGAGCTTGCTAAACCTGAGCCGGATATCAACTCGCTGCTTCCTTGGAACTTCGATTATTAAAGCGCACCACGTGGGATCGTGGGGCGGATACGAATATCTTACAACATAAGAACAATTAACACAGTTTAACAAAACTTTACTATCGTGAGAAAAAAGCCGATTCCTTGATACATAAATTAAGTTACACATCGAATAAAAATATAAATCTCACACACTAATAAAAAACATAAACAAATTTAATTGATATTGAAAATTTGAAAAATTTCGCATTCACTAACAAAACCAAACTAAACCAAACTAAACCAAACTAAACCAAACTAAACTAAAATAGTTGCCCAGGCTAAGGAATAGAAAAAATAACTCTTGCCTATAATGACTAAATTTAATCAATCTCACTTATCAATGAATAACTTTGAGGTGATATTTCCCCCTGATATGGTAGCCTCAATCTCATCCTCGCTTGGTTCACCTTTTACATTCGCAATGATATATAATTTTCCTTCACGATATAGATAATAATTATAGAATCTGTTAGAAATACGCGCAGTATAAATGCTAGCATAAGAAGTAATGAAAGAAAAAATACCAAAAAAAAGACATTCAAATAGTGAAATACCTTCCCAGATAATGAATACCAGCAGCATGATTGGTATTAAAACAATAGGTAGAATACCTAGAAACATCACTTTACGGAGAGTGGCTTCACACTGCTCTCGGTATCGAAATTCAAAAAATGGGGTTCTTCGCAAAACGGACTCAGAAAATAACACCTGTGTTACCCAAAGAAATGCCATGAAAATACTATAAAAAAGTATTGTTATCATTTTACACCTTTATTAAGAAAATTTTGCCTGCTCTTATGTCACTCAGTGTTATCACTATATCACGCAGAGTGGACGAAATACGTCTGTCTCCTCCTGTGCATTTGAAGAAGACAGTAGCTTACTAAAATCTTCAAATCAGACGAATTTCGTCCGTTTTTACTGCTAAAGTTCTACGTACCTAACCACAGTGCTTGTTCCAAATAATCCTGATTACATAAAGGTGAGATAATGCTTTATCAAAACCCCATCGACAAAAAACTGGTTCAACGTGTTGCTAAACAATTTCCCTTTAACCATAAGCATTCTGAGCATGGTATGGGGCATTGGTTACGTGTGATCAACAATGGCATACAACTCGCACAAAATAGCCCATTGATCGATATTGACGTGGTATTTTGGTTTGGCCTGTTTCACGATTGTTGCCGGCTAAATGAACACAATGACCCACATCATGGAAAACGAGCATGCCATCTCATTGAACAACTGCATGACCACTTACCATTAAGCAATACACAATTAGAACAACTCAAAGAGGCATGTTCCATTCATACCAAGCACTTTGTGCACGATGACCCCACTATTGCCGCATGCCTAGATGCTGACCGCCTCGACTTACCAAGAGTTAATGTTGATGTTAATCCTGCCTACTTATCTCTAGAAGCGGCGAAGTGTCCTAAGTTAATAGCCAAATGCACTCAAAAAGCCCGGTCTTGGGCTATCGATGAAGAGCTCGCCTTGCAACTTGGCGTAGCGCTCTTGTTTGATATTGAGGAGCATATCCTAGACTTCTTCGACAAATATGCACTAGACAACTCGACACGGGGTATCAACGAATGAACTACGACATCTACTCTAACTACTGTAAAGAACTAACCGAGCACATGAGTAGTGAGTATATGGACGTAGAGCATGATGAGGATGGCACTGCACTCTATTTCCTTGCTATTGAAGAAATCTGTCTAGAGTGCCAGCACCGACACTGTAAAGAGTTCACAAAACCAAAGCCTTAACCTTAATGTGCAAATTAGCACACCTAACGACAGGTGTGCCCTCTACATTAGCTTTACCAACCATTGCAGATATTTGGGTGGACTATCTGGAATCCACAGCAAGCTATAAAGAATCGAATAAGGTATGAGCGCTAATACATAACAGACAGCACCATACAAGTAACTAAGACCAATAGCGACACCGGGCATCCCCGTTCTTTCTTGAATTAAAGGAGATTCAAGTTTGGTGATCCAATCTGTTTGTAATAATTGCCATACTAAGGCTACCTGGACACAACAGCACATAATCATAAACACCGCTCCCAACACAAACTGCTGAGGGAACTGTCTTAGTGCAATGCACAGCGCGAACAATGGAAGAAAAAGGGGTATCAAGACACAAACAAGCATTTGCCAAACATTCTGTATCCAGAACAGCCGATTGCGCTTCTTTTCTATTTGCGCTGCCGCTTTCGCAGCGATTTGCTTCCTGTACTGCCTATTTCGATAGATTTTCTCTACAACATCAAGAAAATCTCGAACATTGCTAATCCGAGGATGCCCTTTATTGCATTCCTTTGGCTCTAGCTCACCAT
The DNA here is from genome assembly GCF_047250365.1 of Thaumasiovibrio clandestinus. NCBI lineage: Bacteria > Pseudomonadati > Pseudomonadota > Gammaproteobacteria > Vibrionales > Vibrionaceae > Thaumasiovibrio > Thaumasiovibrio clandestinus. The sequence continues at coordinate 3,190 of NZ_JBLBVL010000015.1, forward strand.
GACAAAAAGCAAGTAAACTCTCTCTTACTACCTTGATACCGAACTCTTCCATTTGCTCGACTGCGAACGCTAACGCTTCAAGCATAGGTTGCGAAAAGCAACCCATACAGCGTTGTTGTCCTTGAAAATCGTCTTGTTCAAGTATTGATACCCACACTGGGGCGTATTCTCTGTTCAGCTTGGAAGGGACAAAACAGTAGGGGCATTGTTTACTCTGGGCCGTATCTTTATTGTGACAAATGATACATTCACATTCCTTGTCCATGACTAGAGCCCTTTCTCCAAACACCTCTCTTGATGCACTCGCACAACAACGGCAATCAAAGCATCTAAGAGCGCAGGGGGCTCACATTGCATCGACTCAATATCACGAACTAAGTGCCTAGGTCGAACACTGCGCATAGTTTGATGATTAGCCAGAACAAAATGCACTTCAGGCAATTGACCTTTTGTTCGATTGACCAACGCACATGTCATTGAGCCTAGAGATTCTAGTTCGGATTTTACAAAAGCGTGACGTTCATTCGCCCCATCAAGCCAAGCGAGGTTAATGGCTTTTTGGTTAATTGGACGAGATGCTGCCCACTCAGTGATTTGATTGGTCGCTTGTTTCTCTATGTAATGCAGACCACTGCTTAACATACCGTTGTGTAACACACCTTTGTAGATAAGTTGTATTTCAGTCTCACAGTATTCACTGGTATAACCCTTTGGAATCTCGTTAATGTACCTAGGATTGCGAGTCTGCTGCTCAAGTTTCATCGCATACTCATCCCATGGTTCTACTTCTAGGTGGGATTGCAATCTCCACTGGGGGATATCATGACTCAGGAGATCAGGCCAAGCCATAAAATCGCCGCCAGCTCGACAAATATCAATGAGTGAAATAGTGTCATCCCCTGCCCCGCGGAACTTCTGTAACTCAGTTAGCAATGCGGTAATGACTTCATCTGTCGCATTCCACCATTGCTCATTTCTGATGTCGTTGTTTTTCTCGTGAAAGTACCCTGGTAAGAAATGTTCGTACACAGCTTCTTCATTGATAAAGGTCATCTTGGTGCGCCTCAACAGCTTGATTAAATTAGATATACTCACTCTAACAAACGAACCAGACGTTTTTCGTCTGTTTGTCAAAGTAAGTAACTTTGCCGTTGCTTTTTAAGCTTTTTAAGCTTTTTAAGCTTTTTAGAATGTGCAGTAAGAAGGTGTAATCACCATTTTTTTCAGGTGGAATACCCCAGGTAAAGCGATCATATAAATCGCTTTCGGGGTTTAACCCACTGGTCCAGTTTTTGTTAGAAAATGGCGGGTTGGCCACACAGAAATCAAAGGTTTTCAGTTGATTTGGGCCATCTTTCCACTCTGGCTCAGACAAAGTATTACCTTTAAACACTTTCGCGGTCGCATTGTCATGCAAAATCATGTTCATTCGTGCCAATGCACTAGTCGCGTTATCCATCTCTTGACCAAAGATAGATAAACCACGAGGCGCTTCATCACTCGCCTTTAACAGTAAAGAGCCAGAGCCACAAGTTGGGTCATAAACCGATGACTCTAGTGGCGTATCTTTGGTAATGCCCACGACTTTAGCAAGAATGCTAGACACTTCTGATGGCGTATAAAACTGCCCCTTAGACTTACCTGATTCGGTCGCAAAGTGGCGCATAAGATACTCATAGGCGTCACCAAGCAAGTCATCACCATCCGCACGGTTAGCAGAGAGGTCTAAGCCTTGGAAGATACCGACTAACTTGGTTAGACGATCGATCATGTCTTTGCCTTTGCCTAACTTGTCTTCATCGTTAAAGTCGGCAACGTCAATCACGCCTTTTAGATCATTGGCTTCAGCAAGCGCTGCGATAATTTTATTTATTTTATCGCCAATTTCTTTATCGCCTTTGGCCTCAATCATATCGTCATAGCTAGCACCCTCAGGCACTTTGATCATGCCACGACGCACGCCTTTGTATTTGTCAGAGACGTATTTCATGAACAGCATAGTCAGTACATAGTCTTTATACTGACTGGCGTCCATACCGCCGCGTAATTCGTCACAACTAGCCCAAAGGGATGAATAGAGTTCTGTTTTTTTATTGCCATGGTGGAAAAGCCTTTATAAGAATTGGGCGGTTATAATTTGTTGGTATCTAAGCCGGCGGCTTTTAGGCGAGCAGCGAGGTTGCGCATTTTAGAAAACTCAGTGCCAAAACTGCTTTTAAGGCCAACGCCTTCGCAGAACTCTTTGGCTGTGATGGTTTTTAAATCATCCGCATACTTGATCATTTGTAGGTGCATTTCTACAGTGTACTGATTGCGAGGAGCCTCATCTAAGGCTCGTTTGATATTAGCGAAAATATCTTTTTCATTCATGCTGTTGCACCTTTGAACTGTACGTTGTCACTGGCTTTTTAGATAATTTATCTAAATTATCTAAAAAGCCTTATTTGGACAATAAGTAGTTTGGATAAACGTGACTAATCGGTGAATTTTAAAGCTTATCTGCCACCCTTCCTGCTCGATCCAAGATTGACTCGGTTGGAATACCTGTCGGGTGTCCATCTACTGATTTAGGGTGAGAAGTGTCAATATGAAGCCAAACATGGGCCTATCTCTTGATTTGGCCATCCCTAATGGCTATGCACCGCGCTTTTTTGATTCGAGAAAACAGTTCTTTCCCTTCACGAGTGGCTTTGTTGCGCAATTCTAGTGTACTAGATCATGTATTTACGTTCAGCGCAGTGAAACCCACTCACTATAATAATCTCATGTCTAAAACTCTGCTTCTAACCACAAGAACTGGCGTCAGTAAAACTAATCATTGATTAATCGACTTTCGCTCACGTTTTGGGAAAAGGACACCCACGTAACTGGGCCGTGGGCTGTCAGAAGCTTTAAGCTCAATCGAAAAGTGGAAGCAAAACTACGGCTATCACAAACGCTCACGGCCTGAGACCGCCATGCATCGTGTGAAAATTGATGGTAACGTTGTTCAGTGACTTACTTCACTCCCTCTAGTGCTTTGCTCTCTCTAAAGCCAGACCTATCTGGCGCTCAACAAAACTTAGCACCCAATCCACATCTCGCTTTGAACGGTGGTGACGACATTGATATAACACCTCCACCACGCTATTTGCTACCATGTCCAAAAATATATCTTCTCGCCAATACTGATACGGAAGCATGTAGGTTCTACCTTTTAGTAAAAGATAGATTTCGGCTTTAGATTGCTTGATATCTTCCACAGTCATCTGATCAAAATAGTGACTTTGTATGACATCCAAGCAAAGACATTGTGCAATGTACAGCTAACGGTGAATAGCGCATTATTTACCTCCAGCATTACGACACGGTAAGAGCCCTCTGTCTTGAGATCCGACAATTCACCGCGAACCAAACTCTGGTTGACCGTGATGGTTTTGTTCTTCAGATCGACATCTTTCCACATCAGACCATCAATTTCACTGGTTCTGAGTCCGGTAAAAAAGCGGGCGATGTAATATGCCTGGAAGTTAGCTGGCGCGTTTTGAATCACCAACTCCACTTCCTGTAAATTGAAGGGATCAACTTCAGTACGGCCTACCTTTAACGCTTTTATATTCTTCCAAGGCGAAGTAAACTCATAACGATCAGCGGCTTCGTTTAGCATCATCCTTAATGCCGTCATGATATGATTGATGCGAGATGGACTAAGTACCTTCCCCTTTCGACCTGGGACTTTGGCGAGTGTAGAGCGAAAGCTTAAGATTTGTTGCTTGGTGATGGCGCTGATCTTCTTACTGCCGAACATCGGTATAATGTACTTCCTAAGAATACCGTCGACATCTTCATAATGGCCTTTACGCCATTCAATTTGCTTTTCAGATAACCAAATCTCAGCAAATTCATTTAGCCTTGGTGCATCTGGTGACTCAAAATATGCCTTTGCTTTACGCTTGCGTTCAGCCAGTACAGCAAACTTTTCGACTTTTTTACTTTTCGGAAAATATTTGGCGTAATCGAAAGTGCCAAGGGTGATCTCTGCTTCAATATTTTTTAGTAACTGTCCGAGTCGGCGTCGGTTACTACTGTTGTCAATCAGCTTGGTATACTCACGACACCGTTGCCCTTTATATCTAAAATCTAGATACAACTTATTGTTTTTGACATTGATGCTTCCCATATTTCACCTCTCAATTTCCATTTGTCAGAGAATACGTTGTCACACCATTCAACATCTCTTCTTCAACGCGCTCCCAGATAAAAAGGATTTTCCGGCCACCAAATGGACGAATGTAATGAATACCTTCAAACAGAACAGAATCCTTTAGCTGCTCACGTATGACCCTCTTGTCATATTTGATGGCCGCGGATAATTCTGCGGTTGTTAGATAGGTAAAGCCCATAAAACCTCCAAAGTGTCTTAATGCGCCCCTTGAGGGTCATTATTTGCCTCATTAGCACGCACGTCAAACACTTTTTGTACCTATAGAGGTACATTTAAGGTCTGGCAAGGTAACAATTAGCCCTTGAAAGCAGCTAGATCCTGGCGCTGATTCTACGTTATACTCTGGATATCAATATGTTGCGGAAATAGAAAATGATTAAGTGCCACCTTTCAGCCATTATGGGAGCCAAAAGACTCAAGATTGCTGATATTGTTAGAGATGCTGGCATTAACCGAAATACTGTTACTCGCCTCTATCATGAAACAAATAACCGAATCGATTTTGATACTTTAGAAAAGCTATGCCGTTATCTAGATTGTCAGGTTGGTGACTTACTCGAAGTGATAGATGACGAAAAAACCGAAGATTGATGTGCGTAGTAAGGTTCAGCCATTAGAAATAGTTATATTGAGCTGATGTTATTTTGCAAAGTGAAATGCATCTGTCTACTTGCCAATAAATTCAATGTGGTCCCCACCTTGGTCCCTTTGTGGTCCCCAGCGGTATCACTTGGCTAGTAGCACAACTGTAATTCTAATCGCCAGACACAGCAAAATACGCCATTAAGCGCATTAATTTCAAATAGATCTGTGAAATTTACTGATATAAGAAAGCTGGAGCGTGCAGCGGGAATCGAACCCGCATCATCAGCTTGGAAGGCTGAGGTAATAGCCATTATACGATGCACGCATCATTGTGGGACAAGTTCAATATGCCATATCTATTAGAAAAGAAAAGCAAAATTTCGTCATTCAGCACACGCACGCTCACTTTTTGCACGAATCGTGCAGTAATCAGTCTACGTCATGCAGATATGGGAAAAATCAGCGATTAAACCGATCATCTCGCGTCTCTTAACCTCACAATAGCACGCGGCCTCTACCTCTTTGCCGAACTATCATTTTCCATTGTTTAATCGACGTGTGTATTTTGGAAAAGACAATATCAGTACCAGCTCTATCATAGCGAAACTAAACAAAAGCAGTGCAACCTCAAAATACAGGTAATGGTACAACATGACGTAACCTCTTAATTATATCTATTCTTTTTAACGCTAAAGTTGCACCCCCCCCTACCAGCAAATAACAGCACAGGAGCGATGACAGAAAAAAGAGCGCGAATTGTAGATTCACGCTCCTAATCACTGTGCTAACACAAGTTCAAGCCACAGTGCTTCGGCTTAAACCGCTACGAACAATCAGTTCTAATGATATCTAACTCGATATAGCAGCGAGTAAATAACAGGTAAAATTATCAGTGTTAAGACTGTTGCAAAGCCCAACCCAAAAATAATCGTCACGGCCATTGATTGGAAAAATGCATCAAAGATTAGCGGTATCATTCCTAGCATTGTTGTCAGTGCCGCCATACACACTGGCCGCACACGGCTCACACTGGCATAAACAATCGCATCGTGATTAGAACGCCCCTGATCCAGTTCAATACAAATCTGCTCAACCAAGACAATGCCATTTTTCACCACCATGCCTGTAAGACTCAGAAGCCCCAACAATGCGGTAAATGAAAACGGAATGTTTAGTAGCAACAAACCAGCCGAAACGCCGATCAGAGACAGAGGCACAGTAGACCAAATTGCCAGCGGTTGACGAATCGTATTAAACAAGAACACCGTAATAAGGAACATGGCCAGATAGCCTAATGGTAACGAGCTAAACAATGATTCTGTTGCCATCTCTTGTACCTCATGCTCCCCTCCCCACTCAAAGCTATAACCATCGGGAAGCTCCATCGCCTCTATCTTTGTCTTCACGGCTTGGCGCAACGACTCAGCAGTATCATCAGAAAACGGCTCGACATCAGCCATCACAGAAATAACCCGACGATAGTTACGTCTAACAATCAGGGAGTTTTCACTTTCTACATCATAGCTTGATATTATCTGGCCCACAGGTATCCATGTTTGCCTTTCCGCAGACCAAATTTGCATTTCGTTGATGGTATCGGCATTGAGGCGCTCTTCTTCTGGTGCACGCAGTACCATTGGCAATAAATGGCTTCCGTCACGGTATACGCCTACCTGCTGCCCAGAAAAGTTAACCAACAGGGCACTATCTAATGCCTGCTTAGAGACCCCACTACGACGTGCTGCTGCCTCATCAAATTGCGGGCGAACTACATGGGTCTTTTCACGCCACGAATGACGGATAGCGGTGGCTTTCGGTTCTGCTTCAAAAATCGCGGTCGCTTCAGCGGCTAACTGACGTAAAACATCAGGGTCTGGCCCATAAAAACGCGCCTCTACCTTTGCCGTTGGGGCTGGGCCAATATCCATCAATTTAAATTTAAACTCAATCTCTGGATAGTCATGTTGAAACTCTGCCTCCATGACTGGAATCAGCGCTTCGATTGTCGATAGGTCGTTGGCCTCAATAATCAACTGGCTATAAGACGGGTACATCATTTCTGGCGCGTAAGTAAGAATGAAACGTTGTGCGCCCATGCCTAGCACTGTTGTAACATTCATTACTCCATCATGCTGTAGCGCTTTCGACTCTATTTCTTGCATCACCTTTTCGTTGTGACGAATATCAGTCCCTTGTTGCATCCAAACGTCAACATAGAAAATCGGCGTGTTTGATGGTGGGAAAAATGCTTGGCGGACAAAACCAAAGCCCACAACGGCAGCCAGCAATAAACCAACAATCAGTACGATCGTGGTAATTCGGTGACGCAACGCTGTCATTAATACCCCACGATAAATAGAAAATACCAGCCCCTTATAAGGGTCCACATCTTCTTCATCTGCGACTATCTCTTCTTTAAAGAATAACTCACAAAAAAATGGGGTTAGCGTTAGGGCTAATATCCAGCTGAGAAACAACGAGACCATTAACACTTGGAACAAAGAGCCTAAAAAGTCGCCCGTGGCGTCTGGCGACAAACCAATTGGAGCAAAAGCCAATATGGCAATGATGGTCGCTCCCAGTAACGGCCATTGGTTTTGCTGCACCACCAAATTAATGGCTTGCAGCTTAGTGAGCCCACGTTTGAGGCCAATGAGTACCCCTTCGGTAATAACAATCGCATTATCAACCAACATACCTAATGCAATAATCAGTGCACCAAGAGATATAATTTGGATTTCGATATTAAGGATGTTCATCCCAATAAAGGTGCCCAACATGGTGAGTAACAACACCCCGCCCATCAAGATGCCCGAACGTACCCCCATGGTCAGCAGTAATACCACAATCACAATTCCAACGGCCTGAGCTAGGCTGATCAAAAAATCGCTAACCGATTGATCGACAGCATTGCCTTGGTCATATACCTTGATGAGTTCTACGCCCAAGGGGCGTGAAGATTCAAGTGACTGCAGTTTAGCTTCGATAGCCTTGCCGACTTCAACAACATTGACGCCTTTGGCAAACGAAATCCCTAATGAGATCGCACGTGCACCGTTACTACGGTATAGGTTGCGCGGAGTTTCATCGAACTGACGTGAAATGGTGGCAATGTCACCAAGACGGATCAGATCGCTGCTACCTGGAGGACTAATAATCAGGTCATTTAGTTCATTAATATCGCCAAACTCTCCTGTGGGATGAATTCGAACGGCATGCCCTTGAACCAGCATATCTCCCGCATTAGAGACCACATTCTGGTTATGAATAATGCCAACTATCCATTGCGGGTCGATGCCTAAAGCGTGCAAGTTTTGTTGCGACACCTCAATAATCACCTGCTCATCGACTGCCCCGGCAATAGATACACGCTTTACGCCTTCAACAGCTAGTAATTCTCGTTGTAAAAAATCGGTGTAATTTTCTAGTTCGCGATAGCTAAATCCCTCCCCACTGATATTAAATAGCACGCCATAAACATCACTGAAATCATCAATCACTTGCGATGGATAAACACCCGGGGGTAATGTTCCTTGAATATCCCCGACTTTGCGTCTCAGTTCATCCCATATCTGTGGGTGCATACTACCGGGATACTTTTCATCCAACTCAACCTTGAGTTGAGAGACGCCCGCGGTGCTAAACGAATCAACCGTTTTTACGTATTCCAATTCCAGTATTGCGCGTTCAAGCGGTAACGTAACCTCTTCTTCCACCTGCTCTGGAGATGCGCCAGGGTAGGCCGTATTAACCAGAGCTTGAGGGATAGGAAATTCAGGGAATTCAAGCTGTCCCAACCCAGTGAATGACACAAGACCACCTAGCAGCAAGACAACAAACATCACCCAGCTAATAACGCGATTTCGAATTGAATATTCTGCGATGGACATAACTTACAACCCTCGCTCACGTTGTAGTGGCTTAACCTTCATCCCCGTTCTAAGTTGCCCTAGACCCGCAGTAACCAGTTGATCGCCAGATTGTAGGGGACCTTCAATAACAACCCCTTTGCTCGTTACCTTATGCGTCATCACCTCAACTGGCTGAACCTCGCCATCTTCAAAACGCCACACTAGCGCTTTCCCGGTTCGATCATCAACAAGAACGGCACTCACTGGAACGGTAAATCGCTGCGGGTCAAGACTACCTGGCATAACGCGTGACAGGTCAAGGTGCAATGTTGCACCCATACCAGGATAGATAATATGACCGTTATTCGGCAGACTCAGTGAGAACACCACTTCATACGCTTGAGTTCCTGGCGTTACTTGGGTGGCATGTTGCTTGTATGTCACCGGATAGCGCACATCACTGCCAACAAAACTCACTTCCGGCTGGTAGGTTAAATCGACTTGAGACGCGTTAAGCTGGCTCAATAGCCCTTCTGGCAACTGAATATAAATATCTAATGCCTTGTCACTCTGTAATGTCAAAATAGCTTGCTGTGGCTGGATGTATTGGTAGTTATCCACCGCAACATAAGCAACGCGCCCTGAAAAAGGGGCGTTTAGTGACGCATCCGCCAGTTGATCTTCGGCGAGCTTTAATGCAGCTTGAGCAGAATCTACTCGTGCTTGTGCGTTATCAAAATCCGATTGCGACAACACGTTCTTCTCTTTTAGCTGCGCTACCCGCGAAAAGTCGCGTTGAGCAAGCATGTGATCCGTCTGCCTTAAAGCCAATTGTGTTTTAAAGTCGCGTTCATCGAGCGTTGCCAATAACTGGCCTTTCTCTACCCTATCCGCGGGCTTAACGGGCAACGCAGTTAATTCTCCCGGAACACGAAAAGAGATAGTCGCCTCTTCACTAGCAACGACATGAGCAGGAAAGCGGTGCATCGTTTCGCTTTGTCCATCTGCAATCGTCAAGAGTTTCACTGGGCGTACCACGCTCCCTGTACTGCTGTTATCCGATGACGGTGTGCAACCAAACAAAAACACCATGCCGATGGTGATTGTGGCTCTGTTCCACCAAGAATATCGCATCATTTACTTCCCTCAGTATACCCTTCGAATTAAATCCGAATATTATTCGAATTTGTGTAAATAAAAAGGACGGAGCTACTCCCGCCCTTTATGAACCGCATGAATTATTTGCCTTGCTGTCTCTTGTGCTGATCGCCATTCACTCTCATCATTGGGAAAATCAAACCCCCAACCCGCGCAATAACGGCGCAATGCATCAATGAATGGGTGTGAACTACTGAGCTGCGCTGAATTCGCTTCAATCATACCGAAGCCAGAATTATCTATCTCACGAAGCCCAAACGTTAAGCCCATAATGCCACACAGAAAATGCTTACCCTTCTCTGCATCTACGTTTAAAGCTGATGTAAATATTGGAACCGCACTTCGTTCTGTTTCTGCCCCCACGCGAGTTAACTCTAAAACCCGATTATTGGAGGCACGTTTCCATATTGATGGCAAGCAAGCCATCTGAATAACTTCTGATTCGCTCGGGTTGATGGCAGAAGACTCCCAACCAAGAAAGGGCATCACTAACAACTTTTCTCGATTATCTAGCGTGGTATGACTCAGTTCATTTATCCAACGCTGATGCTTTTTAATAACTTCAACAGCACAACCTACTAATAAATCTTCTTTGCTGGCAAAATGGGAATAGACGACCCCCATAGAGCACTCACTCACTTTGGCTATATCGGCCATTTTTAAATCTAAAAAGCCGTGCTCTGAGAGCAGTTCAATAGTGCCAAGAATGATGTTTTTTTCCCGTTGCTGTCTCTTCAGCTGCTTGTTCATGCAGGGGCCTAATCACATAATATTCATTAATACACAATCCGAATAATATTCGGATTACATTCAGCTCGCAACTCTTTTTGTTTCAACGAACAAAAAATAAGCGATAGTGGACAACAAACCAACAAGCACACATTTTTTTACATTCTGTAGTGGCATTTATAGCACTTTTCCAGTAAAGTCCGCGCCATCTTAAATTATCAAGGAGCACACCTGTGGACCCCAATAGTTGTCATTTATTCAATTATTAAACATCCTCTGGCGTCGCTTTTGATTATAAGCCTCACTAGAGTGAGGCAGTGTAAGAAATCTCTTTTCTAAGCAGTCCTACCTGCCCGGCCTTTACGGCCAAATTCTGTGGTTTTCATAAGGAAACACACCCATGCAATCAAGCAACCAGGAACCTCCTAGTTGGTGGTTTAACTTAACCTATTTGTATTGATTTGAAGGCTTTTGCGTCTTCAAGTCTGGAGATGCATTATGGAACTCATTCACAATGATCCACGCCTCATTGTCACTGATGATGAAAAAGTTTACATGGCAAGCCAACCTGCCGATATCGCAGAGCGCTTTAACGGTATGTCACGTAGCGACGTTGTTGCGCTATTCACCCAGTTAAGCATTCGATATCAAGTTGAAGTTGTCAGCCACCTGTCTGAACGCAATCAAATCGCTCTGGCTACCCGCCTGCCGCGTTTTCGTTTAGCATCTATCGTCTCGGCGATGGATTCAGATGACCGCGCCGACTTCTTTAATCGCATGCCAGAAGAAGCACAACAACAATTATTGCCAGCCTTAGCTTATGCCGAACGCGAAGATATTCGTCTACTGTCGTCATATGATGAAGGCACCGCAGGGTCAATTATGACTTCTGATTACGCTTTTTTGTCACCAGGACTAACGCCAGTTGAAGCAATCAACACATTGCGTCGTATCGCGCCAGATGCCGAAACGGTGTACCACGCCTATATCGTCGATGACGAACGAAAACTCTTGGGTACGGTTTCGTTACGTGATCTAATCTTAGCCGCACCAAGCCAAACGCTTGAGCAGCTCATGGTTAAAGACGTGATATCTGTTACCTGTGATATGGACAAAGAGAAAGTCTCGCAGATTGTTGCACACTATGACTTAATGGCTCTACCAGTAACGAATCAAGATGGGCAGCTGCTCGGCATCATCACACACGATGATATCCTTGATGTTGTCACGGAAGAAGCAACCGAAGATATGCACAAAAGTGCTAATATCGGTAAGCTCACCACCAGCTTAAAAGACGCCTCTGCCACTCTACTGTATAAAAAGCGCGTGGTATGGCTGGTTCTATTGGTGTTTGGCAATATATTCTCTGGGGCTGGTATTGCTCACTTTGAAGATATTATTACTTCTTATGTTGCACTGGTCTTCTTCCTACCACTGTTGATAGATAGTGGTGGTAACGCGGGTTCGCAATCGGCAACATTGATGGTACGCGCACTCGCGACCGGTGAAGTTGAGCTTAAAGACTGGAGCAAAATGCTCAGCCGAGAAGTATTCACCTCCCTCGCACTCGGTCTTAGTATGGCTGCGGCAGTTTATGGCTTAGGGCTATATCGCGGTGGCGCAGACGTTGCAATGGTCGTTGGTATCAGTATGGTTATCATTGTGATGGTCGGCAGTTTAGTCGGAACCATGTTGCCGTTCATTTTGCATCGCTTGAACCTTGACCCTGCGTCTGCCAGTGCCCCGATGATCACCTCAATCGCAGATATTTCTGGGGTATTAATCTACTTGGCCATCGCCTCTGCACTATTAAATATTGGCTAGTAAAGCCCAATGATTTAAACAAAAAACCCAGCCACTCTCGGCTGGGTTTTATGCTGCACAACAATATAGCGCGAGTTCTTTTTCTAGCGCCAATAACTCACGTATATCAGCATCAAGACTCTCTCTTTCAAACCGCTCAGTCGCCCGCAGAAGCGTATCGTTATCATCAACGTTCGCCAAACGACTCAATCGCACCACCCGTTCTCTTAGGGTGACTAATTCATGTGTAATTTCGGCTACAATCCACTCGTCACTCATTCACTTTACCTATACCAATAAAGAATCATTCGATAATAACGTGTAAAATGATGGTATTACAATAAGAAAGCAAATAATTGACAAAGTTCTAACACACACTTCATCCCTTATTGAAAAGGTAATAAGTAAGAATCGTAACAGAAGAGACTGGCACGCCAATCGTGAACATCATTAGTGGCGCTGCGTGGCTCATCTTAACGGCCGACTGGGGGAATGCATATATCGACCAAACACAATAGAATGCGACACACTGACAAATTAGCCAAAATGCCAGTAAACCATAATGCACTCCTCGCGGGCTATATTGATTATCAGAAAAGTACAGTAATAGTGCCGTGACGATGCACAATGGAAAGCTCATCCACCCTGCCAATATCACACTATCTAACCAGGTATGATTTAGCATAAGTTGCTCAAGCACGATGATAGCTACCGCCACTAACGTGTAAATAAGCAACTTACGATAACTTCTGGGTACCACTCGCTGGTTCATTTGCGGTCCCTCATACGGCTAGTGATAGGGTTACCAATAACTATAGCAAGCCAACCACCACTCCTTCGCCAATTGCTGCTTCATTAACTAGACTCATCGCGCACTTTTAAAGAGAAGGGGATGTTACGCATTCAATTTGCCATTATGCTCTAGGTAAGATCAGGAGAGGCGTATGAAAAAATTTCGACATGAAAATCAACTTATAAAAAAAGCATTAGAGGTTGGACTCAAGTATGCCAAGCAAAGAGGCTACGATAATTTAGAGCCGGGTACACCCCAGCCAGTAAAAATAGAAGTTGTTTATAGGTTGTTGGTGCAAGATAAGCAGATAACTGCACTACCAACAAACCGAGAAGATGGACCAAACATGAAACACAAGCTGGTGATATGGATCAGTAAAATGTTACCCAAAGATCATGAATGGTTGTAACAAAAAAGGACGCCTTCGCGCCCTTTTCTAAGCAATAAGAAGTCACATTTACGCCTGATTATTCAGGCTTTTTCTTACCTGTCATATACGCTTCAAGAAGCTCTGGTGTTAATTCACCCGCTTCTTCTAAACGCTTTAGTTCCGCTACGATCTTCTTTTGCTCGTCAATCGACGGCACTGGCAGATCAGGTTCTTTATTAATGTCGGTATCGTTAACCAAGTTTAATGTATCTAACATCGATATATCCTAGTTGAGTCTTACTGGGATGAAGTATACCTTAATCAATAGATAAAAATCATTTCACGGAAGCTTGATTATGAAAACACCAGTACGTATTGCCGCCATCATGATGTTCTCCAGCCTTACCCTTGGAGGCTGTGGCGGAGATAACGTCGGCGATGTTTCTTTAGGCATGTTTACCCTAAAAGACATCAAACTCAATACCTTGGTCGATCCCATTGTGTCGGGTGTTACTTGCCACGTTGCGTCTATTGAAGCCAACCTCAGCCTGGCTGATCCCAGTGATAGCTCTATTTCGTGCCGTCAAACCGGTGAAATTACCCCAGAAATGATTGCGCAAATTGATAAAAGCAAATCAGGTGAGGTCGTGTTTAAAAAATCAAAAAGCGTTTTCTTCAAATCGATGAAAATCAGACGTATTTTTGACCCTGAAAACCAGACGCTGATGTATCTCTCCTACTCAACCAAAGAGACATCCGGTAGCTTTAAACACAGCCTATCAACCGTACCATTATGGGGAACGGCTGCCTATATTGACATCCAATAGACACGAACATGACAAAAAGAGGCTTGTTGCAGGCTAACAGGTACAAATAGTTCGATGATTTCCTATTCATCTCCTATTCTCAGATTAAGGAATGAATAAGGATCAATACAACGATGACGCAGCAACTTTTCTTTGTTTACACTGGCTTATATTCGCTCGCTACCGCTGTGCTCGTTTGGGGGCTAAACACAACAGGAACAGATATACCCAGTGTTCCTGCGTATTCCTTTTTTATTACGGCCAGTTATTTTTTAGGGCTATTCTCTTTACGAATAGCCCTACATTATACCACCCGGCCAACAAGCAATACTGCAGCTTTAGCGCCTCAGTACAGTAAAGAAGCGACAACGCCCACTACCGTAATAGACAAGCCTACAATGCGTAAATCCGCTTCCCGTACTGATAACAGTGAACAGAGCCGTCCAGCCCTTAACGTATTGTATCAAGATAAAGCGGATCAAGATAAAACCGAGCCTGATGTAGACAACAGTGCATCAACCGACCTCATTCAGATCCAACAACGCTTACTCAGTGGAGTTCGTGAAGAACTCTATCAAACCATTATCAATATGCACGATCTCAATGAGCTATTACAACGCGGGAGGCTCGATAATCAGCAACAACAAGTAGCGACTCAACTCTCGCAACATACCCAAGCGGCCCTATTAATGTTAGATGATGTGAGCGAGTTTAGTCAGGAAAATGCCGACAGTATTTCACTGAATCACCATCCTTTTAACCTCGATATCTTACTGCAAAACATTATCAGTGAACTACCCTTGACGGAACATAACAAAGAAGTGTTACTCAATGTTCATCCTTGTAGTGAATACCAACTCACTGGTGATCCACTGCGCATAAAAATAATTCTACAAAATCTACTGGCTCATGCACTAAACCGAATAAATGCAGGCGAAGTGAAATTAAATATCAGTCTCACTCCCCTCAATGATTCCACCTGCACACTATCAGGTAGTGTTTGTGATAATGGCAACGCTATCCCTCAGGCACAACAAACCAAGTTGTATAGTAATATATTAAGAACGCAACCTGCCAAATATCCCCACAATAGCGCCTATGGGCAACATCTAGCGACGACTCATCTATTGCTTAAACAAATGAACGGACACCTTGCTTTAAGTAGCATAGAAGACAAAGGCAATGAGTTCTTTTTTTCGATGACACTGGCATGCAGCCCCGTTAATACCTTGCCCGTCGCAGCTCAGCAGGTTCTATTGATAGAAGATAGCCATGCGTCTTCTAAAGTTATCCAATATCTATGCAAGCAATTTACCTGGCAGGTACACCATGCGTCTTCTGCCAAAGAAGCGCTTACAATACTGGAACACCACGAATTTGATGTCATTTTAATTAACTATGCCTTGCCAGATGTCGATGGCATAACCCTGTGCCAACATTTTAAAGCGCAATACCCAACTGCTCGTAGGATATTGCTTGTACCAATAAACAACAAAAACCTACGTCAGGAGATTAATAACACCGCAACTGACAACCTAGTTAACCACGTTCTGTATAAGCCTTTCACACCAGCGCAACTTCAACAAGCCGTTGCCAAGACACGTCACCAAACACAGCGCCTAAGCAGCAATAGCAAACCACTCGAACATCAGCTCGTGTTACTAGTAGATAGCCATCTATCCAGCCAACGCATTACCAAAGGCCGCCTACAACACTTGGGGGCAACGGTGCAGTGTGCGGGAACACATTTTGATGTACTCTCTCAGCTTAATAACCCGGTTAGACCGGATGTTATATTGTTTAACTCATTACCAAACAGAGAAGAAAACCTCTCGTTTTGCCAATATATACAGCGCCATGCAAACAGGCCTTCAACGCCAGTTATTGCACTTATCCATGCCGCCACGCCAGAGCTGCACCAACAATATTTAGCGGCTGGCTTTGCCGACTGCCTAATTAAGCCATGTAATACCACAACACTCGTTAACACGATAATAAAGCATATTGATCATTCCTCATCGCCTGACCACCCTCTGACAGCCATGCCACACCTGTCTGAACGCATTTTCGACCTTGCGAGAGAAAAAAATATCAATATATTAGCAGCACTCCGTATCCATAATGGCAATATCAAAGCCACCAAAAACAGTCTCTTTCATTTCATTCAAGCCGCCCCCAGCCTGATGACCAACCTCGTTAAAGCGATCGCGATAAATAACCACAATCAAGCAGGTAAACTACTTTATCAATTAAAAAGCATGGCAATACAATCAGGGGTTGAGGCATTAGCCAGTAAAATTAGGTTGTATGAAGCAAAGTTTTTAGAAACTCATAAAATCGCCATGACCGGTATCGAGCAATATGAACTAACCCAAATTATGCAAGAGTATCTGGGCTATCTTCGTGAGCTCATCGCCATTTGGCCGACCGAACTCGATGAGCAGCAACAGCAAGACGCAGTGGCGATACTTGAGCAACTTCAACAGGTCGCCCTGTTATTCGATAACCAAAGTGAAGGAGCCGATCTCGCCTTCGAAAAGATTAAGCGCGATCTACAAGATCACTACCCCGACGAGGAAGAAAAGCTCAGGGCAGCTATTCATCACCAAGACTATAAACGCGCTGCCGTTATCTGCCACACGCTCATTGAGCGAGCAAGGCACTAAGCTAACTGGCAGTTAAGCAGACACAAAAAAGCCCTGACGAATAGTCAGGGCTTAAAGTATGGAGGCGCGTCCCGGAGTCGAACCGAGGTCCACGGATTTGCAATCCGCTGCATAGCCACTCTGCCAACGCGCCATATTTCGGTTTGATTCAGTAAGAGAAATGGAGCGACACACGAGGTTCGAACTCGTGACCTCAACCTTGGCAAGGTTGCGCTCTACCAGCTGAGCTAGTGTCGCATACTGCTTACTACAGCAAAAAGAGATGGTGCCCCGGGCCGGACTTGAACCGGCACAACGCGAACGTCGAGGGATTTTAAATCCCTTGTGTCTACCAATTCCACCACCAGGGCACGCAATAATTGCGATGCGCTAACTGAAAAGTTAAACACCATCTGTGTCTCACCGCTTTCGCCATGAGATTTTAATTTGGAGCGACACACGAGGTTCGAACTCGTGACCTCAACCTTGGCAAGGTTGCGCTCTACCAGCTGAGCTAGTGTCGCAAATGGAGGCGCGTCCCGGAGTCGAACCGAGGTCCACGGATTTGCAATCCGCTGCATAGCCACTCTGCCAACACGCCGTTAACTAAGAGGAGTTCCCCTTGGCTATGGGTCGGCATTTTATAGAGTTGAGCAAAAGAGTCAAACAAAAAAATGCAATTAATTACTGATTGATGATTTTAAGATCAATTAATTGAAAGATTAACCACCTTTTGCTCAATTCAACCTCAATCGATAAATTTATCACTATTCAATCTCTAAAGATAAGCTTCAGTTCTACCAACCCCACCTCACCCAAGCCCATAAATATTTGCTATATTTATGCATATGATGGCATAGTGATCAGCGTAGTTAACATATAAAGGAGTGCTATTATGGGGTACAAATATAATTACATTAAAAATGGCTGCTTAATTACTGGACAAGTTGATAGTGTTAAGCCTCTTATCGATGCCGATGTTGCCGCAGCTGTACTAAAACAAGTGGCGAACGAGAGCGGCGAAAAAATCGCGATAAAATGCATCGAGTGGGCAGATAGTGAAAATAAAAACAGCATTGTCGATATGTGTGACTGTAATCAACTTTACATTCCTGACAACAAAGATGACGCACCCATCACGGATATCACAACAATTACCTTTGAAGTTCTCAATCAAAAACACGTTACGGCTTCAGTATTAACCTAATCACCAACGTCAGCCGAGAGCATTCGAGGCTGACTGGCCATTAAGCGTCCCTGACAAGCGATAACAAAATAACAATACGGCACCTTTTGTAAATGTGATAAATTCCTGCCGTTATCCATTGCAAGAGGCAAGTATGCTAACTCACATTAATCACCTGCTCCCTGTTGGCGTTCGTTATATGACGCTATCGGCACTTGGCTTTGCCTTAATGGCGACTTGTGTAAAAACAGTAAGCACGTATGGCATTCCCGTTTTCGAAATTGTTGCCGCACGTGCACTGGTTTCACTCATTATTAGTTACCTCGATGTAAAGCGCAAAGGGATCTCTATATGGGGAAATAATAAGCCATTGTTAGTTGCTCGTGGCGCTGTTGGCACGTTGGCCTTAATCTGTGTTTATTATGCGGTAACAACGCTTCCACTGGCCGAAGCAACCATTCTACAATATATCCACCCAGTGTTTACCGCACTGCTGGCAGTGGTATTTTTGAAAGAACGGGTACATGCCTCAACCATTATTTGCATTGTACTCTGCTTACTCGGCCTTACTGTCATGGTTCAGCCGGGGCTTAGTCAGGGAAATTCCGAGCTCCCACCATTTAGTATTATGATCGCCATTCTTGGCGCATTTGGCAGCGCTATCGCTTATGTTATTGTTCGCAAACTCAGTCAAACAGAAGATAGTTCAGTCATTATTTTTTATTTCCCTTTAATTGCTTTGCCAATGTCGTTATTTCTGATGATGGATGAGTTTGTGATGCCAAGCCTACTGATATGCTTTTTGCTGATCTTAATTGGGATATTTACTCAAATTGGTCAATATGGCTTAACCAAGGCAATGCAAACCCAAGAAGCAGGAAAAGCAACGGCTTACGCCTATGTACAAATTATCTTCTCTATCATTCTTGGCGCACTGTTTTTTAACGAGTTACCGTCCATTTGGACACTGCTTGGCGGCGCACTCATCGTAATTGGCGCATTAATCAATTTATTTGGTGTTAACTTAAAAGCGCACTTTCGTCAGCAACCATAGTGGCGATATTATCTTATCTAATGCATAAGGTGACATAAAAGACTATAGCTAAGCTCGAGCACAACAAGGCTGACAATACATTCATTCTGAGCGCCATTAAGCTGTAACAGTTGATGGCTGCGAACGCCTTTGTCGCTTCGATCGCGAGAAAAAATGCAATATTAAGGCCGAGACTATTCCGCTAAAACAGATATAAAACGCACTGTAGTAATCATAAAACTCACCAACAAATGCCATAACTCATCTGCATTAAGCAAACCAAAATAAAACAGTACCCCACGGCAAGCACCGTATGCGCCCCAAAGCGTAAAGCTAGCCAGCCTGTCGCTAACATAATTGGGATTTCACACCATGCTGCAGCACCAAATAAAAAACCTTGCGCAGACATGCACTCATTAAACAATTGGTAAAGCGGCTTTTTTCGCTATTTCCCAATGCATTGATTCAAAATTTCACTACTCAAGATCGCGAAATTATTATTTCATAAATAATGAAAACGAAATGAATATGTCGCGGCGTAATCATGATTACAGTTCCGCACATTACAGAACAATTGAAAAACACCTATTCATGGAAAATATTTTTCACTTGCAAGGTTATACTTCACACCTATTCGAGCATAAGGACTTGCATCTATATACAGTTAAGAGATCTCTCGCACATTAATGATTTTATATCAATTTATTCAATAACTTAAAAGGGGAGGCGTAAGTGCGAGAGATTTCTAGCTGAGATCGTGTTAACAGTTTAAACAAAATTACCATACCGAATATGGTCATTTTGTCATTGGAGCGATATAGTCTGTTAACGAAAAAGATAAAAAAAATTTTCCAATCATATGAACGTGAAACATGATGATTCTTTAATTTAGTTTCATCAAAGTCATCACCTTTTAACGCGCTTGATTTATTCAATCGTCAAAAGGTGTAAAACTACAATGAAGGAGGCAACGATGCCATCAGCTTTTTGTGACATATCAACACGCATGAAAAAAGCAACAACACATTTCATTGATGCAGTACTTACCCAACCTCGTCGCACAATTAAATTAGTTACAGGTGCAGCGCTATTAATCTTGTTGAGTGCCTGTGGTGGAGAAAAAGCCGACAGCGACACCATTAAGATCGGCGTTGCCATTCCAAACTTTGACGACACATTTAACATTTATTTAAAAGATGCGATGGATGAGTATGCAAAAAGCAAAGACAATGTCAGTGTGGTTTTCGTTGATGCGAAAGAAGATACTGCTCGCCAACTTGGCCAAGTAGAAAACTTTATCGTTCAGCAAATGGATGCCATCATTATTATGCCGGTAAATACCGATGCGACCCAACCAATGACCGACCGAGTCATGGGTAAAGATATCGACCTCGTTTACGTTAACCGACGCCCTGCCTATCTACCCGAAGGTGTGACTTATGTTGGCTCTGATGAGTTAGCATTCGGTGAAACCCAAGCCAGATTCGTCGCTGACAATATCGACGGTGGTAATGTCGGTATCTTAATGGGCATGCTAACAATGGAGGCGGCATTACTAAGAACGCAAGGGGCAGAAGACTACCTTGAGTCACTAGATAACTTTAACGTTACGCGTAAACAAACGGCAATGTGGCAACGTACACAAGCGATGACGGTCATGGAAAACTGGTTACACTCCAGTGAGCCATTGGATGTTGTTATCGCCAATAACGACGAAATGGCACTAGGGGCAATCCAAGCCTTAGAAGCAGCCAATAAGCTTGACGATATTTTGGTCGTCGGTATTGATGCGACGCCTGACGGCGTGATGTCTATAGAGCGTGGCGCCCTAAATGCGACCGTGTTCCAAGATGGCGCAGCACAAGCACGTGGCGCATTGGATGCAGCGTTAAACGCTATCAGTAAGACACAGCAAGATCAAATCACTTGGATTCCTGCTGAGTTAGTATCGCAAGCCAATGTCGCTGCATTCAAAACAAGTCAAAAATAACCTCTCGTAACGAATTTTGAATACACAATATCGGCTCCGCAGACGCGGAGCCAAAACCGGAGATTGTTGTATGGGTCAAGTTATCCTCGAAATGAGAGGCATTACCAAAACATTCCCTGGCGTTAAAGCACTAGACAACGTGCAATTAACCCTAAGAAAAGGGCGTGTCATGGCCCTGATGGGCGAAAACGGCGCGGGGAAATCAACGTTAATGAAGGTTCTGTTCGGAATCTATCAGCGAGACGCGGGGTCAATTCGCTATCAGAACAAAAACATTGAATTTAATGGCGCAAAAGAAGCTCTCGAAGCAGGAATATCGATGATTCACCAAGAGTTGTCGCCTGTTCTTCACCGTAATGTGGCGGAAAATATTTGGTTAGGCCGAGAGCCACTCAAAGGGAAATTTAACCTTGTTGATCATCGTAAAATGTACGCTGACACCGAAGCGTTAATGAAACGTTTAGATCTAGATTTAGATCCTCGCACGCTAATGAAAGATCTGACTGTCGCTACCATGCAAATGGTTGAAATTGCCAAAGCCATTTCATTTGACTCCAAAATTATCATTATGGATGAGCCAACGTCCGCCCTGACAGATAAAGAAGTCGACCACTTATTTAATATCATCCGCAAACTGCAAGAAGAAGGCGTCGCTATCGTCTACATTAGTCATAAAATGGATGAAATTTTCCAAATTTGTGATGATATCACCGTCTTTCGTGATGGTTGTTATGTGGGTGAACGCGAAGCGATTAAAACCGACCATAACGAGTTGGTAAAAATGATGGTTGGTCGCGATTTAGGTGACGTCTTCCCACCGCCAACCAGCAAGCCCGGACAGGTGAGGCTGGAAGTTAAGAACCTAACCAGCAAAGGCGCATTTAAGGATATTAGTTTTAAACTCCATGAAGGGGAAATACTTGGCATTGCTGGACTGGTTGGCGCTGGCCGAACAGAATTAGTCGAAACCCTGTTTGGCGTACGTAATAAAGATATTGGTGAGATTTGGTTGAACGGCGAGCAAATTGAAATCAACCACCCTCAAGTTGCGATCAAAAACAAGATGGCTTTCCTTACCGAAGATCGTCGCCAATCTGGACTCTATTTGATGTTGGATATCTTTGCCAACACGTCCATAGCGCATTTAGATTCTTACAAACATTCTGTCTTTAATTTATTGGATGTGCGCAAAATGCGCAAAGAGACGACGGATCAATGTGCCAAATTACGGGTTAAAACCCCTAACATGCATGAGGCCATCGATAACCTCAGTGGTGGTAATCAACAAAAAGTGCTTCTAGCAAGGTGGATGTTGACCAAGCCAGATATTTTATTCTTGGATGAACCGACCCGAGGTATTGACGTTGGTGCGAAGAGCGAAATCTATAAACTAATGCGTTTACTTACAGGGATGGGAAAAAGCTTGGTTATGATCTCATCAGAGCTACCTGAGGTAATTGGCATGAGTGACAATATTTTGGTCATGCATGAAGGCCAGTGTAAAGGTTATATCAAAGGCCCTGACGCTACCCAAGAAAATATTATGTCAATGGCACTTCACTGATTAAATATACTGTATCAAAAAATATATCCAGCCTGAAGCAATGCTTCAGCGCTACATAACATCGAGGAATGTCGTTATGATTGCCAAAATTATACAAGCCACATCTGGCGAAGACTCTCATATTATGAGTGCCAGAAAGTTTATGGCGAAATATGCGATATATATGGTTTTTGTTGCCATGTGTATCATTATGTCAATTCTATCACCGGTATTTTTAACCGTTGGTAACCTCCTTAATGTAATGACCCAGATGGCGAGTATTGGCCTACTCGCCTTGGGGGTCACCATTATCATTATTACTCGAGGGATTGATCTTTCTTCCGGCTCAGTATTAGCATTAGCCGCCGTTGTTTCAGCCAGTATGGCCCAGTCCGCCGACTGGGCTATGCGGATGTTTCCAAACATGCCGGAAATGCCGATTTTTGTTCCCATCTTTGCCGCCCTTGCAGTGGGTGTAGCCTGCGGCCTGATTAGTGGTGCGTTAATTGCCTATACAGGGATACCTCCATTCATTGCTACTTTGGGTATGATGATCATTGCTCGTGGTGCAGCACTGCTCTACTCTGGCGGTCGTCCCGTCAGCAGCTTGATCGGCGGCTATCAGTGGATTGGCCAAGGGAACATATTAGGCATTCCAGTGCCGGTGGTCATCTTTGCGGTAATGGCGTTTATCTCCTATGTATTGCTTAATTATACCCGCTTTGGTAAATACGCCTATGCCATTGGCGGTAATGAAAACGCCGCGTACGTATCAGGCATCAACGTCAAAAAATACAAAATTCTTGTTTATGCTTATGCTGGCCTGTTGGCTGGTATTGCCGCCCTTATCCTTGCAGGCCGTATCAACTCCGGCCAACCCGGGCTTGGCAATATGTACGAGTTAGATGCTATCGCGTCGGCCACAGTTGGTGGTGTCTCACACGCTGGTGGTATTGGTACAATTCAAGGTACGATTATCGGTACGATGATCATGGGAGTACTGCAAAACGGTCTCGATTTGCTAAACATCTCGGCTTACTGGCAACAGGTGGTTAAAGGCTTGGTGATTGTCGTTGCTGTTGTATTTGACATGAAGCGCCAAAAGAAAAGCAAATAACTTCGTTTCAACTTAGCAATTCAAGATGAGGCACCTTAATCCTCCTAAGGTTGCCTCTCTTTTTTTGGGATAACATAACTTCGATGACTACATAGCTTCGATTATACTGTCGGCTCTTTTAATGTAAGCATCCCTTCCGTCACGATGAAGTTTATGATCGTATCCAACCCTTTACTCTCTTTAAGGTTGGTAAAGACATAAGGCTTGGCCGGTCTCATACGTTGTGTATCTTGCTCCATTACTTCTAATGAAGCACCAACATAAGGGGCAAGATCGATTTTATTAATCACAAGCAGATCTGAGCGAGTAATACCCGGCCCGCCTTTTCTTGGGATTTTCTCTCCTTCAGCAACATCTATCACATAGATGGTCAAATCAGCAAGCTCAGGGCTAAATGTCGCACTTAAGTTATCACCACCGCTCTCGACAAAGACCACATCTAAGTTCTTATGACGAATCGCTAACTCCTCGACTGCGGCAAGGTTCATTGATGCATCTTCTCGAATAGCAGTGTGTGGACAGCCTCCCGTTTCAACCCCGATAATACGGTCAGGTGCGAGTGCTTCTGCGCGCGTAAGAATTTTTGCATCCTCCTGGGTATAAATATCATTGGTAACCACTGCAATATTTAACTTGTCCCGAATCGCTTTACATAACACTTCCAATAAGGCTGTTTTCCCAGAGCCAACCGGGCCGCCAATACCAATTCGAAGAGGTTGCTTGTAACTTTCCATTCTCTAAATCCTTTTTATGAGCGAAATAATCGGGTGTACTGTGTTTGATGTAACGCACTTGCCATCGCTAACGAAGGCGTGAAGCTCCCAATCATCCACTCTTCAATATTTGATGCACTCTCAATCGCTTGAGGAAATTCCTTGGTAATATTTATTAACGCAATCTGACCATCCGTTTGCCCCAAGGGTATTAACTTAATCCCAGCCGTCACAATATTCTCTAACCAACTCCATAAATAACCTTGCTTTAATGAACTAAGACCTATTTTCCAATGATGAGCCGCGATACATAAGCCCAATAAAAAGTTAGGTTGGCTATTAATCGAATGGACGACTGAGATATCGATTTCAAGCTTTTTAAGTAACGTATTTAATGCCAGACCACGTTGTCTCTCTTCAGCACGAAGTTCGCTGGTCTCCCTACTGGTATAAAGTACATTACACCAGTATTCTATTTGATCTAATTCATCACTTTCTAACGCGAGATAAATTCTATCGATAATGGGCAATTCAAGTGTTGCCATACTTGACGACATGATATGCGTCAACCACGCTTCCATATCTGAACGATTTGCTACCCATCCAGCTTCAACTGCATACTCAAGCCCTTGCGAATAGGTAAATCCACCGACAGGCAATGACGGGCTAATTAGCTGGAACAACCGGTAACAAGCCACATCACGCTGCTGCTGACAATTCATCATTTTGACCTGTTATACCACTAGCAAAAATAGTGCGCTGGCTAAAGCAACGCCAACCGACAACCACTTTGTTTTCGCGAAATACCCTAAAGCTGAGCCTACGGTCATTAACAACCCAGCACTAATCAACATCCCAGCAGCAAACTGTGCTATCTGGCTTGTCGCTTCTACACCATGCGCATACCCATGAAAAAACATCATGCCGATTGAGGCGTAGATAGCCGTATTAACACGTTTTTGAGACGGCGAAAAAACCAACCATACCGCCAAGCTCACCATAAATAGTGAAACGATAATCATCGGTTCAACAATTGCAGAATAACCAACCCCTTGACCAACAGTGAGGCCAACCATTAACGCACTTAGCGCGACCGCTGCAAGCGTCATTTTTTTGTATCGAGATACCTCAATACAACCTAAGATCACACCAAAAGCAGCCAGCATAATCAAATGATCAACGCCAGTAACGGGGTGGATTAACCCAGAAAGCAGTGAATCCGCCAGAACTGAGTGACTATGATGCCCAGGGTGTGCTAACACCGAACAAGAAACAAAGATCGAGATAAATGTAGACAGTACTGCCCATATACGAATTTTCATTATCGCTTCCTTACGCTATATACGAAATTATTGAATGTCTAATCAATGGTGGTGCCCACCCGCTGAACGACCACCGTATGCGCCGCCTTCTGGCTCGAAAGAGGCCTGCTCTGTGGTAACAACGGCACCGAGCCCTTCCACCATTTCATCAAGAACGTGATCATGTTGGTAACGAACCCAACCCATCTCAACCTGCAACGGAACATGTCGATTACCTAAGTGGTAAGCAACTCTGGTCAGCAATAAAACATCATCACAATAGACAGTAGATACCGTCTCTGGGGCTGCTTTTATCTCAATGGTGATTCCGCATTCACTTTTAAGCTGCTCTCCACCACGAAGAATATGCCCACGAGGCAAAAAGAGGCCGGCTTCTCGTCCATCATCGAGAGTGACTTTCAAACGGCTCTTTATACGGCTATCAATGGGAAGACTTAGGAAGCCATCGGGGGTTTGTTCCGCATTACAACTTATACTAGTTAATTCAATCATCTAGATACCTATACATCCTTAAATAGGATTTCAAACAAAACTCATATACAAAGTGGCGCTACCAGATTGAGGCATTACCCAACTAAAATAAAAAATAGCGCTGCGCCATTGGAAGTACATCGGCAGGCTCACACGTTAATAGCTCACCATCGGCTCGAACTTGATAGGTCTGCGAATCCACTTCAATCTTGGGCATCCAATCATTAAGCTTCATATCTGACTTACTGATATCTCGACACCCTTTCACAACACCGATAAGGCTCTGTAAACCTAGTTCTTTATCAATACCTTGCGCTTTAGCTTCTTGAGAGATAAACAGCATTGACGTGTTTTTACTGGCTTTACCGTAACTGCCAAACATTGAACGATAGTGAACTGGTTGCGGTGTTGGAATGGATGCATTGGGGTCTCCCATCGGAGCTATCGCAATCATACCGCCTTTAATAATCACGCTCGGTTTTACACCAAAAAACGCAGGTTTCCATAATACTAAGTCAGCCAATTTGCCGCTTTCTATCGAGCCAATTTCATGTGACATACCATGTGTAATCGCAGGGTTAATGGTATATTTTGCCACGTAGCGTTTTAAGCGGAAATTATCACTATAGCTAGAATCTTCAGCCAAACTCCCACGCTGTACCTTCATTTTATGAGCGGTTTGCCATGTTCGAGTAATAACTTCACCAACACGTCCCATTGCTTGAGAATCTGAAGCGATCATCGAGAAGGCTCCCAGATCATGCAGTATATCTTCGGCAGCGATGGTTTCACGTCGAATACGTGATTCTGCAAAAGCGACATCTTCAGCAATAGAAGGGGATAAGTGATGACAGACCATCAGCATATCTAAATGCTCATCGGCCGTGTTAATCGTGTAAGGTCGCGTGGGGTTCGTCGACGAAGGCAGCACGTTTGGCTCACCGGCTGCTTTAATGATATCTGGCGCATGTCCGCCACCAGCACCTTCAGTATGGTAGGTATGAATAACACGATCACCAATCGCACCGAGGGTCGATTCGACAAAGCCAGATTCATTTAACGTATCGGTATGAATCGCCACTTGCACATCCATTTCATCCGCGACCGTTAAACAAGTATCAATCGATGCCGGCGTCGTGCCCCAATCTTCATGCAATTTTAGCCCAACAGCCCCTGCGGCGACTTGCTCACGCAACGCCTCTGGTTGACTCGCATTGCCTTTACCTAACAAACCAAAGTTCATTGGAAACTCATCCAATGACTCTAACATGCGATGCATATTCCATGGACCTGGTGTACACGTTGTCGCATTCGTTCCCGTATTAGGTCCAGTACCACCACCTATCATTGTGGTAACACCTGAAGCGAGAGCTTCTTCAATTTGCTGAGGACAAATAAAGTGAATATGTGAATCAATACCGCCAGCGGTTAAAATAGAACCTTCACCAGCAAGAATTTCTGTCCCTGGGCCAATAATAATATCAACACCGGGCTGTACATCTGGATTTCCCGCTTTACCAAGCGCTTGGATGCGTCCATCTTTTATCGCGACATCCGCTTTTATAATGCCCCAATAATCCAACACCACCGCATTCGTAATCACAAGATCTGGGGTTTCCGCACTCACGCGTTGACTCTGCCCCATCCCATCTCGGATCACTTTTCCACCACCAAATTTCACTTCGTCGCCATAAACGGTCAGATCTTGCTCGACTTCAAGCCATAATTCCGTGTCTGCAAGACGTACTCGGTCGCCAACCGTCGGACCAAACATCTCTGCGTATGCTTGTCTCGATATCGTCGCCATTATTAATCCTTTAATTTCTTATTTTATCCATCGAACAATAGCGGTCATCATGCCGCTATAAGCCCACGGGCTGACCCGCTTATAACTTACC
Organism: Thaumasiovibrio clandestinus; assembly: GCF_047250365.1. NCBI lineage: Bacteria > Pseudomonadati > Pseudomonadota > Gammaproteobacteria > Vibrionales > Vibrionaceae > Thaumasiovibrio > Thaumasiovibrio clandestinus. The sequence goes on from NZ_JBLBVL010000015.1 coordinate 31,407, forward strand.
CATGACTTTACCTTGAAACCCGTAGACTTCTCGTTGCCCGGCATATTCGACTAACTCGACAGTGCGGAATTGACCAGGCTCAAAGCGAGTTGCAGTTCCCGCGGGAATATTTAGACGAAAACCTTTCGTCAATTCTCGTTCAAAATGCAGTGCTTGATTTGCTTCAAAGAAGTGATAATGGGAACCAATTTGAATAGGGCGATCACCGACATTCTTAACACTTACAGAAACGGTTTCACGCCCCTCATTTAGGGTGATATGACCCTCAGGGGTTTCAATTTTTCCCGGCACAAGGCCGCTATAGTTTGTATTTGACGTCGCCAAAATGTCTCTCCTTAGACGTTTTCTAGACTCTGTTCTTAAACGACTAACGCTCTTTTATCCCGTTCTAAACGATAGGTTCATGAACGGTAACCAATTTTGTTCCATCAGGGAAAGTCGCTTCCACTTGCACATCAGGAATCATTGACGGAATACCTTCCATCACATCGTCTGCAGATAGTAGCGTGCGTCCAAAGTCCATGAGTTCGGCGACGGTTTTTCCCTCGCGCGCGCCTTCTAAAATCGCGCAACTGATATAAGCAATAGACTCAGGGTAATTGAGCTTTAAACCTTTATCTTTTCGTTGTCCGGCAAGCATCCCTGCGCAAAATATCAATAATTTATCTTTCTCTCTTGGTGATAATTCCATTTTTCAGCCCATAATAACGTTGATAGTATGAATCTAAATTTGGTCACTATGTGGCCCAAATTCGCGGAGCGTCTACGTGATCCTTCCCCAAATATTGGCGGGATAGTTGCCAAATTTGACTAAAAGCCTGCAGAATATCCTCACTCCAGTCGCCTAACGCTCTGACAACCATCAAACCTTCTATTTGAGTCACCCCAATCAACAACGGTAACTTATCTGAATGAGACCGTTTGGCTGTCGTTATTGACATCAGCAATTCTTGCACCAACTTTAAAAGCTCATCATCTTGCGCAGTGAAATAGAAAGTCCCCATCATGGACCTTCCAAGTAAGCCATTGTTTATAAACAACTTATCTTCACCGTGAAAGTTAACGCCTTCAGTAACAACTCGTTGCCCATCGATGTAAATCTCTGTTTTACCGACTAAATGCCCATGCACAAAGCCCTCATTTTGTGCAGGAAGACCAAAACAGTGCATCTCCCAGCCCCAAAATAATGCATCAGAATCTAGATAGATCTGTGTGTTTAATTGCGAGTAAGCATCGGGAAAAAAGATATTTTCTTGAGGTAACCAGGCGAGGCTCGCTCCTTTTTTTATGTACAGTGTTTGCGTCTGTTTTGCATAGCGATTCTCTGAGCGATAAAACTTCGTTGCACCAGGTGTTGTGAGCAGAACATCCGAGTCTTCCCCGGCAGAAACCGTGATAGCTAAACTGTCTCCTCCTACCACTCCACCCGGGGGGTGTAGGATATAAACATGGCAACTTTGACCATCAGGATAAAGAGGGCGTTGTATTGCTAATGGGCCAGATTGGGAACGAGACTTTAATACCGTTTTATCACCTCGTTGTGTAAAACCTAGATTCAAGCTCGCTTTCCAACCATGTTGAATATCTTGCGCGATTCCATCAGCAACGGGCGTTACCGCCCCCTTTTTCATGTTCACTGGCATCATACGGTAAGGTACTCTCGGATTAGATTATCATCTAGTTCATCCATCTCACCCGAAGCAACTTGACGGCCTCGATCTAAGATACAAAAGCGATCACCCACTTTACGAGCAAAAGGTAACTTCTGCTCAACCAGTAAAACAGTTAGTCCGAATTTTTCATTTAACATACGGATAATGTCACCGATCTCTTGCACTATATTGGGTTGAATCCCTTCTGTTGGTTCATCAAGAATAAGCAATGTCGGATCAACAACCAATGCTCGTCCTATCGCTAACTGCTGTTGCTGTCCACCGGATAAATCGCCACCGCGACGATTTAACATATCTTTTAGCACTGGGAAGATTTCAAAAATGAATTCAGGGATCTGTCGATCCCCCTTTTTCCTAATCGGCAGACCAACCTCTAGGTTCTCTTTAACGGTTAAAAGTGGAAATATCTGCCGCCCTTGGGGAACGTAACCAATACCATGACGGGGACGATCTTCTGCATCCTGATGCAATATCGACTCACCATTAAGCGTAATATCACCACTTTCCACCTCAACTAACCCCATAATTGACTGCAATAGTGTTGTTTTACCAACCCCATTTCGTCCCATTAGCACAGTACACTTCCCCTTGGGGATATCCATATCAAGATCCCAGAGGGTATGGCTCTCACCGTAGTATTGGTTAACGGATTTGATCTCCAACATATTATTCTCCAAGATAAACTTGTTTAACTTCAGGATCAGCCTGCACCTGGTCCATAGAGCCTTCAGCCAATACATGACCTTGGTGCAATACCGTCACGTGGCTAGCAATAGAGCGTACGAAGTCCATATCATGCTCAACAACCACAACCGAGTGTTTTCCTGCTAATGAGTTAAGTAGCTCAGAGGTGCGATCCATCTCTTGGTGCGTCATACCTGCCACCGGTTCATCAACCAGTAATAGACGGGGCTTTTGCATCAACAACATGCCGATTTCCAGCCACTGCTTTTGACCATGAGATAAATTTCCAGCAAGGTTTACGGCTTCATCTTGTAAGTTAGTAAGCGATAAAATCGACTCCAAATTGTCTTTTTGCTCACCCGACATTCTCGCCGTAAATGTTCCCCATACCGAGCGGACACCAGACATCGCTAACTCAAGATTTTGCCAAACGGTTAAGCACTCAATTACTGTTGGTTTTTGAAATTTTCTTCCAATACCCGCATTAGCGACCTCTGCTTCATTCATTTTCAATAAATTGATATTGGAACCTAACCAAACACTGCCTGTGTCTGGTTTAGTTTTACCGGTCACAATATCCATCATGGTGGTTTTCCCTGCACCATTTGGCCCGATAATGCAGCGTAGTTCACCTTCTCGAATATAAAGATTGAGGTCGTTAATCGCTTTAAATCCATCGAAGCTTTTATTGACACCTTCAATATAAAGAAGAATGTCGTGACGCGTATCGATCGCTGGGTGCTCATCAGGAACTAAAAACGGGAAAACTTGATTTCTTTGCGTCAACGACTTAACGTTATCAGTGAAACGATGCGCATTATTTAATACGGTCATACGGTTACCTCTTGCGTCTCTTTCTCTTCAACCAGGGCTTCTTTTGGCGAGTGCTGTCTAATACGGGCGTACTGCTGGCGAACGAAGCCAATCACCCCCTGTGGTAAGTACATGGTAGAGAGTACGAATAAGCCACCTAATGCGAATAGCCAAACTTCAGGGAATTCAACGGTAAACCAACTCTTCGCATAGTTGATGATCAGAGCACCGACAATCGCACCAAATAACGTTGCGCGGCCTCCTAACGCAACCCAAACAACAATTTCGATAGATACCAATGGAGCAAACTCACCTGGGTTAATAATGCCCACTTGCGGTACATATAATGCCCCTGCGATACCAGCAATGACGGCGGATAAAACAAAAACCCAAAGTTTAATCCCATCGACGTTATATCCCATGAAACGGGTGCGTGACTCAGTATCTCTAATCGCTAACGCAACACGTCCTAAACGGCTTGTCACCACCATACGGCATACAATATAGCTTCCTATCAGCGCGATACCTGTTGTAATGAATAGCGCCACTTTCATTGCATCATTTTGTAAACTAAAGCCAACGATATCTTTAAAATCCGTCAAGCCATTGTTACCGCCAAAGCCCATCTCATTTCGGAAAAAGGCCAGCATCAATGCATAGGTTAACGCTTGAGTAATAATAGAGAGATAAACACCGGAAACTCGCGAACGGAAGGCTAGATAACCAAACACAAAAGCTAAGACTCCGGGAGCAACCACCGCCATTAAACAGGCAAACCAGAATTGATCAAACCCATGCCAAAACCAAGGTAACTCGCTCCAATTTAAAAACACCATAAAGTCCGGCAAGATCGGGTCAGCATAGACCCCTCTTGTACCAATTTGACGCATTAAGTACATTCCCATGGCATAACCGCCAATGGCAAAGAACGCACCATGTCCAAGACTCAAAAGGCCTAAATAACCCCAAACCAAATCGAGAGCCAAAGCAAGCATGGCGTAACACAAATACTTACCCATTAATGAGATGGTAAACGTCTCGACATGCAAAAAATGACCGCTCGGTAAAAGCGCATTCGCAAGAGGAATGAGAATAACTGCCGCAAGAACGGCAAAGATAGTTATCTGACCACCTCTATCGCCTTTCAAAGCAGAAAGCACAAACGATTTTGTCTGCATATTGTTTTCCTTAACCTTCAGCAGCTCGACCACGTTGTGGGAAAAGTCCACGCGGTCGTTTTTGAATAAATAGAATGATAAATACCAGAACTAAAATCTTGGCAAGCACAGCGCCCGCCCATGGCTCTAAGAATTTATTAAATAAGCCTAAACTCATCCCTGCGACAAAAGTTCCCCATAAATTGCCGACACCACCAAACACCACCACCATAAAGGAGTCAATGATGTACGCTTGTCCCATATTAGGGCCTACGTTGGTTAACTGAGAAAGCGCGACACCGGCAATACCAGCAACACCAGAGCCAAGCCCAAACGTCATCGCATCAACACGCTCTGAACGGATTCCCATCGCCCTTGCCATTGATCTATTTTGAGAAACAGCGCGCACTTGAAGTCCTATTGGAGTCTTACTCAACACCATTAAGAGACCAATAAAGACCAATACGCAGAAAAGGAGAATATATAAGCGGCTATACGTTAGAGACAACATTGGGTTGATTTCCAGCGCTCCAGATAACCAACTGGGTGTACTGACTGAACGGTTTAAAGGGCTAAAAATTGATCGAACCGCTTGTTGTAAAATAAGGCTAATACCAAACGTTGCCAGTAACGTTTCCAATGGTCGACCATAGAGGTGACGAATAACGCTACGCTCAATAGCAACACCTACCAATCCTGCAACAACAAATGCCATCGGTATTGAGAGTAAAAGAGAAAGACCGATATGGTTTGGCATCAACTGTTGCATAACATACGTCGTATAAGCGCCAATCATAATGAGCTCCCCATGAGCCATATTGATAACGCCCATCACCCCAAACGTGATGGCTAGACCAATGCCCGCCAAGACTAAAACAGAGCCGAGGCTTAATCCAAAAAAGAGGGTTTCAATACTTGAATAGAAGGTTTGACTCTGCTGATAACTATCTAGTGAGCGTTCTGCTGCAGCAATAATCGCAGGGTCTTTCTCATTGGAAAGAAGGTTATTTAGAGTTTTCAATACTGTCGATTGCTTATACTCACCGAGAGCTTGGACGGCAGTAATACGCGCTTGAGAAGATGCATCGGTATCTAGCGCAACACCAGCAGCAAGGGTTAACTCAATGAGAGCATAAATGTCACTCTCTTTTTCAACTTCTTTCTGAGCTTCCAAAGCAGTCAGCAACTCAGGATCGCTTGTCCCTAACAGCGTTTGAATGGCGTCATATCGCGTAGCCTTATCCTTACTTGTTATACCTAGGGTTGCAATCTCGTTACGAATAACTCGACGTAGATTGTTATTCACACGTACTTTTTTAAACGACTTAATATTATTGATTAGAAGCGTTTCACCACTCCATGCCGATAGTGCTTCCTTATCTGTTTTATTATTTTCAATAACAAAAAGTTCGCTGTGCTGCTTACTCGAATTATCACTCAAATAATAGAGCGAACCATTAAGCCATGCTGATAAAAGCGGCTCGACTCTCTCACTCTCAGAGTCATGTACCAACCAGTCAATAGCTTCTAATTTTAACGGTGTTTTTTTACCGAGTAACGCGTCGGTAAAACTAGATTCATTATTGATACTTGCCCAGGCAAAATTGATACAGGCGCAGAATAAAGCAACTGCGCTCAACATTTTAAAAATGACCTTCATAACTAGCGTCCTTATACGCCCGAAACAAATTCTTCTCTAATTGGAAGATCGCTTTGATTGTTCAGGTACTTATAAATAGGTCGCTGCAATAGAAAAACTCTGACCTCTAATGCAGCAAACCTGTTGCAGAAAACAGATGGCTAACTATTTAGCGCCAGCACACTTGTTGGTTTCTACGTTAAACGCACCACATGAAAATGGTTTAGACCAGCTTGAGAAAATTTTTGCAGATTCAGGAAGGAAATCTGACCACGCATCACCAGCAACTAACCCCGTTGTTTCCCATACGGTTTCAAACTGACCATCGTCTTGAATCTCACCAATTAACACTGGTTTTGTAATATGGTGGTTAGCAAGCATTGTTGAATAACCACCAGTCAAGTTAGGAACAGATACGCCAATCAGTGCATCTTGCACGGCTTCAGCTTCTGTTGTGCCTGCATTGGTTACCGCTTGCGCCCACATATTAAAACCGATGTAATGCGCTTCCATTGGATCGTTTGTCACACGATCTTCGTTTTTGATGAACGCATGCCATTTTTCGACAAACTCGGCATTTTCATCGGTATCAACACTCATGAAGTAGTTCCATGCCGCAAGGTGGCCAACCAATGGCTCGGTGTCCATGCCTGACAGCTCTTCCTCACCAACAGAGAACGCAATCACAGGAATATCTTCCGACGACATGCCCTGCGCGCCAAGCTCTTTATAAAATGGGACGTTAGCATCACCATTGATGGTTGAAACAACAGCAGTTGCTTTACCTTCTGAACCAAAGCGCTTAATGTCAGAAACAATAGATTGCCAATCAGAATGACCAAAAGGGGTGTAATTAATCATGATGTCTTCTTCTGCAACACCATGGGATGCTAAATATGACTCTAAAATTTTGTTCGTCGTACGTGGATAAACGTAGTCAGTACCAGCAAGTACCCAACGCTCAATCTCTAGCTCCTCCATCAAATAGTCAATCGCAGGAATCGCTTGTTGGTTAGGCGCAGCCCCCGTATAGAATACATTCTTCGACGACTCTTCACCTTCATATTGCACTGGGTAGAAGAGAATACTGTTTAGCTCTTCCACAACAGGTAACATTGATTTTCTTGAAACCGATGTCCAACCACCAAAAAGAACATCGACATTCTCTTTTTCAATCAACTCACGTGTTTTTTCCGCAAATAAAGGCCAGTTTGATGCAGGGTCAACAACCACTGCCTCTAGCTTCTTGCCAAGTAACCCTCCCTTTTTATTTTGCTCTTCAACTAACATCTGCACGGTATCTTTCAGTGTTGTTTCACTAATCGCCATCGTCCCTGATAGTGAATGAACCACACCGACTTTTATCGTATCTTGCGCTGCAACCATTCCTGAGGTGAATGCAAGAGATGCACACAGTGCCGTTAGTTTGAGGTTGAACTTCATGTTCATGGTCTTACTCCTATATATTGAATGTTTATTCAACAGACTTAATTACAAGAATAGTGCCAAGAAGTACCGACAAAGATAAAACGACTTAAATGATTGATTTATATCGACATACTGTGCATTGCTTTTTTATGTTGATTATATTGCTCGCATGTAAATATGCATGAATTTGGTGCGCTGCCCCTGTGAGTGACCCAAAATAGGTAGCACTGCAACACGAATTGCACCAATTTTATCCTCTATGCACAATTTTAGCGTTGCTTCAAAAATTAATACGATTGAATAATCTTGATGAATTGATCCCAACAAACCGCTAGAAGCACCACCCTTGTTCAGCTGCTAACTGTAGTTGGTCAGGCCAACGCCAACCTCACTGTTTATTCAACGTACGGTGAAAAAGGGTTACTGTGCCATGATGGATAACACACTCACGGAAAAGCCAAATTATTCCTCTACCCTAAAACAGGACTTACCTACCAACTTCGCGTGCATTGTGCCTATATTCATCTGAAATTCGCGGTTGCTCAATCGTTATTTTGACAATCGCATGATCAGTACTTGCACTATCTAATGCAAAGATAGGATTAATCAAGTGGCGGTCATAACACGAATATTGAGTGACCGTTGCAATACCTAATGGGCTTGCATGATCAAAAGCGGCATTGACTAAAATATAATCCAATACACTGCCTTTATTTGCATAGTAGTGTGTTGGTGGACGGACACATTGAGTATTTACATTAAGCTGGCGATAAAGATCCCAACTGTCGGTAAGTATGTCCGTTGAGTTAATACCACGAAACGTACTGCAATCTAAAGGCTCATTAAAATCACCTAATACCACCATTGGATGAAACGGTTGAGTCAACGTGTTTGTATGCTCCACTTGACGATGCGCAATAAAATCCACCACGCAATTAGCTTCAGATCCTCGCTGAATAACAGATGCCCACTCCCCAAGGCGGACCTGATGTGCAAGTAGATCTTTTCCTGCAAACTTTTCAGCCGGCTCCTTCTGCATAACTGAATTATGAGCGTTATTGTCAGTCAGTGGCGCAGCACGACGGGACTTAAAGTGAACAACAACAAAGGTAATCATGCCGAAATCGGGATGCATAACCTCTGCAACCACTGGTGTCCGACTAAAAGAAAAATCGGCCGCTAGTCCCATTTGGGCAATTAACTCAGCAGAGACCATTAATGGTTTTACCGATATGATTGGCAATCGACTCGCAATACCAACGACTGGACTGTCATAGATATAGCCATGCTGACAGCGAGGAGTATCAACAGCGACTAGCGTGTACCCATATGGTGCTAAACGTTCCGCAAGTGCATCAATACTAAATATTTCTTGAAATCCAATAACATCGGGTAGGCTATCTTCAACATAGGCGTCTACCCATGCGCACTTTTTCTGCCACTCCTCAGCAGAAAGGATATTATACAACTCATAAGCGGCATTTGGTGGTTCAATAAAATTAAGTAAATTCCATGTAGCAACCGATAATGTGGCACATTTTGAATCAGCAACGTTACTCTGCAACATACGGCTTCCCTACTATATCAAGGCTCTTATGACTATATCAGATAGTTCGCCTCTTTAAGCGCTCAATCACTCACCACTAGAGGCAACGCAAAGAAGGGGGACTATTCACGCTTGCTTACATAGTTATCTGTTGAAGGAACATATTCTTTTGAGTTGTCTGCCATCGACCATTAGAATACAGCGCTATTATGGCATTTCTGCCAAATATCTTTCGCTAAGGTTCCATCAATGCCCAAAACGTTCCGTAAACGCCCCATTCTTTTAGCTTGTCTCATTATTAGTATCGGTCAATTAAGTATGGGGTTGATTTTCCCTTCTCTACCTGGGATTGCGGGAGATTTTAACGTTAGCTTAGATGAGGCTCAGCTTCTCGTTGCGATTTGCGGGCTAGTGCTTGTTATTCTTTCTCGTGATAGTTTATACGGCATGGTCGCGGGACGTTTTATTCAAGGTTTGGGGACTGGCTGTTGTGCGGTGCTTGCCCGAGCATCAACACGAGACAGTTATTCCGGCGATCAGCTTCCTACCGCTCTCTCTTATGTCGCAATGGCCGCCTCTATCACCCCACTTTGTGCGCCAGTCATAGGCGAACTGATTAACCACCACTTTGGCTGGGCAATGGTGTTTGTCACATTATTAATGTTATCTCGTCGTCGCGTGGTTTGCTATCTCTGTGCTATTTAAAGAGACAATGACAACCCGCACCAAAGTGCCAAACGTAAGTAATATCCACCGACAATATCTCTCTTTGTTGAAGTCACGCTACTTTGTTAGCTTCGCAAGCATTAGTTGGCTCAACTTTAGCTTGGTGGTCACCATGATATCCATTATGCCATTTATTATGCAAAATCAAATTGGCATGAGTTCTGATGAGTACGCACTCTGGGCTGTTATTCCGGCTTTAGGCATGCTAACTGGGACAACGCTAACAAACCGATTTCGCCCAGTTATTGGCATCCGAAAAATGCTGCTCTGTACCCCTTTCCTGCACCTATGCGCTGCACTCTGGTTCATCATGGCACCAATGACACCATTAGCAATGATGGTTGGTCAATTCATGATGGTGATTGGTAACGGTATTGCATTACCCTGCTCTCAAGCAATGGTGATGCAACCCTTCAAGCGACAAGCCAGTGCAGCAGCCGCCCTCGCCGGTGGTGGACAGATGATCATCTCCTCTTTAGTGAGCATGGGATTGGTACAGATAGGCATTAATTTACCTTGGCATTTAGGTGTGGTTATTGGCGTTTTCGCTATCATCACATTAAGTAACATTATTCGTGGCTTCAACGCACCTAAACCTGCGGTATAGCACTATTTAACAAGAGCAACATCAGGCAAGTAAAGGGCTATAACAGCACGACAAACAGACCCAGCTCACATTAATAAAATTCGTTACATTATCGTGCAATGATTTTTTTGACCTATCTCGGAAATGCGTGGTAAAACGTTTGCCATCTTCCTTCTTACGCATAGCAAAAGGTTTAGCGTTCAATATGAAATATGCATTACTTTGCGCGTCGATTGTTGCAGCAATGACGGCTAACGCCTCGACAGATAACAATTTCAATCTGACCATCGCACACATTAATGATACTCACTCTAACTTTGATCCACTTCCAAGCGATTTTAGTAATCAATCATTGCTTGATGGACAAACCGTTTTCAACACCATGGGTGGTCACCCTCGTATTTTGAATGCCTATAATGAAATTGAGGCCAACGCTAAACAGAATAACGACAGCCTACTATTCTTACACGGTGGTGATGCGTGGCAAGGTACGGGTTATTTCAAACTGAACGAAGGTAAAATGAATGCTGATATCCTCAGCAAAATGAACCTAGACGCCATGGCGCTTGGTAACCACGAGTTTGACCTAGACAATGCTAAACTTGCTGATTTCATCAACAATGTTAGCTTCCCTGTATTGGGCGCCAACATGGATACCAGCAACGATGCCGACCTAAACGGCCTAGATAACCTTCATCCATATGCTGTATTTGCGTTTGACGGGCATAACAAAACACGCATTGAAGACGTTAATAACCTACCAAAAGATCAACAATTGGTGGCTGTTATTGGTCTTGTCTTAGAAGACATGCCAACCACATCACCAAATGTTGGCGATGTTACTTTCCAAAGTGAAATCGAGACCGCGCAAGCATTAGTGAATACTTTAAAAGAAAAAGGTATTCCAAACATCATTGCCCTAACCCACCTAGGATTGGCGCGAGATATTCGCATTGCAGAAAACGTTAACGGTATTGATGTTATTGTTGGTGGTCACTCACACTCACTATTGGGTGATTTTGCGAACCTAAGCCACGGCACTAACGAAGCATATGCGCAATTAATCCGCAATCCAAATGGAAAGCAAACCTGTATTATTCAGGCTGGCCAATATGCACAAGCAATTGGCCAAGCAACCGTTGCTTTCACCCCTGAGGGTGACTTAGCCGAATGTAATGGTGGCAATACACTGCTATCGTCTGAAACTTTCCACGACCATGCTCAACGCCTAGATGCCAATCTTCTGGGTAAAAAAGAGACCAAGCAGGTTCATCGCTTTATCGATGAGCAGCCAAACATCCAAATCGTTGCGGAAGACAAAACACTACGTAGCCATATCGACAGCACCTATAAGCCTGCACTAGAACAAGCCTACGGTGATGTTATTGCGCACGTACCAGCAACACTAAACCATGAGCGTCGACCTGGTGACAATGGCACCGATGTACACGGCTCACGCGTAGCACCAATCATTGCTGAAGGGCAAGCTTATTGGGCTAACCTGCCAGAAGTCATCGCTGCGACAGACATGTCTGTTGATTTTGCTTTGGTTGGCGCTGGTGGTGTTCGTACCAATATCGAAGAAGGGGCATACTACGAAGGTAATGTGTCGATGGAGCTACTGCCATTTAGTAACTACCTCAGTGTTGTTACTCTACCTGGTAGCACCATCAAACAGCTGATTAACGAAACAGTGACGCTATCACTAGACAACAGTGCACACTTCGGTAAATTCCCATACCCTGGCAATATGCGCTTTGCTTTTAACGAAATTGAATCAGAAAAAGCGGGTGAAATCACTAACATTGAACTTCGCTCTGGCGCAGAAGCATGGGTAACACTGCAAGATGATGTCGATTACAACGTAGTAATGACCAACTATAATGCCAATGGTAATGATGACTGGCACGCGATTTATGAAGCTCAAGCAGAGCACGCAAAACGTGTTGATCTGGTTATCGAAAATGGCGTAGTCACTGGCTACCCAGTTGAGCGTGTTAAGTTTGACGGCAGCCGTTACACCGCTATCTACAAAGATGGCAACGCACCTCAATGTGATATTGAAACGACGCTATGTAACACCGATGCACTATCTGTTATTAAGTACATTCGTAACAACCCACAACGTTTAGAGCGACAAGACAGCGATGCTGTGACGCTAAACCGCCTAAACTAATCGGTTTATACTAATCTGATACGACACAAGAGAGGCAAACATTCCGATGTTTGTCTCTTTTTATCGCATAAGCCTTTACCAGCAGGCGATGTACACATTAGGCTAAAATTTAAATCCATAACCAGCAAATAAGGAACACAATTTGAAAAGAGTCGTTTTGTACGTTAAAAACAGATGCCCGCATTGTAAAGATGCACAGCGTTATCTTGATACGAAAGGCATCAAATATCGACTAGCGGATGCTGCTGAGCCTAGAGGAAGAAAGGAACTCGAAGCGATGGGGGCGAGATCTGTGCCTGTATTGAAAATAGGAGAACGTGTTCTAATCGGCTGGAACCCTAAAAACTTCGAACGCATATATAATGAGTAGGCCAAAACACCCGCTTGGCCTATCGCATTAATCATACGGCATGAACCAGTCTAGACACGTTGATCTCTATGTTATTGCTCTAACTTAAAATTAAAATGAGTAGCGTACGCCCACAGCGGCATCAATACCTAGCTTAACTCGATTATCTAAATTAATTCCCGGCGATATTTGTCCATAGCCATTCCATCCTGGTGCAAAGTTCAAATTTAATCCCAACGGCAATCTAACCCCAAAATCGTCCTTCCAGCCAATAAATGCGCCGCCACCAACATACCAATTCAGTGGCATGCCTTCCACATTGTCGACATGGCCCTGACGAAACAGGTAGTCGGCAGTGAAACCGTCATTACCAACAAACAGATTTAAGTTGCTGTTTATCTGCGCGGTAACCCCTAATCCATAATCATATGCGAAACCAGCTTTAACACTAGCATGGCTCATTGGCACAAGTAAGCCACCTAATAAAAATGCGCACGCCACTCTCTTCGTTTGTTTCAATGTATTCTTCATCATTTCATCTAATTTCATTGTTTGTAATTGGACATAGCGAACCAATGCCAGCATCGCTATCCGTTATGCGATTAAAGTACCCAAACTGTGTCAGATAATTGTCATATCGATGCCAATTATGCTTGATATCACTAATGCCTTTACAGTAATTATCAGTAAACAGTCGAGAGCTGCCGCTCGCTTCATGTTAGAATGCCGCCCATATTGACCGCTATACTGTCATATAGCGACCGAATTCAGAGATAAATAATGCCTTTCTCCACACTGGGTCTCAGCGAACCTATACAACAAGCGCTGTCTGAACAGGGCTATAGCAAGCCTACACCAATTCAAGAAAAAGCCATCCCAGTTGCACTGGCTGGCAAGAATATTCTCGCTGCTGCCCAAACAGGCACCGGAAAGACGGCCAGTTTTGTACTACCAATTCTTGAAAAACTACGCCATACACAGACGCAACGCAAAAAGCGTATACGTGCATTAATACTGACCCCAACTCGAGAACTCGCGTTACAAGTCGCCACCAATATTCAAGTCTATAGCAAACACCTACCACTGACGTCGATGGCAATGTATGGCGGCAGCGAAATCCAGCCGCAAAAGCAACGTCTTGTTGAGGGTGTGGATGTATTAGTCGCTACGCCAGGCAGATTATTAGATATGCTTTACCAGCGCGCCGTCTATTTTGATGAAGTTGAAATGCTGGTTATCGATGAAGCAGACCGCATGCTAGACATGGGCTTTATTGAAGACATAAACGCCATCGTAGAGCGTCTACCTGTAGATCGTCAAAATATGCTGTTCTCTGCCACCTTATCCCCACAGGTGCGCCGACTAGCAAAATCGGCGATCAGTCATCCTGTAGAGATCAATATCAGCGCTGACAGCAATCAAAAGCCACACATAGAGCAGTGGATTACCACCGTTGATAAAGATAAAAAATCGCAACTTCTCAGTGAACTGATTGCCGAACATCAATGGCCGCAAGCGTTAATTTTCATCCAAACAAAGCACGGCGCAGCGAAATTGGTCGCGCAACTAGAAAAACGCGGTATTGAAGCGGAAGCATTCCATAGTGGCCGAAGTCAGGCGATGCGTGAACAACTGCTGCAAGATTTCAAGGAAGGCAAGATACGCTTCCTGATTGCAACTGGTGTAGCGGCGCGTGGTATTGACATCCAAGGCTTACCTTTGGTGATTAACTACGACCTGCCTGATAAAGCAGATGATTATATCCACCGTATCGGTCGAACGGGGCGTGCTGGAACGCCGGGCTTGGCGATCTCTTTTGTGTCTAAAGATGACTTCCGAAACTTATGTGCTATCGAAAGTCGTTTAAATCACTTACTCGATAGACGAGAAATCGAAGGGTTTGTACCTCGCAAGCCGGTACCGACTTCGATTCTTAACTATGTGCCGATACACAAGCGTCCACAAGAGAAGTAACACCATCACTTGAATCTTTGTTATCCAAGTGAATATAGCCGCGTTATCGTATCGTGCGATGCGCGGCTATCCATATAAGACTAAATTAGCTCGGTGTTACCGACTGCTCTGTCGTTTTAGGCAAACGTACCGAAATAACGGTCGCCAAGGCTAAAAACGCAAACGAGACCCATAGGCAGGCAGCAAGCCCCGCCATTTGAAAGACCCATCCCGACAATATAGTGCCAATTAAACGCCCCATCGCATTGGCCATATAGTAAAAGCCAACGTCCAACGAGACCCCATCACCTTTGGCATAGCTTACGATTAAGTAACTGTGCAGAGATGAGTTAACGGCAAATACTGCACCAAATATCATCAATCCAAATACAATAACAAACTGAGGATACCAACCAATCTGTACGCCATAAGCAACGAATGCGGTCACCAGCGTTAACACTCCAGCCCAACGCATTGCGGCATGTCCGTCAGGGGTGCGCCCATCAGCTTTACCCGTAATACGCGGCGCTAAACCTTGCACAAACCCATAGCCAATCACCCACAGAGCTAAAAAGCCACCCACCATGGAATGGTCCCAACCAAAAACCGTACCTAGATAAATAGGCAAAGCGATCACGAACCAGACATCACGCGCCCCAAACAGAAACATCCGCGCCAACGATAAACGATTGATGCTTGATGACTTTGAAAATAGGTGCTTAAACTTAGGTTTATTCTTCGCTTTACCCAAGTCGCTATCCAACGCAAAAACACTGCCTACAAAGACTAACGACAACACCGCTGCCATTGCTAGCACCGCACCTTGGAAGCCTATCGTTGCCAGTAATACGCCACCAACGAAAAAGCCCACGCCCTTCAGTGCATTCTTAGACCCCGTTAATATCGCCACCCATTTATACAGTGCGCCTTGTTGATCTGAAGGAACCAAGGTTTTTATCGCACTTTTGGCGCTCATCTTATTAAGATCTTTTGCAATACCAGATAACGCTTGCGCCGCCATAACCCAAGGAATGGTAAGCCAACTACCAGGAACTGCCAGCATGAGTAGCGAGACGATCTGCATCCCTAAGCCAACATTCATTGTCCGATTAAGCCCTAATCTTGCCCCGAGCCAACCACCAACTAAATTTGTAACAACACCGAAAAACTCATAAAACAGAAACAGTGAGGCTATTTGGAGTGAGCTATACCCTAAGTCATAGAAATACAGCACCACTAACATTCTTAACGCACCGTCTGTTACGGTGAAATTCCAGTAGTTAAACGTCACCAACATGTATTGGCGAACTGCTCTTGAAAGATTCATTAACATCTATAACCCGAACCTGAATATTAAAAGAGGCACCGAAGTGCCTCTCGTTATCAATCTTATTGCGCAGCAATACTATCTATATAGTCAATTTGAACCTGTTTAGTAAATGCGCCTGGGCGTAAAGCCTGAACATCGGTCTTAATTTTGCTGATGTCCCAGCCCAGAGAAAGCAGTAGGTGAGCAGCAAGTAAACCAGTGCGGCCTGATCCACCCATACAGTGCATCACGATCTTTTCCCCGCCCGCAACACGCTGCTGCAGCTCAGGTAACGCTGCTTGCCAAAGGTCGTTGAAATCCGCACGCGGCGCTTCATCATCCTCAATCGGTAAATGGAACCATGCCAAACCTGCCGCTTCGATTTCTTTCGGCAATGCGGCAACACCTGCTTTTTCCATCTCTTCATTGCTTAATGCAGTAACAACAACAGTGGCACCTTGCTCTTTTAGCTGTTGAATAGAAGTGACAAGATCAATACCTTTGGTACCAGGACAAGGCGTTAGAATTAAAGCTGCGCCTTGCTCTGTTACCGGTAATTCCCAAGTTGGATGTGTCATATTAATTCCCATTATTGCAGTGCTACGGTTCTTACAAGTTCTGCTGTGCGAGTGGCATAACCCATTTCGTTATCATACCATGCGTAAATTTTTACCATACGAGTGCCAACCACCATCGTTGATAGCGCATCGACGATAGTGGAACGCTGATCACCGCGGTAATCGATAGAGACTAATGGCTTCTCTTCAAAACCTAAAATGCCTTTTAACTCACCTTCTGACGCTTCTTTCAATAATGCATTCACTTCTTCAGCTGTCGTGTCACGCTCAACATCAAAAATGATATCAGTTAGCGAAGCATTGGCGAGTGGAACACGTACTGCGTGACCGTTAATCTTTCCTTCTAGCTCAGGGAAGATTTCAACAATGGCTTTCGCTGAACCGGTCGTGGTTGGAATCAAGCTCATACCACAGGCACGGGCACGACGAAGATCTTTGTGTGGGGCATCTAGGATTGTCTGTGTATTCGTCAAATCATGAATCGTTGTAAACGACGATTGTGCAATGCCCAGTTTTTCATGAATCACTTTTACAATTGGAGCGATACAATTTGTGGTACAAGAAGCAGCGGTAACAATACGATGCTCTTCAGGGTTGAAGATATGATCGTTAACGCCAACAACGATATTAGCAATACCGTCTTCTTTAACTGGTGCAGAGACAACGACGCGACCAACACCTTGATCTAGGTACTTGTTTAAAAACACTGAGCTACGGTGTACACCCGTAGCTTCAATCACAACGTCACAACCAGACCAGTCGACATCATCAATCTCACGCGCTTGCGTAGTCTTTAAAGATTTACCGTCAATGACAATTGCATTGTCCGTTGCTTCAACAGCGTGATGCCAACGGCCCTGTACTGAATCAAACTCAAGAAGGTGGGCTAACGTCGCTGCATCACCCGCAACGTCATTAATCTGTACAAACTCGATCTCTGGCCAATCGAATGATGCTCGCATCGCTAAACGGCCGATGCGGCCAAAACCATTAATACCTACTTTGATTGTCATACTCTAATTCCTACTTTTAATTTGATTATCAACAACTTGACTCTTCATCAAGCTGCAGATTTAAAAAGCTTTCGTTATCTTGATTGTATTGCGTTAACAGGCAGTTTGACTCTCCCAAGCCATTAATGACTTTGCGTGCCCAGCCAGGAAGATTAGGAGACAAACTGTAATAGACCCACTGCCCACAACGCTCATCGACTAATACACCTGACTGGCGTAACTGAGCAAGGTGTCGCGAAACTTTCGGTTGCGATTCCCCTAAAGCCTCTGTGATATGACACACGCAACTGCGTTCATGACGACAGATCAGTAACAAACAACGGACTCGTGTTTCATCAGAAAGCATTTTAAAAAAGAGATGGGGAAGCATAAAACAAAACCTCATATATACGCATATCCGTATATAGTACATTTGTTATGAGGATTGTAAACAGCTAAGGGTGAGTTTTATATGAAGGTTCTGTGACAGGTTACTTATTGGCAGGTAAAAAAAAGCCCCGGTCAATGACCGAGGCTTATATCAAGTAAAAACGTTAATTACTTATTAGCGTTTTTCTCTTTTTGTTCAGCGATGACTGTTTCTGCAACGTTTGCAGGACATGCTGAGTAGTGAGAGAACTCCATAGAGAACTGACCACGACCAGATGTCATTGTACGTAGAGTACCGATGTAGCCGAACATCTCAGAAAGAGGAACGTCTGCTTTGATACGTACGCCAGTAGTACCAGCTTGCTGATCTTTGATCATACCACGACGACGGTTAAGGTCACCGATAACATCACCAACGTGATCTTCTGGAGTGAACACGTCAACGTGCATGATAGGCTCAAGAAGCTGAGCACCAGCTTTAGGCATAGACTGACGGAATGCACCTTTCGCTGCGATTTCGAATGCTACTGCAGATGAATCGACTGCGTGGAAGCCACCGTCGAATAGCTCAACTTCAACGTCTAGCGTTGGGAAGCCTGCAAGAACACCATTTTCCATCATGCCAGCAAAACCTTTCTCGATTGCAGGCCAGAATTCTTTAGGTACGTTACCACCAACAACAGATGATGTGAACGTGAAGCCAGAGTTAGGCTCACCTGGTTTGATACGGTAATCGATCTTACCGAACTGACCAGAACCACCAGACTGTTTCTTATGCGTGTAGCTATCTTCAATTGCTTGAGTAATAGTTTCACGGTAAGCAACCTGAGGCTGACCAACAATTAGGTCAACACCGTAAGTACGCTTAAGGATATCAACTTTAATGTCTAGGTGAAGCTCACCCATACCTTTAAGGATGGTTTCGCCTGAATCTTCATCAGTCTCAACTTGGAACGATGGATCTTCTGCAACCATCTTACCGATAGCGATACCCATTTTCTCGCTGCCGCCTTTATCTTTTGGAGATACAGCGATAGAGATTACTGGTTCTGGGAAGATCATTGGCTCAAGCGTACACTCGTGCTTAACATCACATAGAGTGTGACCAGTTTGAACGTTCTTCATACCTACTACAGCGATGATGTCACCCGCTTGAGCAGTAGTTAGTTCGTTACGCTCATCTGCTTGCATCTCAACCATACGGCCGATACGCTCAGTTTTACCTGTTGCAGAGTTAAGGATAGTGTCACCTTTGTTCATCACACCTGAGTAGATACGGATGAAAGTAAGGGCACCGAAACGGTCGTCCATAATTTTGAACGCAAGCGCTTTTAGTGGTTCTTCAGCTGATACCGTTGCTACTTCGCCAGTTGGCTCACCAGTTTCTGGATCAGTTAGTGGCTGAGGATCAACTTCAGTTGGTGATGGTAGGTAGTCTACTACCGCATCAAGAAGAAGTTGCATACCTTTGTTCTTGAACGCAGAACCACAGTAAGTTGGGAAGAACGCTAGGTCACGAGTACCTTTACGGATACAACGCTTAATGTCTTCAACAGAAGGCTCTTCACCTTCCATGTAAGCTTCCATTAGGTCATCGTCTTGCTCAACAGCAGTTTCGATTAGCTCTTCACGGTACTGTTCTACTTCATCAACCATATCCGCTGGGATTTCTTTGATTTCGTAGTTTTCTGGAAGACCAGTGTCATCCCAAACGAACGCTTGACGGCTTAGTAGGTCAACAACACCAACGAACTCGTCTTCACGGCCGATTGGTAGAACCATTACTAACGGGTTTGCACCTAGAACGTTTTTAACTTGGTCACAAACGTTAAAGAAATCTGCACCCATACGGTCTAGTTTGTTAACGAAAATCAGACGAGCAACTTCTGATTCGTTAGCGTAACGCCAGTTGGTTTCTGACTGAGGCTCAACGCCGCCAGAACCACAGAATACACCAACACCACCATCAAGAACTTTAAGAGAACGGTATACTTCAACGGTGAAGTCAACGTGTCCTGGAGTATCGATAACGTTTAGACGGTGGTTGTTCCAGAAACAGCTAACTGCTGCTGACTGGATAGTAATACCACGCTCAGCTTCCTGTTCCATGAAGTCAGTGGTTGATTCGCCATCATGAACTTCACCAGTCTTGTGGATCTGGCCAGTTAGCTTAAGGATACGCTCGGTAGTGGTAGTTTTACCCGCATCAACGTGCGCGAAAATACCAATGTTTCTGTATTTTGATAAATCAGTCATTGTTTTACTCTAACAATTACGGTCACTATTAGGGTGTGAAGTATAACGCGAGAATTTAAATCGCGTTAGTGATTCGCTGCTTTTGTTGGTTCTCACTATGTTAAGCGGACAGTTTACGACCATAACAGCAGCAAATTGCTCAGAAAACCAACTCTCAAGTAGACTTAGCTGGTGATTCTACGCCAAATCACCACCACATTGCGAGTCTTTCATGTCAACAAATCGCACTTTTCTTGCTGATTAAGCGTAGAGCCCCTAACAAGAGATAGCAAACCAACGTTAAAAAACACTGATTACCGCCTTGTTAGATGTCTTAATAATGCGACATCTACGGTAGTAACAACATTAAAATCTGTGTATTGACTCGGTTTTTTCAACCCCTCCCCTTTATTACCTAATCAGCTTCAGATCACAATGGATTGAGGAAAATATGCATTAATACAGAAGATTATCAATTGCCTCATAAAGTCGGGAGAAAGGTAGGCTGTGAACCATAAGCAACGACAGTTTGAAACTAAGTTAGAAACGCTAAATTCTATCATAGAAACAGATCCGCACTCTGTACTTAACCAAGCCCGCCAACTGGAACATGAGGCACTGTTGCTAAACTATATCCAAGGTCGTGTTCAAATCTACCTGACCATCTCATTTGCACATTGGCATTTGATGAATTACGTCGAAGGCATCAAAGCCGTTAGAAAAGCATCAAAGCTTGAAAAAGAGCTAGATACCGATGAGAAAAGAGCGGCAGTATGTCATCTTTACGCGCTGAACTATTGGGGACAAGCCAAATACTATACCGCACAACGCTATTGGTTAGATACGCTTGAAAACGCCAGTCTAAATAGTCAATCGGAGCTAGAAATCGAAGCGTTAATCGGCCTCGGTAATGTCTGGCGAATAACCAATGCATTGCATTCCGCTGAGAAAGCACACTTACTCGCCTTAGAGCTAGCAGAAAATGCCGGGCTGAACGTTCTAACAGGAAAAGCGGCCATTTTATTGGCTTGGGACCGTAATCTGCTCAAAAACTATCAAGGGATGCTCACTGTACTGCATATCGCCGAACGACCATTACAAGGCTACCCTAGCCCAACTTGGCAAGCCGAAATCCACGATTTTCGCGCCCTCGCCTACTTAGGTTTGAATCGACTTGAAGAGGCAACACATTCGAGTCAAATGGCCATCGCGATCGCTACACAGCACAAGCTGACGTGGATGGTGGCACACTCATCTATTACCCACGCCCGTATCGCGTATTCGAGCAAACAATACGGCCTGACCTGTGATCTACTTGAAAGCGCCTTGGGTGCGGCTAAACAATTTGATCGAGGGGAGCTGCTCTCACAAATCTGCAAACTGCTATCCGAAAATGCGCAAAAGATGAATGATGAAAAGTCAGCATTAAAGTATTTCCGTCAATACCGACACTACATGATTGATTTGCTACAAGATAAATCACTGACACTAGGAAAGGATAAAGCCAAGTCATCACTCAATGCATTAAATCAAAAAGCGTATAAAAATATTAACCGACTCAGCGCATCAATTGAAAAAGCGCGCGTATCAGTATTCAATCACTATGTGTTACAAAAAGAGTGGCAACCTTTGCTCAATACACTATCAACCAGCTCAGACGCCATTCATGTATTACTCATCACCTCTGACAACGGAGAGCAATTGAATACAATGCTGGGCGTTGCTCATAGCTGTTGTAGCGGTGCGGATAAAATGACCGTTTTAGAAAAGAAAACTATCGCCATGGCACTCTCTAAAGATAGCTTATCTATCTCTTACACCCTGTTGTCTAACTTTATCACCAGTGTTCCTTGGAAACAGTCTTCTGTTCCACAGCTACGTGCGCTGCAACTTCACGAATTTAATCAATGGTGGTTAGGTGCGGCACTTAAGGACGTCACATGTTAGAGTTAAATTCCCCTTCACCATCCCTAAAAACACCGCAACCTTTTGGCCCATTATTAAAAGGCAATAAGCCAGCCTTAAACGACGCGGTGCACTACGCTAGCCAAGGGCTGTTACAGCAAGCCAAAGATGCTTTAGATACCTATGAAGAAATACGTCAGTTTCCAGAAGATGTTGATACAACCTTCGAAGGCTACATTCTTATTTACCAATATTACTGTGATCACAGTTACTATGAGCAAGCATTAGCGCTCCTAAATCGTATTGTCGATATAGCGACTCAATATGGCCGTGTCGACTACTTTTCTGCCGCCACCATCGGAATGGGAAACCTCTGCGAGATATATGGCAAACCTAATCAAGCACTAAAATTTTATAGTATCGTGCGTGGTTTGATGCCGACAATTATGGATGCAGAAAGCGCACTACAAGTTCATCTCCACTTTTTAAGTTGCTGTATTACCCTGAATAAAAGACATAGCGCTCAGCATCATTTAGAGCGTTGCTTAGAACTAAGTGAACAGTGCAAACAGCCCGTCTATTTTAATAGTATTTTGTATTACCAAGCTGTGCTCTCGCGCTTAAATGGTAACAAGCGCCAAGCCTTAATCTCTCTTAGCCAAATATCTCATCAAGCGGCACAATTTGATTCAATTTGGCTCTACCTCGAAAGCAAGCGTGAAGTTGCTAACTGCCTTATTGAAGCAAATCGGCCTGAACTGGCACAGATTATTATGGAAAAATGCGTTTACTATGCTCGATTACATGGCAACCAAAACACACTTAGACGGATGCTCGTTACACTGAGTTTAGCTTTAGAAGCCAGTGGGCAGTTCGAACACGCATTGCAAGTCGAGAAACAAATCTTACCTATTGAAATGCAAACCATCTCTCGCATTCCAATTAGCGAGCTTGGCGGCTACACCCTACGCAAACTGTACCATTGCGAAATTCAGATAAAACTCGCCTTATCTGAACAAAAAAATGCTGAGCTCATCGAGCACTCTCGGCAGCAGAAGCATCAAATGCAGGCACTCAAAAAAGAGACATTATTAGATCCGCTAACCGGCCTGTATAATCGACGCTGGCTTGATGCAACGTTGTTACAACTCAATGCGTTTGAGCAAGATATCACTATCGTTATTCTCGATATTGACTACTTTAAAGAGATCAATGATACCCACTCTCACCTAGCTGGTGACAATGTGCTCCGCCAAATTGCAACCATCATAAAGCAACAATTTAAGCCTTTCCACTGCTGCCGCTTTGGCGGAGAAGAGTTTATTATCGTCATGCCAGACACCAGCCAAGCTGATGCCTACCAATTAACAGAAGCATGTCGAAAAGCTATTTCTGCATCGCCTTGGTGCCACATTTTGGGAGAACAAGGCTTAACTGTTAGCGCTGGCATCGCATCAAATCATACCAATATGCCTATCGAACCACTGCTGCAAGACGCAGACGCTGCGCTGTATAAAGCAAAAAACAATGGTCGCAACCAAACCTGTATTTATCGTTAACCGTAGATAAGCCACAACACACCTTGTCGTGGCTTATAAAAAGAAGCTAACTATTGCGTTCTACTCTCAACTGGATTTCGCAATGAACCGCGAATTGTTCAAACAATTAACGCAATAAATGCGTTTACCGATCGCCAGTACGATACTGAATGCCCGCTCCTTTCAGTAATTCCAATTGCGATGAAACACGGGCAGTAAAGACTGCCCAATCCTTATTTTCACTCATGGACCACGCATTTTCAGCGATGGCAAAAAGCCTTGGGTACAGTAAATACTCAAGTGATGGGGTATCTTTGACATACTCGCTCCAAACCAGGGCTTGCGTGCCAAGCACACGATGAGATTCAACCCCTTCGGTTATTTCAAAGTGGTAAGCGCGTTTTAAATCCAATGCATTAGCCCAAAGAACCCCATACTCATGAATATCATTATTCCACGCCATATCAAGGTATGTGTATTGGGCCGGACACATAACAACGTTATGCCCTTGCTGAGCAGCCTTAATGCCTTCATCTCTCCCCGACCACGCATAAACCATGGCTGACGTATCGGCTTTATCCCCTTTCGCGGCCTCTTCCCAAACGGCAAGTTGCTTGTTTTTATTCGATAAGTAGTTTTGCAGATGCTTGATAAGATGTCCTTCTAAATCCCTTACGCCATTTAGCCCCAACTTGGTCACCATCTCATGACAGGCTGGCGACTTTTCCCACACATGTTGAGGAACCTCATCGCCACCCAAATGAATAACCTGAGAAGGAAACAGTTCGCAGACCTCAGCAAGAATGGTTTCTAACACTTGATAAGTACCCACTAACCCAGGATTTAGCACATTATCTTGATACTGTTGTATTGAGACATATTGAGACTCATCTTCTTTTTCAATTAATTGTTCAGGAAGAGACTGAATTAAGGCTCTAGCATGTCCAGGAATATCGATCTCTGGAATTATCGTGATTTCTCGTTCAGCGGCATACTGAATGATTTCTCGTATTTGAGCTTTCGTATAGTAGCCACCGCTTCGGTCAGGTCCGGATCCAAACTGTGGAGCCAGCACTTCACTTTCTCCTCGCCACCCTCCAACTTGGGTCAATTGGGGGTATGCATCGATCTCTATACGCCACCCTTCATCATCCGTTAAGTGCCAGTGAAACACGTTAAGCTTTAACCAGACCATTTGGTCCAATAACTGTTTTATCGAATCAACCGTAAAAAATGACCGTGCGCAATCCAAAAACTGCCCTCGATAACTAAATCGTGGCTTATCGACAATTTGACCGCAGGCAACACGTCCTGCCGATGTCTCTAAAAGGTGCGCTAAGGAGACTAATGCATATAAATATCCGGCTGAACCCGATGCAGTAACAACCACTTGTTCAACACCAATATCGAGACGATAACCTTCACGATCCAGCGTTTCGTCTTCTTCAAATACCACTATTGCGTGCGATGGCACTACCTCAGGGATTCTCTGCTTAATACGTAGACTAAACCAATCTAGGGCCTTTTCCGTTAATGGAGACCTCCCTGCACTTGTGATAGATGATGGCTGCATCCAAAAGCCTGGCGTAACTCGGCTTATTTCTGGCTGGGGAATAATACCTGAGATTGGCAACGGCCATTCCATCTTTGATTTCAGAAGATCATGTGGCTGGGGCATATTATTTACCCCTTCTTCAACGACAACCGTACCTGATGGTATTCTGAGGTAGGCGCCAATTGGTCGTTCCATCAAGTTATATAGCGCACTCGTTTCTGTTTCTAGTGTTACCTGCCATACCTCTCCAGCCTGAAGCACCATACTTATTGGCGGCGCCAACTCAATATGAGAACCAATCTGTTTTATCACCGTTCCGTTGATAATACGATCAGCGTTAATGAAACGTGGCATACTAAGACAGAGTACGAACTCATTTAGGCTCTCGGCACTGTTATTACATAGTTCCAGTGAGAACTTAATATACTGCTCTCGATTTTCATGAATAATGAAATTTAATACATAATTAGACACAGTCGGTCTCCACCTTAATAAGTCTTAACAAATATTATTCAGCACACGTGCATATATATAGCAACATTAGCACCCTCTATAGTTAAAAGGTGAGTCATTTTATAGGCACCAATCGCAGTGTTTACGTATATGCGAGCATCTTCACACCTTCCATTTTATCAACAGAAGTGAAAGCTATTTATTTCAGAACGGTCTATAACAGAAAGGTGCCATACTTAGTCTAAGAAAGGAGTGGGAAATGTTAAAGCATCTACTTATTTTAGGGGGCCTCTCTCTTATTATTGGCTGCACTTCTGCACCGACTACTGACTTCAACCCTGATAGTAATTTTAGTGCGCTAAGAAGCTATCAGCTTGAGGAGCAAAGCGATCCTACCTCGCTCGATTTACAGCGAATGCAACAGGCACTCACACAGCAGCTAGCCATAAAAGGATTCATTCGCAGTGACGCCAACGCTGATCTTAAGATACGCTTTGGTATCAAATCTATCACCGAGCTGCAATCTTATGGCTCTAGCTTTGGTATTGGTTATGGGTCCAGAAACGTTGGGGTTGGTATTCGTACCCCCCAGCAATATAGAGAAATTAGTTACGGTAAACTCATTATTGAGGTAATTAATCAAAAAAGTAATCAAGTGATATGGCAGGCAATGTCAAATAAGCAACTCAATCAATCATTGAAAGGTGACGAGCGACGTCAATTCATCGATGCACAAGTCACGCAAATGATGCATCTCTACCCTGTTCACTCTGTGCAACCGACAAATAAAAATATGCGCATAAATTAAAAACAAAACATAGGTTATTTGACTTACATTTGAGAATAAAAACAAAACATAGACATTCTTTCTCAAATATAATACGCAATAGCAATAGAATCATACCCAATCATTAATGATTAAAGCTCATCAGACCAGGCGGTATATAACTAAAATACAATAGCATTTTGCACCATAAAAACTATCACACCTAAACATCCAGATAATGAGACATTAAAAATAGTCATGATTCATATACTCATTACTAATTACTTCCAATGTTTTATAGGGTAAATGTATGCGGTATATTCTCATTTTATCTTTTGTGCTATTTTCTTCATCAATATTTGCGCAAGGTGTAAGCAATGCCCTTCGATTTGGTGGTTGGTCTATGCATTTAGAAGATCCTTCAATTAACAATGCGCCCGAATATAATGAAGACAATTTTGGTGTGGGAGCTGATATTGGTTTAACTAAGCTAGGGAACTGGCACTTACAATTATCATTTTCCTATCTTAAGGACTCCTTTGACCAAAACCTTTATGCAGGCGGCATTACATTTGACCGCCCTCTTAATCTATACTTAGGCAAATGGTCTTTTGCTATAGGTGCATCTCTCGGTATCCAATCCCGATCTATTGCACACAGTCGCAATGGCGAATTCACCGAATTGAAACGGGAAGTGTTACCCATGATACTGCCCTATTCACGCGCATCGTATGGTAACCTGTTCATGCTATTCTCCGTTATTCCTCAAATAGAGCGTAAAAATAACGTGGCTACAGGTGAAACCAAATATGAGATTAAAAAACCGGTTATTTTTTGGCAAATGGGTTACTCATTTTAGCCCTGTAACAGGGCTAAACAATGCTGGAAGTTTGATGCACTATCGTATGTAGCGTTTTATCGCACCACGACCGCAGTGAATCAAACCTAGCGCTCCTAATGCTCCGCCGAAGCCAATATAGCTCCCATGGCAACAAAGGTGACTCCAAATATTCTATTTTGAAGTTTTACCATTGAAGGGCTTTGGAAAAAGCGTTTCACACTTCGAGCTAATGACGCATAAAACACCATCACTAAGCAATCTATAACCAACACCGTTAAGCCCAAAATAATGTACTGCTGTGTTGCAGCGATATCGGAAGAAATGAACTGCGGCAAAAACGCAGCAAGGAAAATGATTGATTTAGGGTTCATCAAATTAACTAAAAAACCCTGCTTAACAATCTCGATTGAAGTGTCTGTATTCACAGTCACTTCATCATTTTCGAGTTCACTCTTACTGAAAATTTTAACGATGCCTAAATACACTAAATAAGCAGCACCACAATACTTTACTGCCGTAAAAGCGACAGCAGATGAAGCCAACAACGCCCCCAGCCCCAAAGACACAATGAGCAAATGCACCATCAGCGCCAATTGTAAGCCAACAATATTTTTCATAGCGGTAGAAATACCACTACTTAATGTATTACTAATTGTCGCCACCATACCTGCCCCAGGAGCAAAGCTAAATACGACACAAGCAGCAACAAAAGTCAGCCAAATAGACAACGTCATTCGTTTAATCCCACGCTATATAACAACAGAATGTGGCCATTAATCAGCCACGACAACACATCACGATTCCATTTTGGACCGTAGTCAGGTAATGGAATGGCGCTAAAATTAACATGGGAATTGATAGCTGTCACTTGATATATCTACCTAAAAAGAAAGGCCGCTAACGCGACCTCTAAGTTAAGCACAATAACAGATCAACTTGCCATCGTACTCGGCTGCAGGTACTGCTGCCAAGCAAACTGGTAGAGAGTTTGAGAGTACTGACGCAAACGGGCAATTTTTGCTTGTTCAAGATCATTTAGCCCTCGCGACTCACTCGCAGCAATGCGTTCAATATGCTGAACTTGTTGATATACCTCATGCTCTTCGCCACTTTTTATCTCAGCAATAGCATTGAGGTGAATTTGAACTTCTGCGATATGTTGAGATTTCGGTAAACGAACAAGCACTTTTAGATCTCGATACCCTGATGGCGCTGGAGACTTAAATCGATTTTTAACCTGCAAAATCTCGGCATCTTTGCCTAAAATCTCAAATGCGGTAACAATACCATTAATATCCTTGGCAACCAGTGTTGCTCGAGCTAAGTCAGTGATTTTGGCCGCCTCACCATTTAGCTCTTGTGCAATCTTTGCTTGTGCACGTTCCGTCGATTTTACCGGAGGAATGATGGGCGTAGCCTGGCTTAACATGCCAATTTCATTCACCAATGTTCCCAGCTCAGCTTGCGCTCGTTGCGCGTTAGCATACAGTGCATCAAATTCACTATGCCGCTGGCGTACCTGATTACCATTCCACGTTTCTATCGCATACAAACCACTAAGTGAGCGTTTAAAATCCTTTTTACTTGATTGTGATGTTGATGCCGGTTTAATTTGAGGGACACTAACACCCGTTGGTAGCGCCGCTGCAGCTAACGGCATGCGGCCTAGTACCACCATGACGACAAATAATGTCCGTAAAAGATGGGTCATTATGACTCCTTTACTTCAGCCTGATTTTTCAGGACTGTCACTGTTGAAACGGTTATGATAAAAGGCTCAGCGACAAGGTCAGTTTAAACCGACTAAATGAACGTAACATGAATCAACGGACTGTCTGAGGATTTATCGTTAACCGATAACCAATTTTGTGAGCGGGAAGTGCATTTTCCAATTTCTTAATCTTTCCCCCTTGAAACACAAAAAATTGCCCATAGCGCAGAAAAGAGACCACTCACGTCTGCCTTTAATATCACTACAAAACAGATGATTAAGTGTAGTTATGAGACATGAATCTCTGTCATCTCTTCCATCTATAAAACGATCATTTAATTCCCTCAACATCAGTGATACCTTACTCATAGGAGGATTTATAATGACATTTACTATCTGGTTATCACTGTTTTCGGTCTGTTTGTTAGGGGCGATGTCTCCAGGGCCAAGTCTTGCTATTGTCGCACGTCACAGTTTGGCGGGAGGGCGCAGTAATGGATTAGCGACAGCTTGGGCGCATGCCATTGGCATCGGAATTTATGCCTTTATTACGGTGCTCGGTTTGGCCATCATACTTGAACAATACCCGCTGCTATTTAAACTAATCAGCTACGGTGGTGCACTTTATTTATTTTACTTGGGCTTAAACGCCGTCCGTTCGCGTGGTGGATTAGTAGAGAAGCTAGAATCTGGACATAGCGTGAGTGTTTACACATCAGCGAAAGAAGGCTTTTTGATCTCACTTCTCAGCCCTAAAATTGCCATCTTTTTTATTGCACTATTTAGCCAATTTGTCGCAGTGGGAGTAGGAACGGCCGATAAAGCGGTGATCATTGCGACGCCTCTGATTGTCGACGGATTATGGTATAGCCTCATTACATTAGTTTTATCTCGCCCTGCTTTTATTAGCATACTCAAGAATAAAGCCAGATTGATAGATCAAGTGTCAGGCACCATTTTGATCTTATTAGCCATCCGTGTTATTTGGACTATCTAGGCTAATGGTCAACTTTTCGTCGCAGTGTTTTCGTTTGTCCTCGCTGCGACTTCTTATCCATTCTACGTTGCTGTGAACCTTTGGTTGGGCGAGTCGCTCGACGCCTCTTTTTCACGACCATTGCCTCTTCAATTAGCATTTTAAGGCGCAATAATGCATCTTCTCGATTTTGCTCCTGCGTCCGAAAACGTTGGGCCTTGATAACAATCACACCTTCTTTGGTTATTCTAGCATCATTGCATTTGAGAAGTTTCTCCTTGTAATCCAGAGGCAAAGATGATCGACGGATATCAAAACGCAAGTGGATTGCACTAGAAACTTTGTTTACATTTTGTCCCCCAGCACCTTGCGCACGGATCGCACTGAGTTCAATCTCCCAGCTAGCTAAACTAACTGAATTGGATAACGACAACATTTTACTACTCCGATTAAATTAGCGCGCATAGTAACAAAATAAAATATAGACCGCCAAACGACAGCACCCCTCTTCGACTTAACTGCTACTTATATTCTCTGCCTCTTCACTTATTAAAATCTGAAGCAACTCGGTATTTTCGCTAACTTCTCCAAGTGGATGACATAAACCTGACATTTAAGCCCAACCTCAATGCTATGTTTGCTCTGTTTCAGTCTCCGAGCTGATTATCTTACTCTGTCAATCATAGCGAACTACCCATGCGAAAAAGTCTGATTTCTTCACTGCTACTTCTTAGCTTATCTGCACCATCGTTAGCCATGCCAACCTTGGTGACGAGTTCAGAAGTCAATCATCAAACCTATGAGTTAATCGAAGAATTACAGATAAATGGTGATATTCGAGACAGTCTAAATCAACTGGTTAGCCATCGGCTAGAGGGTAAAGATTCAGATGTCTATGTTATTGAAGATATAAAAGAAGATACATTCAAAGACACACTTACGGTTGTTGTGCGCTTGTATAATGTGCAAGATGTTTATACCAACCAATTACCTCATCGGTATGAACTCTAAATACGCATTATTAGTGGTAGACAAAAAGAGCAAGAGCCAGAACAAATGTTCTGGCTCTTTAGATTTGGCTAAGCCTGAGCGGGATCACATCACCCAGGCTATTGATCTTACTTCTTAAATGTTAACGGTTTTGCTTTTGTACCTTGAGACTGGTGATAATACCAAAGTCTTCTTGCACGATTTTTCATAGAGTTACTCCTATTCTAATTATTATTGGCTATTTTTTTTCAGTCGTTCAATATTCCGAACTATCTTATGCCATTTATGATGACTAAAATATGACACAAAACACATATTTTTATGAATGTTAATGTCATAAGTCACATACAAATTGAGATTTTGCATGTAAGAACCATCGTCCTACAGCTTAGGGAGGTGTCACTTGAAGCGAGGCAACGTATTGATATGATTCGTTGTTTAGCTATTTTTCACTGTGATTACTACCTATCAATATGTTCAATATATCATCGTTATAGGTATTTGCAACACTCACAGGCATAAATCGTATACTACAAACCTTACTTTAATATCGCTTTGTGCTAAGCCTCTAAGTTTTTCATCCTCTAGCGACCTCAACCCTAGAGCCAGCTTGGATTTACATGGGTTTTTCCTCTTCTAGCTTTCCTTTATACTGACGTAAGTAACCGTAATTAAGGAATACCGCCCAATGGCAAAATCGAAAGCAGTGGTGGAAGTCGTTAGCTTTGGTATCTACTCCACCTGGGACAGTGATACCAAACACCTTCCAAAAGTGGAATCTTTTACAACTGACGTTCCCGCTGAAGAAGATATTGAGTTTGGCCTCACGATCAATATTAAGAAAGGAAAAGGTCAGATACTGCAATATGTCATCTATCACCCAGATATACCTGACAATAATGGTACGCCACTCCCTCCATTCGATGGCTCGGTACATGTTAGAAACAATGACTGGAATTTCTATTTGGGGGATACGGTGCCAACCAAAAACCCGAACCTTGGCATTGGGGAATGGCGAATGGTGATGTCACTCAATGGGAAAGTGGTCGCTGAAAAATTATTTAATGTATTTAGTCGCAATGAAGGCTCATTCTGGAAAAAGCGAGGGTATTAGTCTACTGACACTATCCTATCTCACTCTTAGGTGCTTAATATTAAGTGTCTAAGGGTGAGGCTGTATAACAAGTCCATAAATACATGCACGGCAACAAAACAATTCACACACTGCAGCAACGTTAATATCCCTTACAAATCATAATATTAGTCAGAGCTATTAGATTTCTTTATTTTTTATTATTTATCAACCACTTAAACGTGCACATTTCACGCCAGAAAACACTAAAAATATACTTATATATCAATAAATTAAAAATTAGCGAACTTTTTTTGAGCTATTTCGAAAGTAGTTCGTAGAAAGGAGGTCTTATGATGTGAATGTGTTAATAACACCACGCAAACAAAAAGTGATAAAGAGGATTGTATTATGCTTACTGTTAAAACTATCACCGCTGCCGCACTCATTATTCTATCGGGCTCTGCGCTAGCTGATATCCGTGTTATCGATACAGAGAACGGGGCATGGATAACCGTTAAAGATTCCGCTGGTAACCCTGAGTCAGGCGCAACTGTGCGCATCACTAATGTTCCACAGGAGCGTGAAACCTATATGACAGATGAAAATGGTCGAGTTTACGTGCCAATTTCACTAGAACGTTCACGCTCTATCAAGTACGAAGCAACAACAGATGATGGCAAAAAGCAGAGTCGTTACGCTTTCCATCATACTTCAAACGACTAACAGCACAACGTAGATGATTGAGGGGGGCTTAGCCCCCTTTCTCATTTTTACTTGATGCCTTGGGCATTAGTATCTGCGTAGATCACGGGCAAGTATCAGAGCTAAGCCCATAATTTGTAAAAAAAGTGCCAAGTTTCTATATCTAGATACCTGTATTTCGAGCTGATTTTCTTGCTCACGGAACTGTAAATTTTTCAAAAAGCGCGCATCAATATCCTCTCGGAACTGTATTTGGTGACTATCAATAGCAACCAATAGCTCATCTGTCTTTGCATTGTCAGCGTTCACCCAGTGCGCCAGCGTCGCCTCTCGTTGCGACTCACTCATTGCCTCAACATCCACCAGCAGCAACCACTCTTTCTTCCTTTCCAACGTCTCTATGCGCCGCCATACCTGTTCAATCAACATCGTATTATTCGCAATTTCTCGTTCAATTGCTGCTGATTGATGCGACAATTTATCTACCATTAAATGAGTTAACAGAGCCGCTGCAATATTCATAGCAAGGCCTACTGCAACAATAATCCAAGTTGGGATCTTTCCCCACCCATGGCTGGTTTTCACCATACGTTACTCTTCCCTTCACCTTAGACTAAGTGCAATTCATCTTGTTTTGAACTAAACAGACTTTAAAATAAAGCCCGACTATATTCAGTATGGTAGACAATTTATTATTTTCGCAAATCATACAAAAGCGTACACGTAACCAACGACTTCAACCGCAACCATGGAATGATGACAAGCATGTTAAACCCACAATGGTTAAAAACATTCATTACCCTGAGCAAGGAGGGCCATTTCACTCGTACAGCCGAAAAGCTCGCGATGACACAGCCAGGCGTTACACAGCATGTGCACAAACTCGAACAGTATTTTTCTGCAGTATTATTAGATAGAAATGGAAAACAAATTGCATTAACGCCACAAGGGAAAGAGGTACTCTCCTTTGCTAAACAATGGTTTAATGAATTAGAAAAGTTAGAAGAAAAAATCACTAATGATGACCCTTACAACGGGGAATGCCGTATCATTACTTCGGGCTCACTTGGTCTATTACTGTATCCGCAGTTTACGCAATTACAGCAACGATACCCCGAACTCAGTATTCAACATGAGTTTGCGCCCAATTCAGCGATTCACCAAGGGGTAGAGCAAAACTTGTTTGATTGGGGAATTTCGAGTGCGTTACCTGAGTCTCCGCACCTTAATGCAGAAAAGATCAGTTACCAAACACTACAAATAATACTGCCCGTCAGTTGGACATTTGATATTCCTTTAAAAACACTATTAGATCGAGGTTTTATTAACCACCCTGATGGCGTGCACTATTTAAGGCGCATATATGACAACAATTTACCCCAGCACCACTTTCAACCAGAAAAAATTCATACCACTGGATACGTTAATCATATCAGTCTAATTCTCGAGCCTGTATCTAAAGGAATTGGGTACACAACCTTACCTGAACACGCACTCACATCATCGCCATATAAGCATCTTGTCCAGCGTTATCCTCTAAAACAGACTGCCACCGAGCCGCTCTATCTGATTACTAGAAAGCAGCAAACACTATTAAAACGGCATCAATGGCTGATAGAGCAATGTAGATACTGGCTCAAAACTGATTGAGTCCTTCATTCAAATGACGCCAGTAAATATAATAACGAGATATGCTTAGCGACGCTTAAAACCTGCTTGTTTTGCCAGCTGTTTCTTAAGGCGCCGCTTAGCGCCTCCACGCCCGCCACGTTTTTCGTGTTGTTTATTGTCTTCTTCTAAGCTCGGTTCATATCCCTCCAACCATTGCTGCGGAATACGTTGTCCTATCAGTGTTTCAATCGCGGTTAGCATGCCCTCTTCATTGTGACTAACTAAGGAGATCGCTGTTCCTGTTCTCCCTGCACGGCCAGTACGCCCTATTCGATGAATATAGTCTTCGGGTTGGTGCGGCAATTCATAATTAAATACGGCTTCAAGCTGTGGGATGTCCAACCCCCTCGCTGCTACATCTGTTGCAACCAACACGCGTACCTTTCCATCTCGGAAATCAGATAAGGCGCGATTACGTGCCCCCTGCGTTTTTTCACCATGGATCGCGACCGCTGCTAAGCCATCTTTAACCAACTCTTTCGCTAATAACTCTGTCGACTGTCGCGTCTTGGCAAAGACCAATACTTGTTGCAAATTACGTCGCCCAATCAAATACGACAGTAACTCACGTTTTCGGCTTTTATCTACAGGGTGAACCATTTGGCTCACTGTATCGGCGGTACTGTTCAGCGCTTCAACTTCGATTTGATCAGGCTGCTTTAGTAAACGAAAGGCAAAGTCTTTAACTTGATTAGGATACGTTGCTGAGAAAAATAGCGTTTGTCGTTTCGTTGGCAGCCGCTTCATAATACGTTTAACATCTGGGGTGAACCCCATATCTAACATACGATCAGCTTCATCTAACACCAAAGTTTGCACATCCGCCAAGCAAAGTGTGTTGTTATAAAGATGGTCAAGAATCCGTCCCGGCGTACCCACCACAATATTGACCCCATTGGCTAACGCTTTAATTTGCGGCTTAATATTTGCACCGCCATAAAGAGCCACACTTGTTAAAGGGCTGTCACTGGCATAGCTCTCGATTTTATCATGAACCTGCTGTGCAAGCTCCCGTGTGGGGGTAACGACAAGCATGGTGACTTTCTTTACTTGAGGAGTCGATAGCAGTTGATGCAAGTGGGGTAACACAAACGCTGCCGTTTTGCCTGTTCCTGTTTGAGCGGCGGCCATTACATCATTGCCTGCCAATACACTCGGGATAGCCTGTGACTGAACCGATGTTGGCTGCTGATAGCCTAAAGCGGCCAGCCGGTGCTGTAAACTAGGGTGAAGGGATTCAAACACTGACATATATAACTCCTGCGGCAAAGTGCGCGCAGAGTCTAACAAAATCAGAGTCGGTGTCGAGCAAATTAACAGTGGCTATTCAAGGCGCTGCCAACGCAGAGCACCATTCGTTTCAAAAGAGTTTTCTGGAACACACTCGATCAATACATCATTTAGTGCGAGCACTGAGCCTAAAGAGTACTGCTTATCATCATAGTAACAAGCTCTTGCCGCGAGCCTCTGCCCATCAACCTCAATTTTAAGAGATTTACTCTTACCTTGGCGGCTATCACTGAGATCAACCGTCGAGGTGGCCAACGGCTGTGCACTCCATGACGCGCTAGAGGCACACAACATCACTACCATGATTACATGTCTCATTGCATTACCCATCGTCCCTCTCTAACTATAACGTACTGTTGTTTACCATTATAAACGACGAGCAATGCACTTTTTATTAATCAAAGCACCAACTAACGCAGACAAGTACAGAGTATGTCTACGTTATAACCCAACAAAATATTACAAAGTGTAAATAGCAGCGTACAAAGAAAAACCAATTTAATAAACTCAACCCTTCCTTTTCGGCGATTTTTTGATACAATCCGCCGCCAGATTAAGTTCTGTGAGATTATTTTAATCTTGCAAAGAAAATTTGATACCGTTCTTTCCCATTTTGTAAGGCATTACTAGACATCGTCTTTTGCCACCGACTGTAGAGATAATTTAATGAAATTCGACAAAGCTATGCGCATTCTTGTCGCCGGGATCATTGTGAACCTGTGTATGGGTATTTTATACGCATGGAGTGTAATGAAAAAGGCACTTGTTATTGATTACGGCTGGTCAAACGCCGATGCATCACTACCGTATACTACCGCTATTGTCGTTTTTGCACTGTCTCTTCTTGTTGCTGGTGTACTTCAAGACCGTATGGGCCCACGCCGCGTACTGCAAGTCGGTACGCTTTTAACGGGTCTAGGGATGCTTTTATCTGGGCTAAGTGACAGCGTTACCATGCTAACAATTACCTTTGGTGTCATCACCGGTACTGGTATTGGTTTTGGCTATGCTTGCCTAAGCCCTTCCGCAATGAAATGGTTCCACCCATCTAAAAAAGGACTCGTTAACGGCCTTATTGCTGGTGGTTTCGGTTTAGCCTCTCTCTATTTAGCACCTATCACCTCTTGGTTGATTGAAGATTACAGTATCGGCACTGCCTTTGTTGTATTGGGAGCTGGTGTCCTGCTAATTGCGTTCCCTGCAGCATCAACGATTGTGAATCCACCAGCGGATTACACGCCTGAAGCACCAAAGAACCTATCAGCGGCGAAATCTGCTAAATCAACAGCGAACGCAAGCTGGCGTCAGATGCTAACTACGCCTCAGTTCTACATGATGTGGGTAATGTTTGCATTCTCATCTGCAGCTGGACTAATGGTTATCGGTAACATCACGTCTATCGCTGGCATTCAAGCTGGCATCGAAGATGCTGCATACCTGGTTGGTATCCTGGCTGTTTTCAACACTGGTGGTCGCGTTGTTATGGGTGTGCTTTCTGATAAGATCGGTGGCATCCGTACGCTCATGATCGCGTTTGTTCTGCAAGGTATCAACATGGTTCTATTCGCAACCTACGACTCAAGCATCATGATGATGGTTGGTGCAGCTTGTGCTGGCGTTGGTTATGGTACCCTTCTAGCAGTATTCCCATCACTAACGACTGACTTCTACGGTCTAAAAAACTACGGAACTAACTTTGGTGTACTTTACACAGCTTGGGGCATCAGTGGTGTCATTGGGCCAATTATCGCTGCAATCGTTGTAGATAGCACAGGCAACTTCAACCTTGCTTACACTATCTCTGCTGCAATGATCGCCGTATGTGTAGTACTCGCGCTTATCATTAAGCCCGTTAACACTGAAGCGCTTGTTGCCCAAACAGCATAGTCTCGCTTTCACGCTTAACTAAGCACAGCTAGGCCGAGGATTAACCTTGGCCTTTTTTGTGCCTTTATTGTGTAAGTGAAGGCGTTAAGTATTCCTCTATTTTAGAGAGCAGCTGTTTGATCTCAAATGGCTTGGGCACATAACTATCCATTCCCGCTTCATAACATGCACGTATGTCTTCATCTAATACGCTGGCTGTCAAAGCGATGATAGGAACAGATCCCGCCTCCAATTCTCTTTCTATGCCTCTGATCTTGCGTGTCGCTTCAAAGCCATCCATCACTGGCATCATGCAATCCATCAAAATTAAATCAATCTCATTCTTCAGCCATAAATCAACCGCAATTTGACCATTCTCAGCTTCAAGCACCGTGAGTCCCGCTCGTGTTAGCACTGTTTTCGCAACTTGCATGTTAACCGCATTATCTTCCACCAGAAGAATTTCTCCGGTTAACATTTTCATCTTCTCTGCATGTGACGTTACTTCGCGCGTTACTTGTGACTGGTCCAAGACCCCATTAATCACGTCCTGCAACCGCTTGCCGCGAACAGGTAAGGAATGAATGGCCGACACTAACACATCACCCCACTCTTTTACTCCGGCTTCCAATAAGAAAATAACAGGAGCATGCCGCTGCAATTCCGCAAAATACTTTTCTTCAGAACTATTTCGATAAGTATAAATAATCACAGCAAATGTTCGCTCATCCCTACATGCTGATAGGTACTCTAACCCTGTCGCAATCCGTTGAAAACTGTGGCACAAATACCCCATTTTCATACATTCTCGTTGTGTTAGTTGTGCACTACTATCATCCGAATCAACAATCAAGATGTGTTGACCATTGGGGCGTTCAACTAAAGCTGCGTCTTTAACTACGGGAAATACTACTGAAAGTTTAAACTCACTACCTTCACCTTTAACACTTGTTGCCGTTAACCCGCCATCCATTAGATCAGCAAGCTGACGGCTTATGCTCAACCCTAACCCCGTTCCCCCAAAGCGCCGTGTGGTTGAGTCATCTTCCTGTTTAAAGGGCTCAAATATATTCTTTAGTTGTTTATTATCTATTCCAACGCCAGTATCTTTAACTGAGAAGCAAAGCACTTGATTTTCATCTCGCACTACCTTGAATGTCACCGCGCCATACTCCGTAAACTTAATGGCATTAGACAAAAGATTTAACAATATCTGTTTAAGTCGGTGCTCATCGGCGTAAACCGTGACAGGTAAATCTGTCGCTAAATCTACATAGAAACGAACAGCTTTTTCTGTTGCTTTAGGCTCAACAATACATGCGACATCATAACAAAGGCGCTCTAGGTCACACTCAATGGGGCTTAATTTTATCCCTTCAGCTTCAATTTTTGATAAATCTAAAACATCATTAATTATTGACAACAAAGTATTAGATGAAGATTTAATGATAGATAAATACTCTTTTTGCTTATTATCTAGTTCTGTGTCAACAAGAATATTACTCATCCCAATAATGCCATTTAAAGGGGTTCTAATTTCATGTGACATATTTGCTAAAAAAGCACTCTTTGCTTTATTGGCACTCTCTGCATCATCTTTAGCTGCAACCAATAATGCCTCACTATAGTCTCGCTCTTTAATCAAAGCATTTAATGTCGTCGCCAAATGGGTAAATTCATCACTTCCAGACGCGGTGACTCGTAAGCTATAATCTTTAGTCTCTTCAATTTTACTCATCACAAATTCAATATTGCGAATAGAGAGTAGCATTCGCTTCCCAAGCCTCACACCAAGAAAAATCACAGTGACTATTAATATAAAAAGACCAAACAACACAACAATAAACTGTTCAAACCTTGCCAAGTATATCTCTCTCGCCTGATGGGAAATATCAAGTTTTACACTATTAATGACATTGCCCAATAGGCGCATCCTTTTTTCTGCATCACCTCGCCAATAAGGCCACTGACTTTCATTTTCACTACCACTAATAACATTATTCCTAAATGTTCCCCCATCCACAAAAACAGGCATCGTAAAAACCGTTAATAAGCGCTCAACTTGCACTTCTGATGCGTAATTATTGAGATAACGATCAATATAATCCTGTTGACGAACAACAACTTTCAATAATTCGTCTCTAAAGTAATTTTTTGATTCATCATTATTTAGCATTAACGATAGGAAGATTAACTCTTGGCTCGCATACTCTTGTAGCCAAAGCAATTGATAGTACGCTTGAATGCCTTCTCTTAATGGCGCTTCATCAACTAAAATTGGCAGCTGCTCAGTCATTCTAGTGTAGTGAGTTAACCAATCGCTGACCGCAAAGATCCACTCATAACGTTCATCTCGCGTCTGTCCGCTACCTTCCTCTAATAGAATAGAAATATCTTGTGCTAAGGCATCAAACTCTTCCTGATGAGGGAATGAAGCAAGAGGCTGTTGACTAAATACGGCTTCAATCTCATTTAGCAATGCGTCTTTCGCAAATACCGTCTTGGTCACCGCTTCTAGTCTTAGTTTTCTAATTTCCTCAATTATTTCCGAATAATACTGATGTTTCTCGTATTGAATGGATACCGATGACAAGGTCGTCAATTGATCATACTGATTCGCGAGAAAACGCCCAGCAATCACGAGTGTAATCACTAAAGGAACAATGACCAATAAACGAATTTTGGATTTTATAGTAAAGCCTGACGCGATATCCATAACATATAATTATTCGAAGTTATGGTATAGTTATAGCTGACCCCGCGGATAAACACCGAATATTTGGTGGGGCAACGTCACAAGTTGAGTTGTTCACCAACAAAAAAAGCTGACCAATGGTCAGCTTCTTGTGCTATGCCTCTGTTACTTCATCCACCACCTTTGCCGCTACTTCTATCGGCAAGGTTTGCAGTACATATTGTCCTGGTGCAGGCGCAATGACCGGATGGGCATCAGAACCCATTTGCGGTGGTAAAACCTTCTCTTTTGGACTAAATGCACTTAGCCACTGATCCCAGTTTGTCCACCAAGAGCCTTCATAGTGCTTAGCTCCTTCCAACCAAGTTTCGGCATTATCTTCAAGTTTATCGGCAATATAATAACCATACTTATTTTTCGCTGGATGGTTCACTATACCGGCGATATGCCCAGATTCACCCAAAACGAATGTAGTATCGCCACTAAGCTTCATGGCTCCTTTATAGGTGCCTTGCCAAAGTGCGATATGGTCATCTTTTGTCGAAATAAAGTAAGATGGGGATTTAATCTTTGACAGATCTATCCACACGCCACCCACCTTTATACCCTGCTTATCTACCAAGCGGTTCTCTAAATAAAGCTTACGCAAGAGTGTGTTATGGCAAGCTGCTGTTACATTCGTACTATCACTATTCCAATACAGAAGATCAAAATCTACAGGGCTATTACCTTTTAGATAATTATCTACATAATAGTTCCAATACAAACTATTTTCACGTAACAAAGAGAAGGTCACACTTAATGAGCGCCCATCCAAATACCCTTTCTGGTTATTTTGAATC
The DNA here is from genome assembly GCF_047250365.1 of Thaumasiovibrio clandestinus. NCBI lineage: Bacteria > Pseudomonadati > Pseudomonadota > Gammaproteobacteria > Vibrionales > Vibrionaceae > Thaumasiovibrio > Thaumasiovibrio clandestinus. The sequence continues at coordinate 72,517 of NZ_JBLBVL010000015.1, forward strand.
TCCATTGCTGATACCATTTGCTCATTGATATATGCACCAATTTCGCCTGGCTGTGAAAAATCGAGAATTGTTGTAAAAAACGTTGTTGACTTAAAGCGTTGTCGCATACGACGAGCGGCATAATAAGCCACCGTTGTCGCCAACAAAGTGCCTCCGATGCAATAACCAACCGCATTCATTTGTTTTTGGCCTGTTACGGCTTCAACAACATCTACAGCCTTGGTAACACCATCGAGTACGTAATCTTCAAAATCCAGCTGCGCAATTGAGGCATCTGGATTCCTCCAAGACATCAAAAAGACAGTATGTCCTTGCTCAACAAGCCAACGCATCATCGAGTTTTTTTGACGTAAATCGAGAATATAGTACTTATTAATAAATGGCGGAACAACGAGCACAGGAATTTTATGCACGGATTCTGTTAATGGCTTATATTGAATTAATTCGAATAAGTCATTTTTGAATACGACACTTCCTTCGGTATTGGCAATATCCTTTCCAATACTAAATGCTTTGTCATTCGTCATACGAACTTTTAATACTTCAGAGCTAGATTTTAAATCTTCTTGCAACAAATCCATCCCTTTAACCAAGTTCTCACCATTAGTTTCCATGGTTAACTTAAGTAACTCAGGATTAGTGCTAACAAAATTACTGGGTGACATTGCATTGACGGTCTGACGGGTAAAAAAGCTCAATCGCTCTCTTGCCTTGTCATCTAGCCCATCGACAGATTCAATCATATTTTGCATTGTTTCACTGAACAATAAATATGACTGCTGGATAAAGTTATAAATGGCTTCATTTTGCCATGCTTCATCAGCAAAGCGCTTGTCACCGCGCTCCGCTTTCATTACAGGCTCCGAAGACCCTTCTGAAGGCATAACAACATTTTGCCATATTTTCAGCTGTTTCTCCCACCAATCCATCTGCACTTTAACCATATTTTCAGGCTGATTAACCGCATTTTGAAAAAGCTTGGCGGTATCTTCAATATTGATTTCATTCAATGCTTGGTTTAATGGGGAGTTCATTGCTGTTTTACCAGAATCCAGTTCTTTCCACCATTGCTGGTTTACTTCCTGGAATTTGGCAAAGTAATCCGCAAAAATATTCTGGTTCATGTTAATGACCTCAATTAAGATTGATCGAAATACCGCCTACTGATCAAATTAAAACAAGAACAGTAGGCGGCAGGGTCATTAAGCTGGTGTCACTTCTTTCACGTTTTCTGCAACCAGTGCATCTACGTCAGCTTTAAACTCTTGTGCAATAGCAGACAGCTTGTTGCTATCGTCAATCATTTGCTGAGAAAGCTTAGTCAGTGCTTCTAGTTGAGAACCGTTGAAAGATGTCAATGATTGCAAGTCTTTTACTTCACTTGCAGCTTTCATTTGAGACAAACCAAGGTCACTGTATGAGCGTAGTGCCGATAACTGCAGCTCAGTGATTTCTTCAATGTTCTTTGTAAACAACTTGTTGAACTTCACATATGGTGCAAGCGTTTTTTCAGTTTGATCTGATAGTGTCTTAAACATTTCCGTGTACATAACATAACTCCTATGAGTAATTATTGACTTATTTATTAACAACTTTTCAAAACAATGGCAGTACCCATACCACCACCAACACACAGAGATGCAACGCCATACTCACTTCCTCGACGACGCATTTCATGCAAAAGGCTTACTGTAATTCTGTTACCGGACGCGCCCAATGGATGACCCAATGCAATCGCGCCACCATTAATATTAGCCCGTTCTAGCAATGCTTCTAAATCTGTATCGTGTAATTCAGCTAACTGATGGGCGACACCCAAAGCTTGGCCGGCAAATGCTTCGTTTAATTCAAAAACATCAATATCTTGTATTGTTAGCGAAGCTAACTTGAGTGCCTTTGTTACCGCTGGGACTGGCCCAAGCCCCATGATCTTTGGATCAATGCCGGCTTGCGCATAACTCACTACCTCTGCTAGCGGTGTTAAGTCATACTCTTTTAGCGCCGCTTCTGAAACGACGATTATGGCACTACCTCCATCATTGATTCCTGATGCATTTCCAGCAGTTACCGAGCCTTCTTTGCGAAATGCTGGTCTAAGTTTTGCCAACTTCTCTGCAGAAGCATCAGGTTTAGGATACTCATCCGTATCAACGATCACCGCTCCCTTCCGTGTCTTGACTTCTACAGGTGCAATTTCATCCTTGAATTTACCTGCATCAATGGCCGCAACCGCTTTTTGTTGGCTCGCCAATGCAAATGCATCTTGCTGCTCTCTGGTTAAACCCACGGTATCCACGACATTCTCAGCGGTAACGCCCATATGATACTGGTTAAACGCATCTGTCAGACCATCCTTAATAAGGAGATCGGCCATCTCTAGTGAACCCATTTTCTGTCCATCTCGTAGACTACCAGGCAGAGCAAATGGTATTTGAGACATGTTTTCTGCCCCCGCAGCAACGACAACTTGAGCATCACCAGCTTTAATATGTGCTGCAGCGTCCATCACAACTTTCATGCCACTACCACAAACCATATTCAAACTGTATGCTGGTACCTCGTTTGGCAGTCCTGCATAAATGGCAGCTTGGCGACCCGGTCCCATACCTTGTCCAGCACCGATCACATTTCCTAAAATAAGTTCATCTACAGCAGAACTAGGCACCTGAGCTTCTTCTAGCGCTGCTTTAACGGCAATGGCGCCCAACTGAGCTGCTGGCACTGATTTCAATGCACCACTAAAACTACCCAAAGGTGTACGTTTCGCTGCAACGATATAGACTTTTGACATCTGTTTTCTTCCTTAAAAACTGACTAAACTTACTGCATGTACAAACCGCCATTTAGCGATAAGGTCTCTCCTGTAATGTATCCACCAACTTCGCTCGCCAAGTAACTAACTGCGCCAGCGATTTCCTCAGGTGTTGCTAAGCGCTTCATCGGAATTTCTGCTTTGATGGCATCAAGAATATCGGGGTTAATGGCTTCTACCATCGGTGTTGCGGTGTATCCAGGTGCAATTGCATTAACGGTAGTGCCACTTCTGGCTCCTTCTAACGCCAATGCCTTGGTGAAACCAATCATCCCTGCTTTAGCTGCTGAATAATTAGCTTGACCAAACTGGCCTTTCACACCATTCACAGAGCTGATATTGATAATGCGCCCATTACCCTTCTCACACATTGCAGAGAAGAGAGGTTGAGTGACGTTAAATAAACTATTGAGATTTGTGTCAATCACATCTGCCCATTGCGTCACTTTCATCCGCTTAAACACCGAATCACGTGTAATACCCGCATTATTAACTAAAATATCAACCGTACCTTCTTCCTGTAGGAGCTGCATTAACACGCTCTGACACATTTCGGTATCGGTAACATCTAAGGACAGTAGCTTTACTTGATCCTTACTGTAACCAGACTCCTCCATCCACTCACGTGCACACGCATCATTTCCTGGCGAAAAGGTGGCAACAACGGTGTAACCACTATCTACCAAGCCGCGCGTAATTGCAGACCCAATACCACCCTTAGCGCCTGTTACCAGTGCTAATTTTTTCATGTTCCGGACTCCTTCCCATTTCTATTCTGACTTTTAAAGCGACATGCTTTATTAATATCTTTTTTATTCATATACATCCAAGGCATCTACGCACCTTTAGTGTATAAGTATGTATAATCACAAACTAACAAGTCAGTTTTATGACTATTGCATGTCAACTAGACGATAAGAACACAGGTGAATATAAATATCAAGCCAAAACCGTTTACGCCCAGCTCAACATACATACAAGCCCACCCCGATAACCAAATATCGTAAAGCCGATAACACAATCGTTACCAAAATGACGTTTAAGCATATAGGCATGCCTTCATGTTTCTGTTAAAAGTAAACGGCCAACCATGGTTCAATGGACGAGGAGATGCATAAGTATGCAACAATATCAAGCATATGCAAGCCCGTAACTAATACGTAACTATCGGAACAATTCATGATTTTCTCGCAATATACGCGCAAATACGGTCAATTTTGGCGCAATTGATTGTTCGATGTGTTGGAGAAGGTTTGCTTTGATATTAAAAGGTCAACCGATCTGAGCAGCTTAACAATCAGATGCTGATTGCATGAGTCAGAATTTGATTAGCGGTAGCGCTAAAGAAAATAAGGCGTATAGAGAGAATTAAACCACTGCCACTCAATGAGATCGTGATTCCATAACAGATTAGCAAAAGACAAAAAGTGGGTCACTAAACGTGACCCACTTTCAATTTTTGAAGAAGTATTTATCAACGTTTAGCGCAAAAAAAATTTGCAATATGAAACATCGATCACATAAGCAAAACATGGCAACGTCAGTTAAACAAAAGTGCAGTCGCATAACAGCTGTTTGCTATATTCAGAGCACACGCCGCCTATTTAAATAGTTTCAACGAACCATAATGATGATTCAATGCAGAAACAGTAACAACATGACCTGTCATTTTAATAAACATCGTTGTCGGCGACTTCTCAGGACGACACTCATATTGATAGGAGAAGCGCTCTGTCGCTAAGCGCACTAAGTCATATTTTTCCCGATGGCAGGAAATCTCAGCTTGCCAAGCCTTCGCTGAAATAACCTCTTCGGGTACTTCTGCTCTAACCGCAAACTGCCATCGTCCATCTTCACCATAGTAATCGATAGGAAATAGACGCTTAATCTTTTTCCGCATGGTTGCTCCATATGAATAAAAAACACACGCAAACAAGCCTAAACAAGCTCAATTCACTGCATATAGAGTACAGTGAAAAGAAAATAAATATAAATTTTACTTGCGTAAAGGTATTGTCTGTCTATAATGCTGAAAACCGGAGCGTCTGCCAACGCTCCGGTTTTTTTTTGCCTGTAATCTAGAAAACATACGCCTCTGCCAAGGCCCTATTTTCTGATTACAAATTCGATAAGATAAGGAAACACTATGCGTATCGAACAAGACTTGAAGCTCGGTTTTAAAGATGTACTATTTCGTCCAAAACGTTCAACCCTAAAAAGCCGCTCCCAAGTCGAATTAACCCGCGATTTTACCTTCAAGCATAGCGGTCGTCAATGGTCTGGTGTTCCAATTATTGCCGCTAATATGGATTCTGTGGGTAGTTTCGAAATGACAGCAGCACTAGCACAACACAATGTAATGACGGCTGTGCATAAACATTATACGGTTGCTGATTGGGCTGAGTTTGTAAACAAGTACGATACTGGCGTACTAAATAATGCCATGGTCTCAACTGGAACATCTGATGCAGACTTCCAAAAAACCAAAGACATCATGGCACTTTCTGATGACCTCATCTTTATCTGTATCGATATTGCAAATGGTTACTCCGAGCACCTTGTAGAGTATGTACAAAAAGTGCGTGCTGAATTCCCTAACAAAGTTATCAGTGCTGGTAATGTTGTGACTGGCGACATGGTTGAAGAACTTATTCTTGCTGGTGCGGATATCGTTAAAGTTGGTATCGGTCCAGGTTCTGTTTGTACTACCCGAGTTAAAACCGGTGTTGGCTACCCTCAACTTTCTGCAATTATCGAATGTGCCGATGCAGCACATGGTCTAGGTGGTCGCATTATTGGCGATGGCGGCTGTGCCTGTGCGGGTGATGTTGCAAAAGCTTTCGGTGGCGGTGCAGATTTCGTTATGCTTGGTGGCATGCTGGCCGGTCACGAAGAGAGCAATGGTGAAATTGTCGAAAAAGATGGCAAAACCTTCATGAAATTTTACGGCATGTCTTCTGAGTCTGCGATGGCGAAACACTCTGGTGGTGTAGCAAAATACCGCGCCGCTGAAGGTAAAACCGTACTATTGCCATACCGTGGTCCAGTTGATAACACTATCAACGATATCATGGGCGGCGTACGTTCGACTTGTACTTATGTCGGCGCAGCACAGCTTAAAGAATTAACTAAACGCACGACGTTTATCCGTGTACAAGAGCAAGAAAATAACGTATTCGGTAAAGCATAAGCTTCAGCGTGTTGTTTTATATGTAAAAACAACCATACGTTGATTTTACGAAACCATACCCTGAAACAAAAACAACCATACCTTGCAATAGCTTACACAGTATACAATACTTATGTAAGTTTACTACAAGCATGGTTGTTTTTTTATGAAGAAACGAATTCTAAGAAACTCATCAGAAAAAAACATATCTCGGTTTGTCAGCCTCAAAACTGACTCTATACATACGGTTGAATCCGACTTAGAGTTTGACGCCTGTTTTCACTTCGAGTTTTCAGCACAGATTGTAGCTTTTGAAGCACAACCCCTAGGTTTCGAGTACTATCTCGAAGGTAAGCGACGTAGATACACTCCCGATTTTTTAGTTACTTATGATGACTCTTATCAGCCGTTTTATGAGATAAAACCAAAGCACATTGCAGAAACCGATGAGTTTAAAGAAAAATTTGCCGCCCAGAAAAAATATGCGCTGAGTATTGGTAATGACCTCCATGTCCTGACTGAGGACGATATTCAAATTTATCCTTTACTAGACAACTTAAAGATCATCCATCGATATGCCTGTGATGAGAAACTCAATGCTATTCAACGCAATATACTGAAGTTATTTAAAAAATATGGCGAATTAAGAGTTGAACAAGTTGTTCAATTCTCCTCAGTCCATTCATCAATGTTACTGCCTGCTTTGTATGATTTAGTCGCTAAACAACTGTTGACCATTGATATGCACCAACCTATTGGCTGGCGAAGTCAAGTTTGGTGCTCATAGCAATGACTGACAAAGACACACTACGATTCGGTGGGCTATTTCCAAGCTCTGACAATAAATCCAAACCTAAAGAGACATTATCGCTACCAGTATGGAAAGACATCGACATCACCTTCACAGATATTTTTGGCGTTAGCGAAGACCGAAGAGACGAGGCCATACATAGATATAATATTCTTGAGTACCTCATGGTACTTCATGGCACTACATTTTCAAAAAAAGAAATAATTGACTCTTTACCATTGCTAGAAGAAAAGTTTGGTTCGAACACCCCATCAACAAGTAGCATTGACAGATACTGGAGAGCCTTCAAAAAGTCGGACTTCAAACTGTCTTCACTTATTCCTAAAGTCACAGCTGGCAATACAGGCAGCAAAGCACCAGAAGAACTTGAGCCATTAATTCAAGAAGCAATCAAAGATTACTTTTCAGCTGAAAAGCAAACAGCAGCATCGGCATATTTTACACTAGAAACTGAAGTCTCAAGGTACAACGAAATCCACGACACTCAACATTCTTTGTTTTCAATACAATCATTTAGAAAGAGGCTAAGAAAACATTCAGAGTACGACAAAATATTACTAACAAAGGGGAAAAGTGCTGCTGATGCGGCATTTAGAAAAGTCGGTCAAAGACCTGCTACAACACGAGTACTAGAGCGCGTTGAGGCTGATCATACCAGACTCGACTTATTCGTTATCGATGAACACCATGGAATTCCTCTTGGCAGACCTTGGCTTACACTCCTCTACGATACTCATACGAAAAGCATCATCGGCTTCTACTTAGGCTTCGAGCCACCGAGCTATCTGTCTGTCTCATTAGCACTCGAAAATGCCATATTACCTAAAGACCATATTAAGGAACTCTACCCCTCAGTTGAAGGGACTTGGCCTTGTTATGGTCTACCTGAACATTTAATCGTCGACAACGGAGCAGAATTTAATAGCCGTGACTTTAAAATTGCCTGCAAAGAACTGAAAATCCAAGTTAAGAAAAATCCGACCAAAAAACCATGGCTTAAAGGTTCAGTAGAGCGGTACTTTCGTACCATAAACAACCGATTTCTCTCTAGGCTGCCAGGAAAGAGTTTCAGTAATATATTTGAAAGGAAAGACTACGATCCACTTAAAAACGCAGTAATCGATCAAAGTTTGCTACAAGAAATGGTTCATATCTGGTTGATTGATATCTATCAGAATGGAAAGAATGGGCTTGAAAACAACATCCCAAATTTAAGCTGGATCGATGCTGTTAATTCCTCTGTTCCACCACGTCCGTTTAAAGGCACAAGAGAACAATTAAAGTTTAATCTAGGAAAAAACCACGAGGTGCCTCTCGATAGGAATGGCATTAGACTTGGTACCACAATACGTTACTCTAGTACTCGTTTAGCGAGGTATTTTGGTAGCCATACGTGTGCAAATAAAAAAAGTGTGCAAGTGCGCATTAAATATGACCCTAGCTGCCTAGGCAGAGTCTATGTTCTTGATGAAGATAGGGAAGAGTTCTTTGCTGTTGAAGCTGTCGACGCTGACTATGCCTACTCCGTTTCTGAATGGTTGCACAAAACATGCTGTAAATACGCAAGAAGACATATAAGAAAAAACTATAACCATAGAGATGTTCTTAAAGCATGGCGGAAAATCCTCGACATTATTGATGAAGCAATAGAAAAAACAAGGCATACAAAAAAAAGAAACTCTTTAGGTATAACAACAACCTCTAGAGTACAACGAGTAAAAGAACATTCAGAAAGAGCAGCTTCCGAAGCCACGAAACAGCATACGAATAAAGCGAATAGTGGATCTCTATCAGAGCCCGATGATGACGAACTAGATTGGGATATCGAAGTGAATACTAATGGCTGGTCGATAGAGTGACTTATCTAAGAGGCAAACTGACATGGATCGTAACAAAACAGAGAACATTGTTGATAAGGTCAAACAAATCTTTATCCAAAACCCCAAAATTACTGACATCCTCGATGATATTGCAGATTGCCGAGAGTTTAGTGATGGCATTCATGAGCCAGACTGCATGATCGTCGTCGGAGATACGGGTTCCGGTAAAACAACACTTATTAACAAATACTTAGATAAAAATCCACGCTCAGAGACAAGTGATGGCTCTGTTATCCCAATTCTATCAACCTCTCTTCCTCCTAATGCCACCCCTATAACTGCTTCTGAGCAATTGCTGTCTGACCTTGGTGATCCTTTAGCATTTTCTAGAGGGAGCGATCCTGTGAAAATCGCCAAAGAAATAAGTGACTTAATGCTGTCATGCGGGGTTGAGCTAATTATTATTGATGAGTTTCAACACATGATAGACAGAAAAAATAAGCAAGTTTTACATAGCGCTGCCGATTGGTTGAAAATGCTTATCGTTCGTTCTAAGGTTCCTGTGGTACTCTTCGGCATGCCTTACTCCGTGGTAATTTTGGAGGCAAATAATCAATTAGCGGGGCGCTTCGAACTACAACATACACTTGAACCATTTAGATTGAACAACAAAAAAAATCTTCGTCATTATAAAGCCTTTCTCACGATGCTTGATGATGAACTTCCTTTCCAAGAGCTTTCAAACCTTACATCTCCTGACATGATGAAACGCATATATGCCTTCTCTCACGGTAATCTGCGCCGCATAAGAAAGCTCATCAATAGAGCTAGCCGTCTCGCACTGCGTGATAATTCATCTAGGATTTTACTCGAGCACTTTGCCAATGCGGCTCCTAAAGTAAGCAAGGCAGCATGCGAAAAACAAAATCCATTTAAAGTAAAAGTGAACAAACTAAGGATTGAACACCCTCCTAAAGATATTGGATGGGAAAACTACCTTAATCAACAAGAAATAGACAGCTCGGCAAAGGACTTATTTTGATGAGCTTTTATATGCAAGTATAAGGGCTCATTCGCGTACGCAGCTTGTCGTTACTAGCCACACTCGCAAACAGACTAGCCAGCGCACATTTGGACATAAATGTGTCAGCGAATTTACTAAATTAGGATATAACGGATTAGCTGAAGTATGGGAAAGTCACGCCGCGTTAAGGCGTGACGATGCGCTTGCCATACTGTGAGCGAAGCGAAACCGGCAAGCGTTGAGGAATCGCTCTTAAACGCTTGTATGCAGTATTTATTTCACCTGAACCTCATTCAAGCGCAACCTTATTGCCTCACAAGCTAAATCAATTAGTTTGCTGATATTTCTATTGTTTTCCACTGCCTTTTCATAATAATCCCGATCTACCGATTTACCATGCTTATAATCAACGCTCTCGTCATAACAAGCATTACGAACTGCACTTAGAGCCTCGTAGACTGATTCAGAGAAAAATGGCTTATTCTTTTCTAATGTTGTGGAAAACGCATTAAATGGATCTATGAATTGGTTATACCTTTCTGCTTTTCTTTCTTCTTCACTTTGAGAAGGATCGATATGATCAAAGATTGGACGCAGCTGAGAAGTAACAATCTTTAATTCAACTAGAAGTTCCCAAGCATCACCGTATATTCTGTACTCTTTGTCGAACTGGACTTGAGAAACAAACACAGAGTGCTGTAGTTCTGCATCTAACCGTTGGTTTGCCGACGTTAGATCTTGTTCAAGTTTCTTTAACTCAACAGCTAGATCACTTTTGTTTCGCTCGATGATTCTACTGAGCCAAATCTTACTGATAAACGCAAACAATGCACCAAGTACCAATGTTGCCCCACCAAGTAACTCAACAATTTCTCGATAATATTCCACCTGAAACTCCAAAAATACTGCTAACGCCTGCCTTAAGCGCCTTCAGGGAGGGTGATTTTCTTATCTCCAAGAGGATTTACCTCAGCCCAAGTTCTCAAGATTAAAGGAGCAGAAACACCTATATTTGCAGCCAATATTGGCTGTAACTCTACGCCTGATACGATATAAACATAAGCTAATCCGCCGCCTAATAGTGGCATGATTAAATATGGTAGCCAGTAAACAATATCTGAAAAATCGGGACGTTCAACTTTTGCAACATGTTGTAATTCAGCCAACTCAAGTAACTTGATTGCTAGTGCCCCAAAGAATGCGCAATATACTGGTAATTGAAATAATGAAGTTTCCATACTATGCCATCCTATTTCGCATTGCAGCCATTACTCTTTCACCAAAACTAGACTTCTTTTTGAAATGGCGACGGGTGGCATATAAAGCTTCGCCATTAGCACCGTTAATCGACGATCTTACAATTTTATCTTGTTGTGCCTGTAAAACAGCTTCAACTTTTACTGGACTAATACGAGACGCAGTTGCGATTCCTTTGATAGTCCTCCACTTATATCTGTCATCTTCAAGAGCTTTGATAACTTTTTCTTTATCATTTTTATTTGAACTAGACATATGTCCTCCTTTAGCGCTTAACGCCTGCCATAATTTGCCCCCCCAAAAACTAAACAGACCACAGTAAACACACAAGCCAATTCATACCAAAAATGTGCCGTGTAAAGGGTCAACTTAATGGCCTTGTTAACTGGCTAGACCTGAAATCTGATGAAGTTCATCATAAGATCCACATCTAGATCTTCAGAGAGGCTGTACTCACTACCAACAACATTGGATACCGCCGATTTCCAAAAGTTTAGCGCAACAATATTTTCACTTAAGATGCGAATTTGCCATTTCCCTGGGTATGATTTGAGAACAAGTCCAAGCGCTTTCTTACCAACACCCTTCCCCTTAAATTTTCGTAACACGAAGAACTGTTCAATATCATAAATTGATGTATTTGAAGGGTATCTTCGAACAAGAGCAAAACCAGCAAGTTCTGAACCAACAAATATCAAATACGGAAAATGGTCATCCCTAAGCCAATACGCATCAAGCTGGAATGAGTCAAATGCATATAGTCCATCATCGTTAGGAGTAAATCCCATGAATTCAGACATATCGTACACGTAATATTGAAATAAATTTTCGAGCACGCTGCGTAACTTCGGCTCAATTTTAACCAACGAAACTTCCATAATTCTCCTGCTAGTTAGCTTTATATGCGGCAAATTGCCACATATCCTGCTTTCCACTTCGCCGCATATCCCGCTATATCTTAGTTTCAGCACTAGATTTAACTATAAAAAATTCAATAGGATAAGGGGTAACTCCTGTTACTTCTACAGCTGATATACCGCAAGTTGCAGCCTATTAGCAGGGTACACTACTGTACTCACGTTACCAAGGTTTCATGCATCTCGTAACATTATCGATATAGTATTGATCGCTGTACATGTAGTTCACTCAACCAGACGTGATGCCATTAGCAAAAGTACGGAAAAAGAGAAGTGGATTGTTGGCGTAGAGCACCTGCTCTAAACGATTTTGGGGCAAAATGTATGGTACGCCCCGTTTTGCAAGTGAAAAATCTAAAATAACGGAGTTGGTTTGCGCTAATGTATTCAGAGTCTAATTGAGACTTTGCTTCTTAAGCCCCACCTCTACGATGAGATCCGCGCCAGATTGTCCTCATAAGCGTGAAAGCATTTTTAATGCTGTTTTGCCCCTCAGGTCTTCAATCTGGTGGTCTAACCGTTTTGTCATCTTGATTTATCATATGCAAATCTTGGTTATACTTTTGCTTCAAATGCTTTATGAGAGTTCATCACTGACCATGCTATGCGAGCCAATTTATTGGCCAATGCAACAACAGCAACGTTGAATGGTTTTCGACACTTCAAATCAATAAGCCACGAACCGAAATAACGCTCCGCAGAGCTATCTCTCCACATGACAGCTCTAGCTGCATGAACAAATAATTCCCTCAGTTCTTTGTTTCCCCGCTTCGATATACCCAACAACCGAGGTTTTCCTCCCGTTGTATATTGAAACGGTACTAACCCTATCCATGCTGCAAAGTTTCGCCCATTAGCAAAGTCTTTTGGGTCTCCGACAGAAGACAAGCAACACGAAGCTGTCATAGGCCCGATACCTGGTATCGTTTGAAGCAAACTATATAGCTCATTTTCTTTATTGAGTTCGACTAGTTTTTGGTCTTGAACAGCGATCTTTTCATTTAGTTGGTTGTAGAAGTCCAATTGGTCACGAAGCTCAAGAATGATCTGTGGTGGGACTATAGCCTCTTTATCTGCTAGCCACTGGAACAGCATTTTCATATTGGCATGCCCGCGAGGAAAGCTAATGCCAAACTCTAGCAAGATTGACCCGATTCTATTCATACAGGAGGTTCTTTCGCGAATATATCCTGTTCTAATTTTCCTAATCACCGTACTAATTTGAGCTTGTTCGCTTTTCGGAGAGACAAACCTCATATTAGGTCTCATGGCAGCTTCGGCAATGGCATCAGCATCAATGAAATCGTTCTTGTGGCTCTTAACGTATGGCTTTACATACTGTGCAGGTACTAGTTTGACCTTATGAGCATATTCTTGGCATTTTCGAGCCAACCAATGCGCACCACAGCACGCTTCCATTGCTATGGTTGTAGATTCTTGCTGTGAGATAAAATGAATGAGCTTAGCTCGGGTCAATTTGTGTCGGAAAACTTCACGGCCAGAATAATCGTGGCCAATTAGATGGAAAACAGACTTACCGAGATCTATACCAATAACTTTAATAGCTGACATGATGGCACCTCTAAATGTTCATCGACCATGCTAATTTTAGCGTAGGTGTGGGGCGTACCATCTAATTAGCGTGCCATAGCCGTTTGTTATATTTATTTACTCGATACAGCTAATAAACTACCTGCTGTTACGAAGAAACCACCTAAGGTACGATTAAACCGAAGCATATTGGTTTTGTGCTCAAACCAAGGTGCTACTTTTAGCCCTAGGCTTGAATATGCAAACATTGTAGCAAAATCGATTACACTCCAAGTTAACGCTAATATGATGAATTGAACGGCTTGAGGGCTGCCTAAATTAATAAAGTTAGGAAATAAGGCAGCGAAGAAGATAATGTCTTTAGGGTTGCTGATACCAACAAGAAAACCTGTTTTGATTTTTTCCCAATCGTTAGATACCTGACCACTAATACTACTCTCGGAAAAGGACACACCCATACTTCCTTCTCTCAATAACCCTATGCCCAAATAAACGAGATAAGCTGCACCAGCTAGTTTTACGACTAAAAACGCATTTGCAGATGCAAGAAGCAAGACGCCAAGTCCAAACGCAGACAAAGCCATTAATAATAGTGAAGCTACGCTACCACCTAAAATGGTTGGTATTGAGCTCACTGCTCCGAACTTTACACCGTGGTTTAAACACAATATCGCCGATGGTCCTGGTGTGAAAATCAATAGGCTGATAACACTAACATATGCGATCCATAAGTTAAGCTCCATTTGCTTTAACCCCACAAGATTGCGAAAAATTCGATTACAGATATAACTGTATTAAACTGAGTAACGTTTTACAAACTAGAATGAGGTGAAACTGGGACAGTTCATAACCCCTCCTTAGATACGAAAAGCCTTAAACTCTATCATCGCAATTTACACATGCATAATCAATAAATATCAATTACTTACAATCTTGTTAGTAACAATGCCATCTCCGATTTCTGGGTTTACTGTAATTAAATAATGTAAGGGAAAAGTATCATCCCTTTGATTAGTGATAGACTTAACTACAACATTTC